>NZ_WTSY02000026.1 GCF_009828775.2 Erysipelothrix aquatica | reverse complement strand
AAATCAGGGGGGTATTCTATGATTACAATTATAAGTGAGGACGTCTTTAAAAGCCATGAGCTTCGAGACGCTTTAACGGGCATAAAATCCATCGTTGATGTGGTAACGCCATTAGAGGCATTGACACAAAACTATGGAGATATTTGCTTTGTTATGGATGCGCATATGGAACGATTCAACTGGATTGATTATTATGAGATTTTGAAATTTCAAAATAAGAACTCTGCGATTGTATTGTTGCATGATGATGGTGATGAAACGGAGCTAGAAATCATTCAACGTGATATTCGATTCCATACACATCGCGATGCTAACATTGATTTGATTAAAGCCTATGTACTGAAAGCTGTAACAGAATGTGATTCATTGAAAAAGACACGTAACTCTGGCTATGAGCCAATTCGTTATTTGGATAATGATTTAGAAATAAATAACCTGACCAATACAATACAACGTGGCAAACAAATGGTTTCATTAACCGCGATTGAAAAAGAAATTCTCTTGTTGCTTATCGATGCGAAAGAGAATATTGTAACACGTCAAGAAGTTATGGAAACACTCTATCCAGAAAAGCGTGATGATGAGAGTGTGAACCACCGTTTCGTTGATGTTCACATTAAAAACATTCGTGACAAACTCGGCCGTGATTCAATTCGAACCGTTCGTGGTCGTGGCTATTTTATTAACTTGAATGCAATTTTAGGATAATTCTCTGTTCAAAATACATTGAAACTAATTTAAAAAAAGAACAGATTACAATAAATAAATTAATAATCAGAAGAAAGCACCAAATCAGTCACAATTCGTTTGACAAGATAGGTGCTTTTCTCTATAATTAAGTAGCGTTAAAAAAGTAGGTGAGAGTATGATTTTTGTTAGAAATGATTTGGACAAGCTAACGTCACAACGTATCGATTTGGATGAGGCTGTGGAATTAGACCCAACACGACTTAAAGAAAACCCTCGTCTCTTAGGTTTACGTGATATCTTCGCAGTAGGTCATGGTTATTATGACAGCCACTCTTCAAGACTGATTTTAGATCTTCGGGTTGAGGGGATCATGACAGTGCCTTGTGCGATAACATTACGTCCATTTGATATTGAATTCTCAGTTCGTGTGGATGATATGTTTAGTTTTGATCCATTAGGACCAGAAGACGAAGGTATAGAAGAAGTTGAAGGGGAAACACTTGATTTGTCTCCATATTTTATGGATGCAATCTTTGCTGAAGTGCCACTGAAAGCAGTTCACCCGGATTTGGAAACATATCCTGAAGGTGATGGCTGGGTAGTGATGACTGAAGAAGATTATATAAACGAAAAAAGTCAAGAAATTGATCCTAGACTCGCGAAATTGAAAGATTTCAAGTTTGATTAAACGGAGGTGAAAACATGGCAGTTCCAAAAAGACGTACTTCTAAGGCTCGCAAAAACAGCCGTCGTACACATTACAAATTACCTAGAGTAACTCTAGCTAAAGACCCACAAACAGGTGAGTGGAAAGTACCTCATCGTGTTGACCGTAAAGAGGTTAAATAATAAAAATAGTCTTGGATAACAAGACTTTTTTTATGTGATTTTGTGGGAAAAGGAAGTGACAGGATGAAAAACAAAACGGTAAAACCTTATGCAACAATCTTCATCGTCATAGCGAGTGCCATCTTAGTGATGTCACTTTTAAGTATGCGATTCTTACCGATGCAGTATCGATTGATACTAATCTTTGCGTGTGGGGCACTTTCAATGTTAGTTTTACTCTTAACAAAAAAATCAATCTGGCGATATACCTTAGGTGTCTCTATGTTGATTATTGCTTTTGGGTTTGTGTTGGGACAACAATTTGTTGATAATCTATCCGATGCTAAAGACTATGAAGTCTTGGAATTTGTGGTAGTGCGTCGTAATGACGTTGTTGATGCAGATACAATAAATAAAGTTGGCTATTACGGTCATTTTACTAAAGAGACGTTAGCGGACGTTAAAAAAAATAACGAACAAGTTGCTAAAGCAGAATTAATCCATTACGGAGATACCAACCAATTAGTCGATGATCTTAAGTCTGAAAAAATCGATGGTATTTTATCTCAAAGCAACGTTTTACAAGATATTATGTTCTTTGAAACAGATTTCGAATCATGGGCTCATGTATCTGAGAAAATTGTTTTTCAAGTAGCACGTCCAGAGATTGTAAAACCTGTTGATGTTACGAAGGAACCTTTCACAGTATTGATAAGTGGTGTTGATCTCTATGGTGATGTAGTGACTCGATCACGAAGTGACATGAATATGATTGTTGCAGTTAATCCAGCAACTCAGTCATTGTTGAGTGTAAGCCTACCACGTGATACTTATGTACCGCTTGGGTGTGAGGATGGATCGCTCGATAAACTTACACACGCAGGACTTTATGGAATCTCATGTACTGTTAAAACTGTTGAAAACCTTGTGGACCAGCCGATTAATTATTTTGTCCGAATAAACTTTACAGGATTAGTAGATATCATTGATATTCTAGGTGGTGTAGATGTTTACTCAGATAATGAGTTTACGACTGATTCAGGAATGCATATCAAAAAAGGTATGAATACCTTGGATGGCACGCAGGCATTAGAATTTGCACGTGAGCGTTATAATATCGAATCAGGTGATCTTGCGCGGGTAGCGAATCATCAAGCCTTACTAAAAGGAATTATTACGAGGATTTCGTCATCTGAACACATGATGAAAATTCCACAATTGAGTCGATACTTCAAAGATATGGTCGATACCAATTTAACAGAGGACGACATATCAAAATTACTGTCACAACACTTATCTCAAAACAACAGTTGGACCATCCATGAGGCAATACTTGGCGGAACCGGCGACATGCAAGAGGTTTATTCGTTACCATCAGATTACAAGTATTATGTTTACTGGCCAAATGCTGAAAGTTTGCAAGAAATTCGACGTCAAATTGATGATATAATGACAGTAAGTGAGGAGTCATAATGGATACCAAAAATTCTGAAAAATTTATTGATGCATTTGTAACGATTGAAATGTTCTTGAAAGACTATTTGGGCAGCCCAAATGTTGGGTTTTCGCAAATGGTTCATATGGCCGCACCGAAACATCCGGTATTTGGAACCTATAAAAACGAGCTGACTGAGTTCGGCCAGCTTCGGAATGCCATCGTTCATAATCGTGCAGGGAAAAACGAAGCAATTGCTGAGCCTCATGATTCTGTAATTGCGACAATGGAATTGATTATCAAAGCTTTGAAGTCACCTCGTCGTATTCGCGATGTCTTTCCGATGAATCGTGTGTTTGTTGCGGAAGGAACCGAATCGTTCTCGGAGATTTTAAAAATTCAACGTAAGCAAAACTATTCAGCTGTACCTGTTTATCGGGATAACCGGTATGTTGGTTTATTGCACACGCGCCTTTATCAAATGTTCTTAGAACAAAATGCTGACGCTACGTTAGACCTTAAACAATATACTGTGAACGATATCCTCAAGTACTACGAAAAAGACTCGCGAGTTATTTTTGTCAGTGGTGAGACAACATTGTATGATGTGTTAAAGATCTTTAATCGGATGCATGAAAAGGGGCAATCTATGATTGCAATGATTATTACCGAACAAGGATTTGTGAACGAAAAACCGATTGGAATTATCACGGTAGCAGATGTGCCGAAAATTCTATCAGAACTTGAATAATGACCCCTAAAAATGATAGACTTTAGGTTGATGACTACACGTTAAAAAAGGAGTTTGTATGACTGAATACTTCGTAATGAGAGATGCGTCTTTGAAACGCTTCAATACACTAAGATTAGATGTTAAAGCTGATACGATTGTAATGCCGCACACGATCAATGGATTCGTGCAAGCATTGCGAGCATTTAAAGATAAAAAAATTGTAATTATTGGAAATGGATCAAATATGATGTTTGATCAAGATTATTTTGATGACAGCACGGTATTTATTATCACATCGATGATAAACGATATCGAACTCAATGATGGAGAAATCGTCGTTGAAGCTGGGACACGTCTCAATCGTCTCGCATGGTTCTCATGTGAACAATCTATAGGAGGCTATGAATTCTGTGAAGATATTCCTGGCACCATGGGTGGTGCATTGATTATGAATGCCGGACAATGGCAGTATGCTATTGGCCAATATGTAAACTGGATTGAAGTGTATAACTATGAGACAGATCAGGTGGAACGTATTGAGCCGGATGAAGCATTCTTTGCTTATCGCTATTCACGACTCACACAAATGCCCGTCTTCATGTTGCGAGCAGGGCTTAGTGCTCCTGAAGGCGATTATAACGAATCCCTTGAGAAGATGCTTTACTACCGTCATGAACGTTACGTTAAACAACCGCGTAATTTCGCAAATGCTGGAAGTGTGTTTAAACGTCCAAAAGACAAAGATGGAAACTCACTCTTCGTATGGAAATTGTTCGATGGTGTCAATCTTCGTGGCTTTACATCTGGGGGAGCAATGGTATCAGAAAAACACCCAGGATTTATTGTTAACACTGGAAACGCAACGGTTGCGGATATGAAAGCTGTTATCAATGAATGCATAACACGAGTTAAAGATACGTATGATGTCCAACTTGAATTAGAATGGCGCGTAATCCGCTAAGGAAGTAGAAACTATGAAAAAAATGACCGTTGTCGTTATGTTCATAACCATACTTTCAAAAGTATTGGGATTTATACGAGACATAACGCTTAGTTCTAACTTTGGATTTGGTGCAGTTTCAGATTCATTCACACTTGCTATTACCATTCCAAATAGTGTGCTTTCAATCATTGGAGCAGTCTTGGTAACGGGAATTATCCCGATGCTAACTCGAATTCTTAATGAAGACGAAGATCGCGCGAACCGATTCACAAGTAATATCTTAAATATCATGTTGCTATTCTGTATGGTCATGATGGTCTTGATGTTTGTATTACCTGAATTTGTAATTTTCTTATTTGCTTCAAATTTAAGTCATGAAGCGATGTTGTATGCCGTACCATTCTTACGAGTTATCGCCTTTGGAATCTTCTCGATTGCCATAGTTCAACTCGGAAGTGGATATCTAAACGTCAAGAAAAACTTTATTATCCCTGCATTGGTGACAATTCCATCAAACGTAATTGTTATTGTTGCGATTATTATTGCAAATAAAAGTGGGAATACGCTCTTACTTGCATATGGACAACTTGCTGCATTAATTTTCCAAGCTGCAGTCATATTCATTTATATGAAAAAGATGGGCTTCGATTATCGTGCGGTGATTGACTTAAATGATAAAGATTTACGCTTGATGGTTACATTAGCATTACCGTTACTCTTATCGGCTGTCTTAGGTCAATTAAACGATATTATTATGAAAAATTTTGCGACAGTCCTTGTGCCTGTCGGTGGATACAGTTATATGTCTTACGCTACAAAGCTAATCGGATTTGTATCAGGGATATTCATTACTGCGATTCTTAATGTATCCTATCCAACGATTGCTCAAAATGTTGTAAATAATGATAACAAACGTCTTAACAAATCAATCAACGATGCAATCTTAATGATTTTCGTGTTTGTAACACCAGCTGTTGTTGGGTTTATTACATTAGCACGTCCTATCATTGAATTTGTCTTCTTGAGTGGTGAAGTAACTGCAGCCGATGTAAATATCATCGTTCCAATCTTTGTTGCAGATGCACTGGTGCTTCTTGCAATGGGTATGCGCGAATTACTCTTTAGAATTCACTATGCATATCATGACATGAAGTCACCGGTACGCAATACCGTCTTTGTAACGATTGTCTTTATCATTGGGCTTATTATTTTCCCATTCTTATTTGGAAAACTAGGACATCCACTTGCTGGACTCTCGTTCTCCTATTCTGTAGCTGCACTAATTGCAGTTGTACCACTCTTCAAGAGTGCTAAGAAACTGATAGGAAAAACATACTTTAAATATATCGTTAAAGACATGACCAAGATTCTGTTATCTGCTTTAGTGATGGGAGTGTTCCTCTTGTTAGTGAAAGGACCACTACTAAGTGTGATGCCAGGTCGAATTGGAACATTGGTTGCGATTGCTGGTGCAGGAATTGTTTACATTGTTGCATTAATTGCACTTCGTACTCGTTTTGCGCTTTCACTTCTATCAAGTGTTCTCTTTAAAGAAACTAATTAATACACGAATTTAAGACTTAAGGACTTTCCTTGAGTCTTTTCTTTTGCTAGTATTAATAGGAAAAGGGGAACGCTATGCAATCATTTATTTATCCGGTTAAAACCGCTCTGTTTATTTTTCCGGTTCTGGCATTTCTATTTACAATGCCGTACACAATTTACCAATACCGTAAATATGGTGTCATTCCATTATTTCGCACATTTATCATTTTCTCATTTCTCTACTATATGATGAATGCTTATTTTATGGTAATTCTTCCGTTACCAGCACGAGAATCTGTTCACAGCTCATATCGAGAGATGATGCAACTCGTACCGTTTCAGTTTATTGCTGATATCCGCAATGAAGCAGGCTTGGTATTATCCAATCCATCAACATACATCAGTGCACTCAAACAACCTGTTGTGACGCAAGTGCTCTTCAATGTTATTCTTACGATACCATTCGGTGTATATTTACGTTATTTCTTTAAGCGCTCATTGCTCCAAACTTTTATGATGTCCTTTGCACTTGCATTATTTTTTGAGTTAAGTCAACTTTCTGGATTATTCTTTATTTATCCAGGTCCGTATCGTCTTTTCGATGTTGATGATTTGATGCTCAACACACTCGGAGGGCTTATTGGTTATGCAATTGCCCCACTGTTTATGAGTGTGCTGCCAAATCAGGATAAAATGCTCGAACGACATCAAGATTATACGAACCACGTTACTATCTGGAAACGATTCACGGGATTTGTAGTCGATCTCATCGTGATTAACATTTTAGTGATGGTGGTCGCGGTTGGTCTTCGTGTCATGGATAGACCCATCAATGATACAGTTCTAAACGGGATTGTCTTTGTGCTTTACTTTGTGTTCGTCCCGTATCTTACAAAAGGATATACTGTTGGAAGCAAAGTGTTGAAGACTCGCTTCAATTCTCATGAACTGTCCTTCAAAGTATTCCGCTATCTATGGCGAGCATTGTTAGTTTTCTTTGTACTATATAGCCCAGGGATTGTTGTGAATGCGTTGAGTGAATCATTACTGTTTTTCGAAGAGCCGATGATTATTATGGGTGGGGGTGCAATCATTGCGGGTGTCATTCTATTTGGAATGATTTACTGGATTCAGCTATTAATCCGTCGTCCCTATGTTCTTTTCTTCGAAAAGATGAGTGGGGTTACCTTAGACTCAAATTATCACAAGTAACTGCCAAACTTCTTAAATTTTTCTACAAGAGTTGTGAAAACAGCTCTTTTTTTTATGTTTCCGTACACTATCGTGAACGTTTATGATAATATAGTGGTAGAAAGTGGTGAAAAGTGGTAGAAAGTGGGGTGTTACGTCATGTTCATGGGCGAGTACCAACATACAATCGATAGCAAGGGACGTATCATCGTACCTGCTAAGTTCCGTGATGAACTCGGTGAAACAATGATTGTTACCCGATGGCTTGACGGCTGTTTGGCTATCTACACACAAGATCAATGGCTTAAAGTTTATGAGAACTTGAAACGCCTTCCTTCAACAAAACGTGAGGCGCGTATGTATACGCACATGATTATGTCGAAGGCCGCTGAATGTGATATCGATGGACAAGGGCGTATCCGTATTCCCAGTCATCTTGTTAAAGAAGCAACACTAGAGAAAAATTGTGTGCTTGTCGGTGTGAGTGATCACGTCGAAATATGGGATAAAGACAAGTGGGATAACTACTATGCACTTGCTAGTGAGAATTTTGAAGAGATCGCGGAATCTCTAACGGAGTTTTTTGAATGAAACATATACCAGTAATGCTTAAAGAAACAATCGATCTCTTAAATGTAAAACCTGATGGCATCTATATTGATGCAACCTTGGGAGCAGGCGGTCATAGCTTCGAAATTGTGAAGCAATTGACTACTGGACGTTTAATTGGGTTTGATAAAGATTATGATGCGTTAGAGCGTACAAAAAAGCGCCTTGAAGCATATTCCGATAAAGTAACATTTGTGCAAGGGAGTTATACACAACTTGCAGAAACATTAAAAACGTTAAAAGTTGAAGCAGTTGATGGTGTCCTCTTTGATTTAGGGGTATCATCACCACAGTTTGATGATCCAGAGCGCGGCTTTAGTTATCGCTATGATGCGCGGCTTGATATGCGAATGGATCAAACGCAAGCTCTGAGCGCCTATGAAGTTGTCAATGAGTACAGTGACACTGAACTCATCCGGATTTTCAAAGAGAATGCTGAAGAACGGTATGCGGCTCGTATAGTGAAAAACATTATGAGTAACAGGCCGGTAACCACGACATTTGAATTAGTTGAATGTATCCGTGCAGCGTATCCAGCTAAAGATCTAAAAAAAGGACATCCTGCAAAGAAAGTATTTCAAGCATTAAGAATTGAAGTGAACAACGAATTCGAAGAAGCACAAAGTGCTATCGAACAAGCAATAAACGCAGTTAACGTTGGGGGACGTGTTGTGGTTATTACTTTCCATTCATTGGAAGATCGTATTGTTAAGAATATCTTTAACAAATACGGAAAACCAACTAAAGTCAACCCACGTATACCAGTTATTGAAGAAGAAGTATTGGATTACAAATTGGTATCGAAAGCTATAAAAGCATCGACTTCTGAACTAGAGACAAACAATCGTGCACACAGTGCGATCTTAAGAGGAATCGAAAGGGTAAAATAGACATGGCAAAACATATAATCGTTAAGAAAACAAGAAAAGTACGTTGGAGTGGATTGATTGGATCAATCTTCGCACTTTCGCTATGCTTCACATTTGTAACACAAATCTTTGTGAAGACAACAAACCAACACCTTGCAACCAACATTCAAAAAATTGAAGCTGAAATTATGAATGTTCAAACTGCCAATGAATCCGTAACTGTTAGCATCCAACAATTACGAGACGCAACACGCATCGTTGGTATCGCAAATGAAGCAGGACTTCAAGCGAGCAAGAATACAGTAACGATTAAGGGTGAATAGTTTTGAAACGTTCTGTTAATTTTAAAGTATTGATGATCACATTAGGCATGGCGCTCACCTTTACAGTAGTGGGTGCCAATGTTTTTATTGTGTCTGTGTTTGGGTACCATCTCAACTCAGGGACTAATATTGGTAATGAGATTAAAGGAATACACAAAGTCGATCAAAAATTATTGGCCGAACGTGGTCGAATTTTAGATCGAAATGGTGTTGTGCTTGCGCAGGATGTTATTGCGTATACTTTATCAGCAAATATTGACACGGAACGTGTTGCTGCTGATGGGACGATAGCACACATTGATGATAAAGAAGCTGCTGCGGAAATTATTGGTAGCATTATTGGACAAAATCCAACCACTACACTACAACATCTGAACACAGATGCGAAACAAGTAGAGTTTGGGTATGAAGGAAAGTATATAACAGCATCGATGAAGGCACAGCTTGAAGAGAGCGGTCTTAAAGGATTAGGATTTACACAAGTACGTACCCGTGAGTATCCTAATACGGCTGGAACATCGAAACTTATCGGAAATACGTATTATGACGATGAAGATGACAAGCTAAAAGGTGCTATGGGAATTGAACAACTCTATGATAATGAGTTGAGTGGAACCAATGGTTATGAGAAATACCAGCAAGATCGAGATGGTTATAAACTCTACAGTACCGTTGACGATCGTAAAGAACCGAAGAACGGTCAAGATGTACAATTAACCTTAGATGCTAATATTCAACGCCAGTTGGATGATTCACTACGTGGTATTACAGAAGATCCGGGTGTTAAAGCAACTGCGGCATGGGGTCTGGTTATGGAAGCAAAAACGGGACGGATCCTGGCTTGGGGTGAATATCCTGGATTTGACCCGAATAAAGAAGGTAATGTTTACGAAGATCGTGTTGGAACGTGGACCTATGAGCCAGGATCAACGATGAAGACCTTCACAGTTGCGAGTGCCATTGAAGAAGGTGTATGGGATGATGCTGCTGTCTATGACACAGGTCCATTTCATGTCGGTGAAGATGCAAATGGGAATCCAATTCGTTTATCGTCGCCTGAAAATGCTACAAATACAATTACGAATGCTAACGAAAGTGATAGTGGGATGTACCGATATGATTATGGTTATGCTGTATCATCAAACGTTATGATAGCGGAAATGTTATCAAATCAACTTAACTACGATGTTTATCAAAACTATTTAACCAAACTTCGTTTCTTTCAGCCTATTGAAATTGACCGGGTCAAAACTTCTGAAGGATATTACAATCCAGATGATATGTCACCAGCGTCCAAATTGTCGCGAGGCTATGGACATGCTCTTACAGTGAACTCAGCGCAAATTGCGCAAGCTTATACGACGGTGATGACAGACGGAAGTTTAATTAAACCGTATATCATAGATTCATTTACCGATCCAGTCACAAAAGAAAAGGTGCAAATTGGAAAAACGCAAAATTTAGGACGTGTTTATTCGCCAGAAACGGCGGCACACATGCGTGATTTGATGCGCCAAGTTGTTACAACGGGATCGGCACGTCGTTTTGATAGCCCAGATGTTGAAGTTATTGCGAAAACCGGAACGGCTCAATATGTTGAAAATGGAGTCTACTCGAAAGAAGATTATATCTTCTCAAGTGTTCAGGGATTCCCTTACAACGATCCTGAGGTGATTGTTTATACATCTTATGCTGCGAAATATGGTCACGATGTTGACTATTCTGCAGTTCATGTTAATAAAATTGTGAAAGCGGCCGTTAATGCGATGAATGTGAGTCAAGCAAACGGAAATTCCGTAATTGAAGCTGTTAAACCAACAGCATTAGAAAACTATACGAATACCAATGCAGTGACCGCAGAGGAAAGTGTTAAATCACACGGACTCACACCGATTCGTGCTGGAAATGGATCACATGTTATTAAACAATTCCCGTTGCCAGAAACGAATATGATTGCGAATGAACGGGTTATCTTATATACCGGGGGAAGTGAAATTGTCATGCCAGATATGACGGGATGGTCTCATAAAGAGGTTACTTCATTCATGTCGATGACTGGTTATGTCATATCAATTGAAGGTTCTGGATATGTCGCATCACAAAGTGTCGCAGCGGGTACTGTACTGAGCGCCGACACAACAATCAGTGTCAAATTGTCATAAATTTGGTATAATAGTACAGATTTAAGGAGAATTGTATATGGAAATCGCATTGTTAGGCCTTGTTGCCTCAGCAATACTTACGATCTTAGCGTATCCTCGTTTCATTGCTTTTTTAGAAACACGAGGGTCAAAGCAAACTGTGAGTGAGTATGCACTAGACGCATTTAAGAATAAGAAAAAAACACCAACATTTGGGGGCGCATTGTTTGTTATTGTACCAATTGTTGTAGCATTAATCCTAAATGGATTCAATGTTAATCGTGATTTATGGTTGTTGGTCCTTGTCTTTGGAAGCTACGCTTTTATTGGTTTTGTGGATGATTACAAAATCGTGACTGAAGGAAAAAATGATGGTATTTCACCTCGTGCAAAAATGCTTTCACAGCTTGTTTTATCGGTTGTGTTCTACGTGATATATATTCAAACAGGAGGCGATAATTTACTCGCAATTCCGTTTGTTAAACAACCGATAGATCTAGGAATTGGTTACTTGTTCTTGATTATGTTTATGTTTGCTGGCGCATCCAATGCTGTAAACTTAACAGATGGTATGGATGGCTTAGCAGGTGGAACAACCTTGATTGCACTGATTCCGTTTGCGTATCTTGCAATTAAATTAGGTCGTAATAGTGTACTTCTTTTTATACTATCCTTAATTGGTGCCTTAATTGGCTTCTTAGTATTTAACCGTAAACCTGCAAAAATATTTATGGGTGACGTTGGGTCGTTGGCATTGGGAGCAGCGCTTGCAGCGATTTCAGTGCTATTGGGTGCCGAGCTTATCTTTGCAGTTGTTGGTGGTGTTTTCGTTTTTGAAACAGTATGTGTTATTATTCAACGTACTTCGTGGAAAATTCGTAAAAAACGTGTTTTCCGTTATACACCAATTCACTATAGTTTTACATTAAATGGTTGGGAAGAAACAGATGTTGTAAATCTATTTTATGCAATCGGACTTGTGTGTATGGTGATTGGATCAGTCTTGATTGCACTCACATGAATGCATTAGTTATCGGTGGTGCACGTTCGGGTTTAGCTGTGGCTAAACTTTTGAACGCTAAGGGGTATGATGTTACGCTTACCACAAACCAAGATTTCCCACAGCGTGACGCAATAGAGCGCCTAGGTATTCATGTGTCACTCAATGACCGTGATTTAAATTTAGTAAAGCCGTATGATGTAGTTGTTAAGAATCCTGGAATTTCCAATAATCATCCCTTAGTCTGCAAATTCGAATCGGTCGTTAACGAGATTGAAGTAGCAACATGGTTTGCACCTCATTACACGTACTACGCCGTATCGGGAACGAATGGTAAAACAACGACTGTATCGCTGTTACATGAAATGCTCGTGTCGAAAAATGCCAATGCGTTGCTTGCTGGGAATGTGGGTTATGCATTAAGTGAAGCAGTCTTTAAAGATGGGGATGCGGCGCGTGATGTTGCTTTAGAAATTTCAGCTTTTCAAATGGAAGGAACGCCTTCGTTTGCACCGGATGTTTACGGGATATTAAACTTAAGTCCTGACCACTTGGATCGGTATGACGGCAATGCTGAGGCATATTATGCTGAAAAGGTACGTATTTTGCCAAATGTTAAATGTTTTGTGAAGAACATGGATGACGCAAATATCGTACGCTTAACGCAAAACTATCAAGGCGAAACAATAACCCTTTCGCTTAAAAATCAAAATACAGATATTTATCGTGATGGAACGCATATTATGTATCGGGATGTTAGACTATTTGATCAAACGTCGTTAAAAATTGTTGGCGAGCATAACATTTATAACGCCGCAATCGCAGCGTATATGGCCTATCGGGCTCATGTCCCAGTTGAGACAATCCAAAATGTGATTGCATCGTTTACTGGCGTAGAACATCGTATAGAGTATGTAGCAACAGTGAATGGTGTTCGCTATTATAATGACTCTAAAGCAACTAATCCTGAATCCACAGAAGTTGCGCTAAAAGCATTTGACAAAAATATCATCTTACTTGCTGGTGGATTTGACAAACGAATATCATTTGAAGGACTTCGTCCTTACGCAAATCGTATTAAAGCTATTTATGTTTTTGGCGAAAGTGCTGAACAAATTAAATCAGTTTTCCCTAATGCAGTTGTGGTCAAAACAATGCTTGATGGAACCAAAAATGCCATAAACATAGCTGTTAGTGGCGATGTAGTCCTATTATCTCCAGCTTGTGCAAGTTATGATCAATTTGATAACTACGAGCAGCGGGGAACAATCTTTAAAGAATACATAAAAACTCTTGAATAAGAGTTTTTTATTTGTGCATTTTCGTGTATGATGATAGGTATGAATGGGGTGAAGCAATGAACGAGAATTCTCAACAATTTAGATTGTTACTAACATTAAAATTGCGACAACTCCATAACGGAGGGCTTGAGGGAATTTCCTATGACGATTTGTATCGTATGTTTACGACGCATATTTGGAAAAACCAAAAACCGACACGCCTTAGTGATTTGGCAGATCAAGTTCTTAATATAAAAGATGAAGACATTATACGTTGGCTCGCTGTAGAATCAAAAATCCAAGGCTACAAATCAACACTCGATGATTTCAAAGCGTTGTTGGATACTGAGGAGCTCTAATGAAAACAAGAAAAGATTATCGGCTCGCGTTTATTGGACTCATCCTAACGCTTGGGATGGTTTTTTTTACTTTGGCTATTTCCAGTTCAATTCATACGGGAATAGGTTTTGGACGCGATATATCAACAATCGTGAAGACCAGTGATGTACCGTCTCTGAACGCATTTTTGGACGGTCAAACAACACAAAATCGTGAATGGGAACGTAAACAGATATCGGATGATACGTTTATTATTACAATTTCTGGCGTTGAAAGTGCGGAAGATTTCCGTAAAGCAATGATATCTAGTGTTGACGATGTAGAGGTATTGCGTCTGGATACCTTTGGCTCGACAACGAAACTTCGAAACAATCAAAGTTTCGTCAGTTTGTATATCATCGCAATCGTTGCATTAACGTATATATTCCTAATTGTAAAATTCCGCTTTGTCGGAATTTTAAGTGCGACACAGATTAGTGTTGCAATTCTTGCAGGTCTTCTATTTATGGATATCATGGGTTATCCGTTTACCAAATCACTTTGGTATACGATAGTCCTTGTTTACCTAATTGCGATGATTCAAACCCATGTCTTTAATCGAACACACAATGGTAAGTCCATAGAATCTGTAAATCAATCCAAATTGAGTATGAGACGCGCAGAGATTATGGCATCCAGCTTTGCAGTGATTGCTTTACTTATGTATACATTTTATGGTTATGGTTTTACCATTAATGCATCCTATGTTTTAGTCTTTACGTTTACATATTTTTTGGTTGATATCATGATTTCACAGTGGGCTTTCAACCGAATTAAAAGTCATCTTGAACCAGAAGATCTAATTTTTACTGAACAAGATTTCTTCGGTAAACCGAGCCAGCCCCGTCGGGCATTCTATAACATTTTGATTCTGGTAACAGGAATTGTCATTGTTATGGGTCTTTTCTCCATCAACAACACACCACGGTTCCACAAGAGCAAGGATTTCGCAAAACAGAATGTTTTAATTGTTCCGCACGGTAGTTCACGTACTTACTTAGAAATAGAAGCTATTTTAAATTCAATTGGAATGTTTGAGAATCAAATTGATTATCAAGTGAGTGAGCAAGGCTACATCTGGATCTATTTCGATGAAAATGTAGATACGATTGATTTACAAATTGCGCGCGAATCGATTGCGAAGAAAACAGGATTTGAGAGTTCATACTACTCAACTGATCCCATTCCATTTCCGTTGGTGCGACCAGAATTCTACCTTACCTACGTTTTAATGTCGGTGGTTGCGATGTTAATGCTACGACTTGTTTACGTTAAAACACCCACGGTAATGGCAGGGATGGTCAGTCTTTTATCGTTCGTCTTCTATGTCCTGTTCTCAATGATTTTCAGTGTTCGTTGGAATCGCGAAATGATTTTTGTTACATGGGCAATACCGTTTATCGTATCCAACATCTATTCCAGCGAATTGATGCTCGACAACAATTTGGATTTTGACAATTTTGTGAATAAATTTGTAACGACAGCATTTATGCTCGGAAGTATACTTGCATCGATTATATCGGTGATACTGATCGTTATTCCATTAACGACAGGTATAGAAATTAGTAAAAATTTCTTCTTTGTGGTCGTATCAATTTTAGTTTCAATTGTTACATATTATGGCCTCTGTCTTCTAAAAAGAAAGGTATTTAAATCTTATGATGACTTCACATCTTAAACATTATGAACCTTTAGTTCAAAAACTCTTTGAAGCACTCGAACTGAGTGATGCACAAGAGTTAGCACTGATTCACCCTGAAACAAAAAAAGTAGAAAATCCAGCAATAGCGCATATTGCGGATTTTTTAAAGTCTGCCGATAAATTGATAATCTGTGGAGATTATGATTGTGACGGAATCGCATCCACGAGTTTGACAGTACTTTTGGCCCGCAAACTTGGTTTAGATCCTGGTTACTATATTCCAGACCGATTTAAGGAAGGCTATGGTGTTAATGTCAATACGATTGATGCTGCCCATAAAAAAGGATATACGGATGTCTTAATAATTGATAATGGGGTTAAAGCCCACGTTGAAATTGAACGGGCACTGTCCTATGGTATGCGGGTTGCTGTTGTAGATCACCATATCATTGAAGAACCTCTTCCTATCGAAGCGTTCTTGCATCCAGATGTTTGTGAACCCTATGCTGCATCGATGTGTGCAACGGGTTTAATTTATTGTGTTGCAGAGACAATGGGACTTGCTGATGATTACATGCTTTCCCTTGCGGCACTCGCAACGGTTGCGGATGTGATGCCACTATGGGGCAAAAATCGTGAAATCGTGCGTCGTGGTACAAAAGCACTGAATGAAAGCCAGTTCAAACAATTTGATAAAATTGTTAAACGAAACCAATATACACATTATTCTGCCAAATTATTAGCATTTCAGCTTGTACCGAAAATCAACAGTGTCGGTCGAATGGCTGATGTTGCGAATGTGAATACAGTGGTTCAATATTTTACAACTGCTGATGATGCAGTCATTAATTCATATTCAAAACAACTGCTCAAATTGAATGATTTTCGAAAAGAGAAAGGGAAACAACTTCAAGCTGTCGCGATGGAAAAAGTGACCGATGATGCTATTCAGATTATTACGGATGCTTCATTTCATGAAGGCCTTCTGGGTATTGTCGCTAATCAAGTTGCATCAGTAACACAGAAGCCGACGTTAGTTTTAACGGAATATGAAACAACGCTTAAAGGGAGTGGGCGTTCCATGACTCACTCATTGCAGGATATCTTCTCCAGTATTAATCGTGACTATTTCGAAGCGATGGGGGGACACGACTTTGCATTTGGGATGACAATAAAAAAAGAATTCTACTCTCAATTTGTCACTGATGTAAGAGCTGTCGTTGATACATTGCCGCCATTTGTACAAACGGATACAGCTGTCGTTTCGGTAGATCCTGTAGATGTTACGCATAAAGCAATGCGTCAGCTAACTGATTTTGAACCGTATGGCGAGGCGTTTAAGCTACCAAAAGTTAAGATTCCATTACCACCTGTATATGGACTTGTTAATCTCAATGGTTATGGATTTAAATTTACATTCAGTGATTATCCGATTCAAGAAGCAGTGTTTTTCACGAAACAATTTACACGTAACCAACTTGTTGGAAGAACCTATATGATTGGTGAATTAGACTTAAGCAACACACGCAAATTATCAATATTAATCGAAGATATAATTTAAGTGTGTTATGATAAATAAAAAGGAGGAACGCCTATGAAACGTCTAAGATTACGCAATACATTGGGGATATTTTTAATTGTGTCACTGATAGTTCCCACTGTCGTTCCACATACATTCAAAGTTCATGCTGAGGTATCAGACGACACAGCAGCGACAGATTCCAAAGAAAATCTCACAGATCCAATCATCGTAAACGAAACGCAATTAACATTGGAACAGTTTCAAGCGACAACAATTACCTACTCAATTGTTGATAATAAAGAAGCTCAAGTCACGTTTTCGACGGCAGATGCCAATATCGCAACAATCGATAATAAAGGGTTTGTCAGTGCAAAAAATCCTGGAACGACAACAGTTTCGATTTATGCAGTTATCGAAGGTGAACGATATCAAAAAGACATTGTAGTTACTGTTAAACCCGTTGGTGGTTCAGTAACCTTCGCCCACAATGAAATCTCCTTGAACCGAGGCTCCAGTTATGCACTAGAGTATACGCTTTCCGATCCAAACTTAAACCAAAGTGCAATTGTATGGAGTAGTACTAATTCTGCTGTTGCTACGGTAGAGAACGGAACTGTAACGGGTCATAGTATTGGAGCGACAACCATATCTGCTTCAATCGGAGATCAAGTTGCGTCGATAAAAGTAAATGTTGTTGTACCGCTAGAAAGTATTACATTTAATCCCGAATCCCTTTCAATCATTGAAGGAAATAGCAAAGACTTACCAGGCCTCATTTATGTTCCTTATGATACGAGTACAAAACGTCACGTCGAATATAGCGTTAAAGATCCAAGCATTGTCAAGATTGACGAATCAATGATTGTTGGTCTAAATGTTGGAAAAACTACGATTACCGCCACAGTTAACGGAATTTCTACAGTGTTAGCGATAGAAGTAACGCCCAAACAAACTGAATCAGGTGCTGAAATGATTACACTTTCTGAACTTGGGGTGACAAATGATGCAATAACCGTCGGACTTCAGAAGAACCAAATAAATGATAAAATGAAACAATCACTGACTATTTCCGAAGATATCATTGCGAAAGCAATCGCAGGAAAACAAAAAATTGTCGTCCAACTTCCAAGTCAGTACTTTGAGAAGAATATGTCACGTATTGATGCAATTAAGGTTCCAGAAGGGTCGCTTGCGACGCTTGCAGATATACCACTCATTGTTGAACTACAAGCCAGCGAACAAAAGCGAACAGTTGCGGAATATACGTTTTCTAAACCGCTAACCAAAGATTACAATATGCGCTTCGCGATTGATCCACTATCGAATACATCACCTTTGAGAGAACATGTTCATGGCAAAGCATTTGATATTCGTTTTCCTAAAAATCTGGATGTAAATGGTGTTAAAGTTACATTTCCAGCTAAAATCTTTGAGTCCAGTGATAGTCAAATTCATTTTGTATATACAGTCAGTGGGTCAGAGTTAGGAAATAACCCACAAACTGTCACGACAGCTGATAAAAAAGTAACGATAGCTCCGCTTGATTCCCGTCTTGTGTTGTCATTCAACAAAGCATCAAAAACGTCAGATATGACGGTTATTTGGATTCTTGGAAGTATTGTACTTCTATTAGGTGCTGGCTTCGGTGTATTTTATTTTAATCGTTATCAAAAACAGAAAAAAATATGATATAATGGCTATTGCACTATGGAGGACATTATGGATTTAAAAAACTATATTGCTACAATCGAAGATTTTCCCAAACCAGGTATTAAATTTAGAGATATTACGCCGTTAATGGCTAATGGCGAAGCATTCGCCGAAGCTACACGACGTTTCACAGAATTTGCGAAGAAAGTCGGTGCTGACGTTATTGTTGGACCCGAATCACGCGGATTTATCTTTGGATGCCCTGTTGCCTATAACTTAGAAGTTGGATTTATTCCAGTCCGTAAGCCAGGTAAATTACCACGAGAAACAGTAAGCTATGCTTATGATTTAGAATATGGTTCAAATGAACTTCATATTCATAAAGATGGCATAAAACCAGGACAAAAGGTCCTCATCATTGATGACCTCCTAGCAACTGGTGGAACCATCGAAGCAAGCGTTGCGCTTGTGCGTGAACTAGGCGGTGAAGTCGTCGGGTGTGGGTTCTTAATTGAACTTGAAGAGCTCGAAGGCCGTAAAAAATTAGAAGGCATTGAAGTCTTTGCAATGATGCAATATTAATAACGAAGTGTAAACTTCGTTTTTTTCCAAATTAAGGAGGGGTAACCATGAGTCAATTCAAAGAAGTATCATTCGAAACAATGATGGATGAAGTCGGGAAATATATTACAAACCCGGAAAACATTGATCTTATCGAACGTGCGTACGCATATGCCAAAGAACATCATGACGGTCAATATCGTAAAAGTGGGGAACCTTACCTTGTCCATTTAGTCCATGTTGGCTATATTTTAGCTGACATGGGAATGTCACCGACAACCATTGCGGCGGGTTTGCTCCATGATGTTGTTGAAGATACAGATGTTACTAAAGAAGAACTAACTGAAGCCTTTTCTGAAGAGATTGCGACGCTTGTCGAAAGTGTCACTAAAATTGGAAATATTGAATTTAAAGATGAACGAGAGTACCTAGCTGCAAATCACCGTAAAATCTTTATTGCGATGGCGAAAGATGTTCGCGTTATCTTTATCAAACTGGTAGATCGCCTCCATAATATGCGAACGTTACAATATCAAAAACCAGAAAAACAACAGAAAATTGCTGCGGAAACACTCGATGTTTATGCACCAATTGCTCATAGACTTGGGCTTGGAGAAATCAAAAACGAACTTGAAGATTTGAGTTTTAGCTATCTTCACCGAGATAAGTACTATGAAATCGCTCGTCTTGTTGATTCTCGAAAAGCGGAACGTGATGCATCGGTCACAAGCATGATTGAAGAAATTGCCGAACTCTTGCTTGAAAATAATATTAAGTTTAATGTGTTTGGGCGTTCAAAACATCTCTACAGTATTTATAAAAAAATGAATCAAAAACATAAACGATTTGATGAGATTTTGGATTTGCTCGCAATTCGTATCATTACCGAAACTGAGCTCAACTGCTATGAAATCTTAGGGCATATTCATGCAACGTATCGTCCTATTCCAGGGCGCTTGAAAGACTATATTGCAATGCCGAAGATGAATATGTACCAATCACTTCATACAACCATTGTTGGTGATGAAGGCAATATTTTTGAAGTCCAAATTCGAACAAAGCGAATGGATGAAATTGCTGAACGTGGGGTTGCTGCTCACTGGCGATACAAAGAGGGATCCACAAATACGGAAACTAACCAGCGCGAAATTGAAGACCGTCTCTCATGGTTTAGAGATTTTAATACCATCACTGAAGGGGTCGATCAAAACGCAGAGGACTACATGAATTTGTTACAAAAAGATATTTTTGAAGCAAATGTGTATGTTATGACACCAAAAGGCCGCGTGATTGATTTACCCAATGGTGCCACACCGATTGATTTTGCATATCGTGTACATACAGAAGTAGGACATCAGACAGTTGGAGCAATTGTTAATGGAACACTTGTGCCACTAAATACGCCACTAAAAACGGGTGATGTTGTTCAGTTGAAAACCAATAAGCAATCAACACCAAGTGAAGACTGGCTTAAAGTTGTAAAAACGACACATGCTCGGAACAAAATCCGAAGTTACATCCAAAAGAAACAACAAGATGATAAAACTCAATACATCAGTAAAGGCGAAACTATGTTCAAAGAAGAATGTAAGCGCCGTGGTGTTGATGAGAAAGAGTTGCGTCATTCTAAAAAATTTGAAGCTGCATACAAAGAATTCTCGGTGGCTTCGTACGATGATTTGATGTTTGCCATTGCGACGAAATCATTATCATTACCCGCATTGTTTGAGCGTCTTGATATTAAAATTCAACAAGAGTCTAGTAAGCTTGACCGTGCCGTAAGTCGTAATGCACTACAATCTAGCAAACAATCAAATGGAAAAACTGGTGTTCGTGTTCCGGGAATTGATTCCATGATGATTAGTTTAAGTCAATGTTGTAATCCTGTTTATGGCGATGAAATCATTGGCTATGTTTCCAAAGGAAGCGGCGTAAAGGTGCACCGTACGGATTGCCCCAATATTGTGAACGAGACATCACGCTTGATTGATGTTTATTGGGAAGACGAACATAGCGGCAAAGAATATGAGGCAGTACTAAAAATTCTGTCGACTGATCGAAGTTTCTTATTGACGGACTTAGTTACGATTGTATCGCAACTTAAAGTAAAGCTTAATGCCGTTAATTCCGAAGTTGATCCTGATGCCATCCATGTTAATACAACCATGCGTGTCGTTGTCAAAGACGCTGATCATTTACGTACTTTAATTGTTAACCTGCGCAAAGTTGATAGCGTATTACGTGTTGACCGAATAACATTGTGATTGCCTTTTCAATCATACTATGTTAAAGTGATATCAATATTCGAAGAACATGATTAAGTTGTTGAAAGTAGCAAAGAGAAGTGCTGGTTGGTGAAAAGCACATGTACGTGAAGCAATGGGACACATGGGAGAAATAGCCCTGAAATGAGTAGGGGTTGTCGTATACCTGCGTTAAAGGTTTGAGTAAACAAACAAAGGTGGTACCACGTCGCAGACGTCCTTGGTAGCACCTTTTTATATATTCGAGGAGGAACAGACATGAGTCAAAAATATATCGCACCCCGTGGTACACAAGATGTATACGGTGCTGAAGCCCGAAAATGGCAAAAACTTGAAAAGATTGCACGTGAGATTTGTGATCGTTACCATATCCAAGAAATGCGTACCCCTATGTACGAACATACTGAAGTATTCAAACGTGAAAATGATGCAAGTGATGTCGTCAACAAAGAAATGTACACATTTGTGATCAAGAATCGTGATGGTGAGAGTCCATCACTAACACTTCGTCCTGAAGGAACTGCAGGTGTTGCCCGTGCTTTTGTACAACACAAATTGTATGCAACCGGAGGAAGCTTTCAAAAATATTTCTATATTGCGCCAAACTTCCGTTATGAACGTCCGCAAAAAGGGCGCATGCGCATTCACCACCAATTTGGAGTTGAATTAATTGGACCAATTAGCCCAATGGTTGATGTAGAAGCCATTTCAGTAGGATTATCATTCTTACACGAAGTTGGATTGAAGAAATTCAAACTCCTTGTCAATACAATCGGAGATGCAGAAAGTCAGGAAAATTATAAAGTTGCGCTACGTGAACATTTCAAACCGCATCTTTCGACAATGTGTGGTGATTGCAACCGTCGTTACGAGCAAAACCCACTCCGTATGCTTGATTGTAAAGTTGATCACGATCACGTCGCAGTTCAAACAGCCCCAACAAACTACGCTTATTTAAACGAGACATCACGTGAATACTTTGAATCCCTCAAGACACTACTTGATGCGCAGGGTATCGCGTATGAAATTGATAGTCGATTAGTTCGTGGTTTGGATTACTATCACCACACTGTCTTTGAAGTAGTCTCGACAGATGAAAAAGCAGGTGCCCAATCAACCATCTTTGGCGGTGGACGTTATAACCACCTCATTGACTACTTTGGCGGTCCAGAAACAGGTGCTGTTGGTCTTGGAATTGGACTTGAACGTTTGCTCATTTTAGCAGAAGATTCAGGGATTGAGTTCGATACTGAGGACGGTGTTGATGTCTTTGGTATGCCAATGGGAGCTGCATCCAATAATGCGGTCTTTGCAATGATTCAATCATTGCGTCAAGAAGGCTATGTCTGTGACATGGATGTTGAAAACAAATCATTTAAAGCACAATTTAAATTGGTTGATCGTAATAATGCGAAAATCGCATTATTATGCGGTGATGATGAACTTGAAAAAGGGGAATTCACACTTAAAAATATTGAAACACAGGAACAAATTCGTGTCAGTGCGAACGAAGTTGTAACACATGTAAAAGCATGGTTAGGAGAAAAATAGTATGAATAGAACACATCATAATGGAATATTACGAATGGAACATGTCGGTCAAGAAGTATCACTTGTAGGATGGGTAGCAAAACGCCGAAACTTTGGCTCCATCAACTTTATTGATCTGCGTGACCGCAGTGGAATTGTCCAACTTGTAGTCAATCATGACGAGTACCCAATTGTTGAAGGGATAAAAAATGAATATGTCTTAGCGGTAACGGGAATTGTTCGTGAACGCCAAGATAAGAACCCTAAAATCGCAACAGGTGATGTTGAAATTGAAATCACAAACGTTGAAATTATCAATAAAGCAGCACAAACACCAATGATTATTGCTGATGAAACAGATGCACTTGAAGAAACACGTTTGAAGTACCGTTATTTAGACTTACGTCGTCCAATCATGCAACAACGTCTTGTGACCCGTGCGAAAATCGTGGGTGAAATGCGTCGTACACTAGAAGAACAAGATTTCATTGATATTGAAACACCAATGTTAACTAAATCGACACCTGAAGGTGCTCGTGAATATCTCGTACCATCCCGTGTGCATCCAGGAGAATTTTATGCGCTTGCTCAATCACCACAAATCTTCAAACAACTATTAATGATTGGTGGGTTTGAACGTTATTACCAAGTAGCGCGTTGCTTCCGTGATGAAGACTTACGTGCTGACCGCCAATTGGACTTCACGCAAGTCGATATCGAAGCATCCTTCTTGTCAGAAAATCAATTCCAAGAAATTATCGAAGGAATTGTAGATAATGTTATGGTGAACGTTTTAGGTGAAGCTAAACCAGATATTCCAAAAATTAAGTTTGTAGATGCAATGAATGACTATGGAAGCGATAAACCAGATTTACGTTTTGA
This sequence comes from Erysipelothrix aquatica, assembly GCF_009828775.2. Lineage (GTDB taxonomy): Bacteria > Bacillota_I > Bacilli_A > Erysipelotrichales > Erysipelotrichaceae > Erysipelothrix > Erysipelothrix aquatica. The sequence goes on along the minus strand of NZ_WTSY02000026.1, from coordinate 5,917 downwards.
CATGAAACTAAAAGATTTTGGTGAAGTCTTTGCTACTTCCGAATTTAAAGTATTTAGTGATACTTTAACGACAGGGGGATCATTGAAGGGGTTGGTTCTTAAAGGACAAGCAGATGCCATCACCCGTAAAGTAACGGATAAATATACAGACCTTGTAAAAAAATATGGTCTTAAAGGACTTGTTGTCTTAAAAGTTGAAGCAGACGCATTGAGTGGATCTGCTGCGAAATTTATTAGTGAGCAAGAACGCGAAGCCATGATTGAAGCGTTCAACCTAGAAGTTGGTGACGTAGTTTTCATCGGAAGTGGTGAGTGGGAACTTACTGCTACAGCGATTGGAGCTTTACGCCTTGCTTTAGGTAAAGACTTCGATCTTGTACCATTGAATACATTTGCATATTGCTGGGTTGTTGACTTCCCAATGTTTGCAGAAGAAGATGGCGTATTAGTTGCACGTCACCATCCATTTACAGCGCCTAAAGCTGAAGATGTTGCGTTGCTAGATGAAAAACCTCTAGAAGTAATTGCGCAAGCATATGACCTCGTGTTAAATGGTTTTGAGGTAGCTGGTGGATCAATGCGTATCTTCCAACAAGAACTTCAACAAAAACTTTTCCAAATGATCGGATTTACCGATGAAGAAATTCAACGTCGTTTCGGTTTCTTTGTGGATGCATTCCAATATGGAACACCGCCACACGGAGGAATTGCATTTGGCCTTGACCGATTCGCAATGGCATTAACGCATTCGGATACAATTCGTGACGTTATTGCATTCCCTAAAAATGCATCTGCACGATGCCCACTTACAAATGCACCAAGCCCTGCGATTGAAAAGCAATTGAACGAATTACATCTTGAAATCGTTCGTGAAGACTAATTAGAAAAAGACCCGAATGCGGGTCTTTTTCTTTAACCATTGAATTAGATGGTTATCTAACGAAGCATTGACATACATCTAATCATCGTTTACAATATCGTTAGAGGTGAATCTAATGATAAAATCATACATAGTTCTAAAGAAATATCCAGACTTCATCAAAGTTTGGATTGCCGGCATTATTAATACGTTTGGCGATAGTTTTGACGCACTAGCAATGTCCTGGCTAGTCTACGAGATTACTGGATCAAAATTTTGGTTTGCGCTAAACTTCACTATTAATGCAATTCCGAATCTTATTATTCAACCTTTTTTAGGTGTATATATCGAACGACTGTCGAAACGTTGGGTTATGGTTGTAACAGATGTTGGGCGTGGAATTTTGGTGCTCACACTCATTATGATTACCAACTTAGGGTATACAAATGGGTATCTTATACTTGTGTTTACATTCTTAATGACATGCATGGAGTCGTTGCGACAACCGGCAGCTACATCCTTAATGCCGCATATCGTTGACGTGGAGCATTTTGAATCAGCAACATCACTGCGTCAGATGTCTGCGACATTGTCGGCGCTTATAGGAACATCCCTTGCAGGGATTGTCATTGCGATGTTTGGAAGTATTGCGGCATTGTGGGTTGATGGGATTTCATTCTTTATCAGTGCATTTATCCTCCTACGACTAAAAACAGATGCAAGAAATCGTTCAATCGAAAAACAGTCCTATAGCGAATCACTTAAAGAAGGGTGGGAAACATTCATTCATCACCCTTATCTTGTAAAGCTAACAGTCGTGATTTTCTTAATGCAAGTATTTTTGACAGGGATTAATATTATCATGACCCCAATTACAATTGAAGTTATCTTTGGTGGACCAGAGACGCTCGCGTTCTTAAATATTCTCTTTCTACTAGGAACCCTGTTTGGGTCATTCATTTACCCAACACTTGCTCAAAAATATAATCCATACACGTTATTTATTGTGTCGGGTTTAGTTGGATGTAGTGGTCTTTTATTAATGGGAACCGTAGGGTATGTATCCTTTATGACCGCTATGATGGGAATTAGTGTTACAGTTTTAAGTGTTGGATTCGGTATCCTTAATCCAACGATAAATGTATCACTCATGAAATCAGTTGATAAAGATCAACTGGCACGCGTCAGTGCGTTGTTGAATGCAGCAGTTTATGGTTCAATGCCCTTAGGATCACTCATAACAACACTATTAATGACTCAAATTCCATTGCCCTTGATAGCAATGACCTATGGTATACTGTTGATATCAATACTCTTGCGATATAAAAATGATCGCCTGATGCAAAGGATGGCCTAACATGGAAATATCAATCAAACCACTCGGAACTGTAACCCAAGAATTACTTCGGTATTTGACATTGCGCTATGAACATAAAGTACCACTAAACTTGGATACGCTAGATCAGCGTTTTAGTACCAAACAGGATGTTGCACTCACATTGTCGGAAGCTTTTGTTGAGCGTCACCGTTTTATTGAAGCCTATGGTATAGTAGAAAACAATGACTATGACTTAATGTTTAAACCGCTTAATGTCAATAATCATTATTCACTTGCGGAGCTTTTTGGTTTGGTCAAACACTTTGGTAGTGATAAAATGATTGACATTATCAATGAGGCATTGAACACGACGTTTGAAAGTATGCGTACACTTTCGCAATTCATCATCGAATCTGATTCCATTCAAGTTGAAGATAAATATCGTCTGAATCTATTGATGCATGATCGAGAGATTGTTGAGGTCGTTTATGCACGAACAATGGATCATTATACAGCGCTAATCGCACAGCTTGATCAACAACTTCCTGCAGTAAATGATGCTTTTGAGAAAACCATCGATAAGCAAAAAATGATTGATGTTGTTGCAGGATTTTTTCCGCAAATAAAAAAAATCCCGACTGTTTTACTGACACCAAGTTTTCTGTTTCATGATCGGTTGACGATCAATCACACACCTTTTCAAAATGAAGTCCAAATTGTTGTTTCGGACATTATGCTGGAGTTAGAACAGTTGGAAACAAATCTTGAAGCCACTGAAAAGAGGTTCCAAGATGGATTGAAAGTTTTGGGGGAGACCACAAAATTTGAAATTTTGAAACGTTGCTTAGAAGAAACAAAGTATGGTGCGCAATTAGCTGAAGAACTGAATATCAGTGGTGCAACTGTGAGTCATCACATGCAAGCACTGTTAAACCTGAGTTATGTAACAGTTGAAATCATAAATAAAAGAGCATACTACCAGACAAATATTGAAAAAGTGAGAGAAGACTTAGCACTCTTCGACCAGATTTTTACGAAGAATTAGGGGTGAATCCAGATGCATACACTAGATACATTAATTAAATATGATGTTTTTAAAACCGTGACTGCTGAATCCCTAGATGTTGATTTTTTTGCAATCAGTTTTACAAATGGAATGTGTTCATGTTGTCATGATGTGTTTGATTTGCCTGATGATTCGTGGCGACAAGGAAAACCTCGTAAATCATCTGATAATCCAACGTGGATTCTGTTTAATAATGCAGATAATCTTGTTGGCGAAGTAACAACAGAAATGTACATCAATGATTATACATTCATAAAATACTCTGAAAACCTTCAAAATACATTACAATTACAAAACTTCATAATGCTACTTGAAAATGTACTGAATGAAAACTATAGAATCGATGTTGAAGCCACAGGAATTTCGATAGAGTTTGTAGAACGTGCTGATCGTCTCTATAGGGATAACCTGTATCTTGAAGTGAAACAGTATAATGAACAATTCCGAAAGGGACTGAAGACTGCCTATTTTACATAAATCAAAACCGTTGTATGAATTTAGTTAGACAGAATGAGTTGTAATTTGTTACACTAAACTAGTAAGGAGATATTATGGACAAGAATCTAGAGAAAACAGTTGAGAAAATCGAAAGTGGATTTGAAACGATTTTACGTTTTATCGAGAAATACGGAGATACATTAACAGATGATCAACGAAAAGTATTCCTTGATAAAGTAGTTCAGATTGATGAAATGCTTGAAAAACTTGAAGCAACACAAGATGAACAATAAAAGCTTAATACAGCTTTATTATGCGATAAATTAAATAAGATAAAACCTTGACGAAAGCCAGTGGGGATGCTATACTTTACGAGCAATAAGAAAGTAGAAGCACTCTTCTCACCTGATGACTGACGTCATAGGTAAAGGCTTAGGTTCTAAATTATAACCTTTGAGTGTGTTCTTATAATATGTACACACTTTTTTATTGTTTCAACACCAGAGGAGGTGAGTTTTATCAGTAGAAGAATGGGACAAGACAATCGCAAGCCAGCTCAAGATGATATGGTGAACGATGCAATTCGCTTTAAAGAATTGTTAGTTATCGGACCAAACGGAGAACAACTTGGTATTTTGATGCGCCGCGAAGCTTTGGAAAAAGCATCTGAGCTAAATCTTGACTTAGTTGTTGTTGCACCAAATGGTAATCCGCCAGTAGCGAAAATTCTCGATCACGGGCGTTACCGCTATGAGCAACAAAAGAAGGCCAAAGAAGCGAAACGTAATCAACACGTTACTCAAATTAAACCTTTGCGTCTTTCTCCAGTTATTGACCAACATGACTTTGATACAAAATTAAAGCATGCTCGTAAATGGCTCGCAGAAGGCACAAAAGTTAAACTTGATATGCGATTTAGAGGTCGTATGATGACACGTATCGATGTTGGTCGCAAGACAATGAATCGTTTCATCGAGGAGACAAAAGACTTGGGTAGTGTCGAAAAAATGCCTAAACTCGAAGGTAACACAATGTCAGTAGTTATCTCTCCAAATAAAAACTAAGAATATTGAAGGAGGGCTTCAGAATGCCTAAAATGAAAACAAAGCGTACTTTAGCAAAACGTGTAAAACGTACAGGTACGGGAAAATTAAAACGCCAACAAGCATACGTTTCTCACTTTAAACGTCACAAAACAACAAAACAAAACCGTCAATTACGTGGGGCTGTTCTTGTTTCTAAGAGCGACTACAAACGTATTAAACACTTGTTACAAGGTTTCTAAGGAGGACGAATTAAATGCCAAGATCAACAAATTCAGTGGCGTCACGTGCACGCCGTAAAAAGGTTTTAAAATTAGCTAAAGGGTACTATGGTTCAAAACATACGTTATACCGTACAGCGAATGAACAAGTTATGCGTTCACTACGTTACGCTTACCGTGACCGTAAACAACTTAAACGTGAAATGCGTAAACTTTGGATTACACGTATTAATGCAGCAGCACGTCAAAATGACATGAGCTACAGCACTTTAATGCATGGACTTCGTTTAGCAAACATCGATATTAACCGTAAAATGTTATCAGAAATTGCTATTCACGATCCAAAAGGATTTGCTACATTAGTAACAAAAGCTCAAAAAGCTTTAGAAGCGTAAATCTAGCATATGACAGCTGATGCTCGAAAGGTATTGAATGAATTGCTGGTCGATATTTTTAATCAAATTTTGATTATTGAAGAACGCTACCATCGTGTTCATGGCGTAAAACTATCCATGACTGAAGTTCATACGCTTGAAGGCATACAAAATAGTGATACTAAAATGATGAGTGATGTTGCAGCGCGCCTTAGGATAACCCAAGGAACGCTGACAACAACAATCAATCGTTTAACTCACAAGGGATATGTGTATAGAGAACAAGACGTGAACGATAGACGTATCTATCGTCTCGGATTGACTGAAAAAGGGAAAGAAGTTATGGATATCCATAACCATTTCCACGAAGAAATGGTAGATAGATTACTTTTACATATTGATGATAGTAGTAATCTTATTGATTCTGTTAGTCAGATCAACTCCTTCTTTAAAGACTTGTACGATATCTAAAAAAAAAGGCTCTTTATAATCTAGTGTTGGTGAGATAGTCCGACATATTTAGAGTCAGTACCATCGTCATAGAAATATGATGATGGTTTTTTTATTTCTAAGTGTATCATTGTGTTTGATATTAGTA
>NZ_WTSY02000025.1 GCF_009828775.2 Erysipelothrix aquatica | reverse complement strand
ATTTATAAGTATATTAAGTAATTTAATACTATTAAGGGCTGTGGAAAAGTGGATAACATATCATTTGAGCCTATAATACGGCAAATAAGGCTATTTTAGTGTGTTATCAATATGTGGATAACTGTTGATAACTTCTCTAAAAGAAAAACCAGCTGATAAATTTAGCTGGCTTTAAATTCAGATTCAATTTCAAAAATTGCCCGTGCAAGAAGCTGATCTGTTTTGAGTTTCTTTTCAATTTTGTCACATGCACTTATTATGGTTGAATGATCACGTTTTCCAAATTCTTCACCGATTTTATTGTACGGTAAATCGAGATGCTTTCTCGATAGATAAATTGCAATATGGCGTGCATTCGCAATTGCTTTTGTTCGTGCTTTAGAAACAAGCTGAGCTTGTGTAAGTCCATAGTAGTCAGCAACAATACGTTTAATAGTTTTTGTATCCAATTCATTTGTTTTTATTGGTTGTCCATTTGTTACCTTAAATGCAGACATGGCTATATCTAAATTTATATGGTCATTGTTAGAGAATTGAATAGAGTAAAACAATAAGCGGTTAAGTGCACCTTCTAAAGTTCTCACATCTTTAGAGAAATTTGCAGCGACATAAGCGAGGACATCTTCATCAAAAATACCAGGATCAACACTTCGACTCATTATTTTCATTTTTAGAATTGCAAGCGAAGTTTCAAACTCTGGCGAATCAACGCCAACAGATAAACCTGAGGAAAAGCGACTAATTAAGCGGTCTTCGAGTCCTTTAATTTCGGTTGGAAGTCTGTCACTAGTAATAACAATTTGCTTACGGTTATAAATTAATTCATTGAAAATATGGAAGAAAATCTCGTGAGATTTTTCTTTACCTGCTAAAAACTGGATATCATCAATGAGTAAAACATCAAGATCATACATTTGATCTTTGAAGTCTTCAATTTCTCTATTCTGGATAGAGTTGGCAACCTGTCTGACAAAATCAGAACTTGATGTATAAAAGACCTTCGCATTAGGATTCTTTCCTTTTATATAGTTACCAATTGCATTTAGTAAGTGGGTTTTACCTAAACCAGAATTTCCATATATAAATAGTGGTGTATAAAACTGCCCAGGCCGATACGCGCAACCTAATGCAGCCGAATGACTTTCCTTATTACTAGGTCCAACTACGAAATTTTCGAAAGTCTGGTCAACAGCAATTCCATCAGATTTAACAACACGCTTTACTTCAGGAACAGGATTAGCAGTAATTGGCTTCTTCTGTGTGAACTCACCTTCTTCAAGAACTTCGCAGACCATGTTTTCTCGTTCTAAAACAGAATTAATGGCTTTATTCAAGTATTCAAGCTGATCATGCAGAATGACTTTTTGTAAATAAGTTGAAACAACAATCGTTGCCGTTGCATCATCGAGTGCACCAAGACGAGTATCAGATTCAATATATGTTTTAAAAATCATATCATCTAAAGGACTGTTTTTCTGAATATATGATTTAACTTTTCCCCAAACATCCTCTAAATAGAATTTCATCGTTGTCATGGCATTTCTCCTTGTTCATTTACTATAATACCAAATAAAAATAAGAAAAAAAGCAGGTATTTTTTTGATAACAAGTTATCCACAATCATAAGTATCGACCATACAGTAAACAGTGGATAATTTAGAGTTATCCACACTTATCCACAAAATTATCAATGTGGATTAATTGGGGAAAGTTGAAAAGATAGTCAACAACTGTTGATAAATGAATTATTCAGGAATAATATTTGAACTACAAACGTATTAACAACATCATTATAGGGCTTAAACACTGTATATAATGTACTTTCCCACATATCAACAAAGTGTTGATAAACAATGTTAAAAAGTGGTGGTAAAAGGTGTTAAGAGTCAAAGTGGATAAAATAAACAGATATTTAATCCACTGATTTATAAACAGGGTTATCACCAATCCTTAAATTATTAAAATAATGTGGATAAATGTTGTTGAATTTGTTAAGATGGAAAAGCATGTTTTCTGAATCAATAAAAAAAAGCGTACTCACTCGTGGGTTTCGTTGACATTTGGATACAGATTATATATAATTTTAAAGCATTTGCTCTTTATCGTAAAAAAGAACTGGAGGTGGTTTTCAATGAAGAGAACTTATCAACCGAGCAAAAGGAAACACCAAAAGGTCCATGGCTTCAGAGCCCGTATGAAAACAGTTGGCGGACGTCGAGTGCTTTCACGTCGTAGATCAAAAGGAAGAAAAGTGTTATCTGCATAAAAAGTCACCCATGCGGGTGGCTTTTTTGTAAAGATGGAAGTGAATTATGAAAAGAGAACTTAGAGTAAAAAATCCAAGAGATTTTCAGCGAATTATGCAACGACGTCGTTTCAAAAATTCGAAGTCTTTTTCAGTATATATAGATACAAAAAAAGAGATGAGCCCACGATTTGGAATATCAGTTCCTAAAAAACTAGGTGGAGCCGTATTAAGAAATAAAACCAAGCGCCAAGTACGCTCAATGGTTCAAGATATTGGAGTTTTTGAAAGTGATTATGACTATATTATTATGGTACGTAAAAGCTATTTTGAAACAAGTTTTGAGGAAAACCGAAAAGACTTGGAAAAACTCCTAAAAACAGTTAAAATATAACAGTACGTATGTTAGGAGATTTAGATGAGAAAATATAAAAAAATTGCACTCCTAGGATTACTACTTGTAGTACTAACAGGATGTATGAGCTATGTTGATCCTGTAACGAAACAAGTGTATCCAGAATCAATTATTCGATTAGGAGATGCATGGACATGGGGTAAAGAGAGCTGGTTCGGCGCTATCTTTGTATGGCCTATTGCACAATTACTTAACTTCTTTGCTCAATATGTTGGAGCGTTATTATCAATTGTTATCGTTACATTGTTAATTCGTTTATTAACAATTCGTGGATCAATCAAATCAACAATTCAACAACAAAAAATGCAATTGTTAGGACCTGAACAAGCAAAAATTGAAGAGAAATACCGAAACAGAACTGACCAACAATCCAAAATGGCTAAAGCAACCGAAATGCAAAAGCTATACCAAAAACACGATATCAAACCGATGTCAGCAATCGGCGGTCAATTATTACAATTACCAATCATGATTGCAATGTACTATGCGGTTACACGTGCAGACTTAATTATTAGCGGAACAGTATTTGGAGAAACATTAGAAAAAACACCAATGCAAGGATTCCAAGAAATGAATGTTGTGTATATTACAATATTCGCATTAATGGTTATCTTCCAAGCATTATCAATGTTCTTACCACAATACTTAGCAAAACAAAAATTGAAGAAATATCCAAATCAAAAGCAACCAGCAAACCCAGCAAGCTCAATGATGTATGTATCATTAGCAATGATCGTTTTCTTTGCTTTAACATGGAATATCGGAATGAGTCTATACTGGATGATTTCAGCTATGGGACAACTATTCCAAACACTTTATATTAACAATAAATACGCAGATCAAAAATAATTCGTAGGAGGAAGTCATGAAGCAATATACCGCAAAGACTTTGGATGAATTACTAAGTAAAGCAGCCAAAGAAAAAAATGTTCAACCCGAAGATTTAGTATATTACGTAACTGAAGAAAAGACAGGATTCTTAGGAATTGGGTCCAGTGTTACTGCTGAAGTATATGCCCTCCAAGACGTGTCTGAGTTCATTAAAGATTACCTAACTACATTCTTTAGTGGTTTAGGCCAGAACGTTGAAATAGAAATTGATCAAAACAATAATAATATTCGCATTAATATTAATGCAGAGAATAATGCAATCTTGATTGGCCGTGGTGGTAAATCGCTAGATGGACTAGGACAATTGGTTCGTCACGCTGTTAACGCTAAGTTCAAACGTAGATTCTTTGTTAGCCTTGATATTAATAACTATAAAAATGACCGTTACCAAAAACTTAAAGCAATGGCAAAACGTATTGCTAAACAAGTTCAACGATCTAAAGTTGATGCATCGTTAGATCCGATGCCAAATGATGAACGCCGCGTTATTCATAAAGAATTAACGAACTTCCCTAATGTCAAAACGTTAAGTGAAGGTTCTGGCCGTAACCGTCATCTAAAGATCATTTATGATCCAAACAAAGAGTAAGGGGAAGCCCTTATTCTTTTCTTTCTAAAGAGGTATGTATGAAAATAGTTGTAGGTCTGGGGAACCCCGGAAAACAATACGAACGTACACGCCATAATGCTGGTTTTATTACAATAGATAAAGTTGCCTCTAAATTGGGAGTAACAATTTCTACGAAGAAATTTAAAGCATTGATTGCGGAGACATTCGTAAAGGGTCAAAAGGTTATTCTCGTTAAACCACAAACATATATGAACTTATCAGGCGAAGCTGTCCGAGAAGTTGTGGCATATTATGATGCATATCCAGAGGATATTATTATCATAAGTGACGATAAAGACCTTGATTTGGGAAAAATCAGAATCCGCGCGAAAGGCAGTTCTGGTGGACAAAATGGAATCAAGAGTATCATCGAACATATTGGTACATCTGAAATTGCACGTATTAAGGTGGGGATAGGAAAAAATCCCCATATGAATACTGCAGATTACGTTATGGGAAAAATTGATGAAGAAACAGCTATCGAACGTGCTGCAGATGCGGCGATTGATTTTGCTGAAGGAATAGAAATTCTTGAAATTATGAACCGTTATAATGGAGCAAATAATTCATGAATTGGCTTAAAGATTACTTAAAATCGAATCCTATTGTTGAACAATACACCCAGGGCAAAGATAACTTTGCCCATTTGAGCGTGATGCAAGAAGCAATGTTAGCTATAGGAGCAACATTAAAAAACAAGAAAAAAATATTTATTGTTAAAGAAAATGAGCAACAAGCTCAAGAACTGTTCGATCAAATTCAGCGAATAAGTCCCGATTCAAGAGTTATATATTATAACCATGAAGAATCTCTAAGAGTTGAAGCTATCGTACAATCTGAAATTATGCGTGCTAATCGAATTGAGGCACTCTATCGAATATTAGAAAATGACTATGACATATGTATCACGCATGCGATTGCTTCGATTCGTAAACTTTCGTCACCCAATACATTACAAGAGGCAATTACAACCATAAAAATTGGTGACCAGTTTGAGCCAATTGAACTTGCGCAATACTTTCAAAATATGGGTTACTCGCGCGTTAAATACGTTGATCAGCCGTTTACGTTTGCAATGCGTGGTGGTGTTTGTGATATCTTTTCAGTTCAAATGGAAAAGCCAATCCGCATTGAATTCTTTGATGTTGAGGTTGAAAGTATTCGATCCTTCAATATTGATGATCAAAGATCAGAAGAAAAACTTGAATCTGCAACAATCGTCTTTGCGAATGATGTGTTATTAACAGATTCCGATAGAACGATGATTGTATCAAAAGTTGATCAAGCATTGGCATTAGAAAAAAATGAAGAGCTTATCAATAACGTTGAAGTCAAACGGGAGCAGATAAACCAAGGGTCATATGATACGACACTCTATCCCCTTCTTGGATACTGGGAAAACTATGCAACCATCTATGATTTCGTGAAAGATGCGCAGCAAATTTTAAGTTCGGTTGAGGGTGTGGAACGAACATTAAAACAAAATACGATAGATTTAGCAGAGTATTCCGAAGAATTGTATGACATGCACGAGTTAATCTATATTAATAATATGTATGCAGAATATAGCTCTTACCTTAATGATGCTTCAAAAATGAAAATTCATGAGTATCAGATTGAAAATGAAGTCTTCGTTCCTTGGCATAGTGCAAACATAATATCGGATAATATCGTGGAGACACTTCAATGGATTCGTAAAGAAGCTATAACCCAACGTGTCATCATTGCCTTAAATGAACACAACATGGAAGAATTTATCCGTGCACTCATTAATGCAGATATGTCATATACAGTATTAACGGACTATCCAAGTAAACCAGGGATTTATATTGATTACTCAGATATCCAAAGTGGATTTTATCTAGAAGATGAAAGAATTCTTGTTTTCACTGAAAAAGAGCTATACCAATATCGTAAAAAGAAATACCGCTATGACAATAAATTCTCAAAAGCAGAATCTTTGAACCAACTTCAAGATTTAGACACTTCTGATTATGTTGTGCATCGTCAATATGGAATTGGACGTTACATGGGAATTACGACAAAAGAAATTGAAGGAGTCCATAAAGACTTTATGAGAATCATGTATCGTGATGGTGATGAATTATTTGTCCCTCTTGAACAATTTAGTTTAGTTCGAAAATACATGTCTTCTGAAGCAACTGCGGTTAAGCTCAGTAAGCTTGGAAGTAGTGCATGGCAAAAGAATAAAGATAGAGTTAAACAAGATGTTGCATTAGTTGCGGATAAGCTTGTTAATCTATACTCACAGCGAATTGAAAGTGTTGGTTACGCATACCAACCTGATACCGAATTTCAAAAGCAATTCGAATCAGAGTTCGAGTACGAGTTGACTCCAGATCAAAAACAAGCAATCAAAGAGATCAAGGAAGATATGGAAAGACCGCTTCCAATGGACCGACTCCTTATCGGTGACGTCGGATTCGGAAAAACAGAAGTCGCAATCCGGGCAGCATTTAAAGCATTTGTAGATAGTAAACAAGTTATCTTCTTGTGTCCAACTACGATTCTTAGTGCCCAACATGCTCGAACGTTTAAAGAACGCTTCGCAAATTATCCAATTGTGGTTGAAGTATTGAATCGTTTCGTATCTGATAAAGAACAAAAAGATATCATTCAGCGTTTTAAAGATGGAAAAGTTGATATTTTAGTTGGAACGCATCGTGTTTTATCGCGAGATATCAAGCACCATGACCTCGGGTTATTAATTATTGATGAAGAGCAACGTTTTGGTGTCGAACATAAGGAACGGATTAAAGAATTTAAAGTATCGGTTGATGTACTATCGTTGAGTGCAACGCCGATTCCGAGAACGTTACAAATGTCATTAATTGGTCTTCGCTCATTGTCACAACTTAATACTCCACCGTCAAATCGACTCCCAGTTATGACCTATGTAATCGAGAAAAACCAAAAAACAATTAAAGAAATTCTTGCAAAAGAACTAAATCGTGATGGACAGGCATTCTATCTCTACAACAATGTGGAGCAAATTTATAGTGTTGCAAATAATATTGCAATGTCGGTTCCACAAGCGCGTGTTGCGGTTATACATGGACAGATGGATCGTAGTGACATTGAAGATGTTATGATCCAGTTTATTGAGAAAGAGATTAACGTCTTGGTATGTACCACAATTATCGAAACAGGCATTGATATTCCAAATGCGAATACAATTATTGTAGACAATGCCCATCGATTTGGACTGTCTCAACTGTATCAAATTAAAGGTCGTGTTGGTCGATCAGATCGTTTGGCCTATGCATATTTTATGATCCCAAGTAAACAAAATATCACAGAAGTTGCGCAAAAACGTCTGCAAGCAATTAAGGAATTTACGCAATTAGGAAGTGGCTATAAGATTGCAATGCGTGATCTTACTATTCGTGGTGCGGGAGAATTGCTAGGCGGAAATCAATCCGGATTCATTGACACTGTGGGTATTGATTTATACGTTCAACTTCTTAAAGAGGCTATTTCTGAGCGTCAAGGTAAAGGCATTGAAACACCGGAAACAGAATCACGATATAATCTAAGTGTCGATGGTTATTTACCCGACGATTTTACAAGTGATGATGGTGAAAAACTGGAATTGTATCAACGTATTAATGACTTAGAAACCATTTCTGATCTAAAACGATTCTATGATGAAATGCGAGATCGTTATGGAGAACTTCCAGAGTCGGTAACAATGTTATTGGAAAAAACACGCTTAGAAATTTTCTTACGTGACGAGCGTATTGAATCATTTAAGGAACGTGTGAATAAAGTTGAATTACGATTCACAGAAGCATACAGTTCAAATGTCGATGGGATCAGTCTCTTTGAATTGATTTCGGAACGCTCTAGTGAGATTAAAATTAAGTATACGAATCGAATGATATCAATCGAATTGCCTGTCTATAAAGGATGGGCTGAAGATTTAATTTATGTTTTAGAACATGTAAAGGAGCAAAATCATGAGGCTTGATAAGTATTTAAAAGTATCGCGAATCATTAAACGACGTACAATTGCGAAAGATTTGGCTGATGATAATCGTGTATTTGTGAATGGGAAATTAGCAAAACCATCGACTGAAGTCGCGGTTGGGAACGTCATCGAAATTCGCTTTGAACATCGTCATATTAAGGTGGAAGTAACTTTTTTAAGTGATAAAATTCTGCGTTCAAATCCTCCAATGTATGAATTATTGGATGATAAACGCATCGAAAAGAGTGAATAAGTATCTTCGAATATGTGAATTAGTTTATTTTAATTCACATTCACTGTCTTTATTTATTAAGAAAACAGGTCTGAATTGTGACAAAAACGTCACTACATAGTGCGAAAATTTAAAATATGTGAAGATATACTTGAAATATTATTACAATATGAGCATTGTGAAAGTGAAGTGACAACTCTTGAAACGTAATAATTTGTCGGTATAATTAGGTGTGTAAAGAAAAGGAAGATGAGACACTATGGCTCAAATTGCTAAGAAAAAAATTAAAAAAACATCACCACTTGTTAAAATTATTTCAACATGTCTTGGTGTTGCCGTTCTTGCATTTTCGGGATACATGTTAACAAAATCCGTAAACGAATTAGTTACAACAGCACAACTTAAACAAGAACTAAATACCGTTCAATCCCAATTGGATACATTGAAAGATGAACAAACAACTCTCAATGAAGAAAAGGCTCGTTTAGAAGATCCGACCTACGTTCAAAACTATGCACGTGGTACCCACCTCTTATCGAAGTCGGGAGAACAAGTATTTATTTTACCTAAGGGTGAATAATAGAAAAGGTATGACATTGTGTCATACCTTTTTATTTTGTAAGTAAAGACGCAGCTTCATTGCAAGTGCAATTGTCTTTGCATCCGTAATTTCATTACTCATGATTTTTGCTTCAATCTCTGAGAGCTTGAGTTGATGAACGTGAAGTTCTTCACCCTCATCAAGATTTTGTCCAACAAATTCTAAATCAGTAGCGTAGAATAAGGCTAATGCTTCTGTAAGATAGGCAGGTGTTGGATGCATAATTCCAAGTGGCACAATAGTTTGGGCACGATATCCAATTTCTTCTTGAAGTTCACGTTTCGCAACATTGAGGGGAATTTCTCCTGGATCTGTTTTCCCAGCTGGAAATTCAGTCATGATCATTTCTGTACCAAAACGGAATTGATCAACGACATAAAAGTATTCATCATCGTGTGTCGCTGCGATTACAGCCCCACCAGGGTGTTTTAAGACTTCAGCTGTGAAAATACCTGCCTCGGTCTCAAAATCAGCCTCAAAGGCATCTATAAGAAAGCCGTCAAATTTTTTTCGTTCATCGAGTTTTTTATAAGGTTTTACCATTGTTTTTATAATCCTTTCGCGCACCAACATAGTGTTTAATAAGATAACCAAAGCAAACAATCAACAAAATTCCTGTGATAACGGGAATAAAGGGTTGTGGCCAAAACATATAAACAATCATCAAAATAAAAATTATAGCAATCAATCCATTATAAGTTTTGTCATCAGCAGCATTGTGAAATGCCTGTTTAAGTGGTTTCATCAACGTAATCCTTCTTTCATCACTTTTCATTCTAACTGAAATCATTTTTTCAAACAACAATAAAGAATGATGCATGATATAATGATAAAAAAAGAGGTGTGATTATGGGATTATTTGTATCATTTGAAGGACCAGACGGAAGCGGTAAGACAACTATCACGAAATATTTAACAGAGTATTTTATTGATAAAGGGGAAGATATCTTGCTAACACGTGAACCTGGGGGAATTGGAATTTCAGAAAAGATTCGAAACCTGATCCTTGATCCAGTCCACACAGAGATGGATGATCGAACGGAAGCATTATTGTATGCAGCAAGTCGTCGTCAACACTTAGTGGAGAAAATTGTACCTGCCGTCGAAGCAGGTCGTATCGTTTTTTGTGATCGTTTTGTTGATTCATCACTAGCGTATCAAGGATATGCCCGTGGAATCGGTATTGATGAAGTTTGGGAAATTAATAAGTTTGCAATTGATAGTCATCTTCCAGATGTTACGATTTTTATTGATTGTGACCCAGAAATTGGTTTGGAGCGTACAGGTAAACGGGGTGCAAAAGATCGTTTGGAGATGGAAGGGTTTGAATTTCATAAACGTGTCTATGAAGGATATCAAGAAGTCATTCGTCGTTTTCCAGACCGTATTCGTGTGATTGATGGTACTGGAACTGTCGAAGCGGTTGCTGCACAAGCAATAGCAATTATTGAAGAGGTTATTAATGAACGTTCAAACTGAAGCATTAAATTTATTTCATAAACAACAAGAAAAAAATCGTGTATCACATGCATACCTAATTGTAGGGAAAAGTGATGCTTTTTCTTTTGCAGAGTATATGGCGCAGAGTTTAATGTGCATGCAACAAGAAATTGGTGCGTGTGGAACATGTAGTGTGTGTCTTCGAATTAAAGAGCGAACACATGGTGACTATAGCGTTTTAAGTAGTAAAGATGAAAGTATTAAAAAGCAAGAGATTGTAACGTTGAAAGAGCAATTTGTTCAAACCAATATGGAAGCCAATTCTCGTAAAGTTTATATTATTGAAGATGTAGAAAATGCTAGTATCGCTGCTATGAATAGTATTTTAAAGTTTCTTGAAGAACCGGATAGTGATGTGACTGCAATTCTCACGACATCGCAACCCAATCGCGTCTTAGAAACGATTAAATCACGATGCCTACTTATTCAATTGAAGGACAATGATCAAAAAATGCTCTTCGAAGCCGGTATTGAAGAAGGACTTGATGAGCAAGATGCCTATTTATTATCAAGGGTTGAAAATACTGTCGAAGCAATGCTTTCAGTAAGTCAAAGCGAAGGTTATCAAGCGACCGTAGATTTGGCGTTAGAAGTTTTAGGGATGTTAAATGATAAACGCATTCACGAAGGTGTCGTTCTTATGCAGCACCGTGGTATCAAACAAAAAGTCTTAGACAAAACAACAATCGATTTATTTTTAGATGTACTCTTAGTGAGTTTGGATTTTGAAACATTTCCAAAATTTAATCAATATGTCGATAAAATGAATGACAATACAAAACTTGGATATAAGAAGCGTGTATTGATGATTAAAGACAGAATTCGCCCTGGGGTAAATACAAACTTACTCATTGATCAACTCGCTTATGAAATTGTAAATCAGCATAAAACATTTACGCTCTAGGAGGTCCCGCTATGATTAAACAACAAAGTTTTAAAAATGAACTGCCAACACTGTATCTTGTCGCAACACCAATTGGAAACTTACAAGAAATGACACCACGTGCCATTGAGATTCTCAAAACGGTAGACATTGTTGCTGCAGAGGATACACGTAATGCGCGTAAATTATTTTCGCATTTTGAGATTGAAACGAAGTTAATCAGTCATCATGCTCACAACGAACATGAGAGTTCACAAGGGATTATCGAACTATTGCATAACCATTCGAGCGTTGCATTAATTAGTGATGCAGGATACCCCCTAATTTCAGATCCCGGGCAAACCTTGGTTCGAGATGTTATTGCTGCTGGATACAATGTTGTACCAATTTCAGGTGCGAGTGCATTTCTAAATGCATTAGTCGCATCAGGTCTTGTTGCCCAACCATTTGCGTTTATGGGATTCTTGGAACATAAGGAGAATCAACTAAAAAAACAGCTCGAAAAGGATAAAGATTTGCCGATGACAACTGTCTATTATTTATCGGTTCACAAGTTAGCAAAGACCCTAGAAATCGTGTATGATGTATTAGGTAATCGCCAAATATGCCTTGTTCGTGAACTCACCAAAATGCATGAAGAATTCATACGTGGCAGTGTTACCGAAGTTATCGATGCAGTCGATGTGATTAAAGGCGAATTTGTTCTTGTCATTGAGAAAAATTCAGTTGAAGAAATTGTGACGTTTGAAACGCTCATTTCGCAAATTGATGACGCAATTTCAGAGGGAAATTCAGTATCACGATCAATCTCATTGGTAGCGAAGCGTAATAATGTATCTAAAAATGATCTTTATGCGCAGTACCACGAATCAAAATAGGAGAGATAAAATGAAAATTTTTGATTATGAAGATATTCAATTGATTCCCAATAAATGTATTGTGAACAGTCGTTCAGAGTGTGATACAAGCATTGAATTAGGAAACCGCCGTTTTGAAATGCCAATTGTTCCTGCAAACATGCAAACCGTTATTGATGAACCCCTCGCAATCTGGTTAGCAGAAAATAACTATTTTTATGTTATGCACCGCTTCGATGAAGCACGTCGTTATGACTTCATAAAGGAAATGGCAGAACGTAATTTATTTTCATCGATTAGCGTTGGTGTCAAAGGTGATGAGTATGGTTTTATCGAACAACTCGCTAATGACAATGTGATCCCTGATTATATTACAATTGATATTGCTCATGGTCACTCAGAGTCCGTTATCTCAATGATTAAACATATTAAAAAATTCATTCCTCAAACATTCGTAATTGCGGGTAATGTCGCAACACCTGAAGCTGTTCGCGAACTTGAAAATGCGGGAGCGGATGCTACGAAAGTTGGCGTTGGACCTGGAAAAGTATGTATCACAAAATTAAAAACAGGTTTTGGAACTGGTGGATGGCAACTATCAGCGCTAGCATGGTGTGCTAAAGCTGCACGTAAGCCAATTATTGCTGATGGGGGTATTCGCGACCATGGTGATATTGCAAAATCAATTCGTTTTGGAGCAACAATGTGTATGATTGGTTCACTCTTTGCAGGGCACGAAGAATCTCCAGGTGAAACTGTTGAAAAAGATGGTGTTACATTCAAAGAATACTTTGGTAGTGCGTCACAATTCCAAAAAGGTGAACATAAAAATGTCGAAGGTAAG
Source organism: Erysipelothrix aquatica (assembly GCF_009828775.2). Classification (GTDB taxonomy): domain Bacteria; phylum Bacillota_I; class Bacilli_A; order Erysipelotrichales; family Erysipelotrichaceae; genus Erysipelothrix; species Erysipelothrix aquatica. The sequence goes on along the minus strand of NZ_WTSY02000025.1, from coordinate 16,906 downwards.
AAAATCTTGGTACCATACAAGGGAAATCTTGCCGATACATTGTTAGAAATGAAGCAAGACTTACAATCTTCAATCTCCTATGCGGGTGGAAGAGACCTTGAGTCAATCCGCAAAGTAGATTACGTAATTGTTAAGAATTCTATATTTAACGGCGACCGTTAAAATATGATATAATTTACACAGGGTGATGCTATGAGTTTAAAACTTACAAAACAAAGACAAGAAATCCTCGATGTTATTCAAGCATCTGACGGACATATGACCGCAGACGAAATACATTCAACATTAAAAGAGCATGGAGTATCGGTAGGAATTGCGACTATTTATCGCAATCTTAACGTTTTGTATGCAGAAAAGTTGATTAACCGTGTGCGCCATCCTGAGCTAGGATTTATCTATGATAAGAATCTCCATGATCATTATCATTTTAGATGTCGCGAATGCAATCGAATACAAGATGTAGAGATTGAGTATCGCGATGATTTACATGCGCTTGTAGAACAAGAACTTGGATGTCTCGTGATTGATCACGATATGTCATTTGAGGGAATCTGCAGCGAATGTTTAAAAAAACGAACCAAAAAAAGCTAAATCCCGTAATTACGGGATTTTTCAATAGATACGAAAGGGATAGTACATGCATACAAAAATATTAAATTTCCGTGATTTAGCTGGAATACCTGTTACTAATGGCGTTGTGAAACCACATAAATTGTTGCGAGGTGGTCCTCTTGAAAATTTGGATGACCAAACGCGAGCACGTCTTGTTGATGAATTTGAGTTAACGCATGTGATCGACTTGCGGACACTTAATGAACAAGATCGTCAACCTAACGAAATTCTTGATGGTGTCCGTTATACGCATTTGGATATACTCGGTAAACGTGAACGCACAACAGCAGACCCTATGGAAATGCTAAAGATGGTCGAAGACGTAAACTCGGTTGAGCATATGCAATCACTAAATGATACATTTATTCGTGATGAAGACGCTCGCAATGAGTACCGCCAATTCTTCAAGGAACTTTTAAATAATCGTGAAGGTGCTACTTACTTCCATTGTTCAGCAGGAAAAGATCGGACCGGATTCGCAGCTGCTCAAATATTGAAAATTCTTGGGGCATCCCGAGAATCGATTTTAGAAGATTATTTGATGACAAATATCCTAAATAAAGATAATCAGAAACGTATGGTTGCTCTTATGTTAGAACAACATCCTGATGCGACACCAGAACAAATTGAAAATTATCGAGGATATACAATGGTTGCGGAATCCTATATTCAAGCAGCATTTGATGCAATCGATGAAGATTATGGAGATTTTGATACCTACGTTGCGGAAGTCCTAGAACTTACTGCAGACGATATTGAAATACTTCAAACAATTTACGTAACAGAACAATAATCTCAGTGGGATTGAATCCCATTGAGATTTTCTTTTCTAAGTTGTGAGAAGTGACTAAATAAGCTATAATTACAAAGAAATATGCGGAGGCCTATATGAAAGATAAAAAAAATTATTACATTACATCCGCCATTGCTTATACCTCAGCAAAGCCTCATGTTGGGAACATTTATGAAATCGTATTAGCTGATGCTATCGCGAGATTTAAACGTGCACAAGGCTTTAATGTTCGTTTCCAAACTGGAACAGACGAGCATGGACAAAAAATCGAGGATTATGCGATTGCAGCGGGCATTACACCAAAAGAACATGTTGATAACATTTCTACAATTATTCGTGATCTTTTTGATCTCATGGACGTAAAATATGATTACTTCATTCGAACAACAGATGAAGATCATAAAGCACAAGTCAAAAAAGTATTCAAAAAATTACATGACCAAGGGGATATCTATAAAGGTGTTTACGAAGGTTGGTACTGTAAAGCTGATGAAGCATTTTACTCAGACATTCAAGTTAAAGGTGGTTTATGCCCAGATTGTGGTGCAAAATTAGAACGTCAAAAAGAAGAAACATACTTCTTTAAAATGAGCAAATATCAAGATCGTTTGGTAAAACATATTCAAGATAATCCAAATTTCATTCAACCAGAATCACGTAAAAATGAAATGGTCAAAAACTTTTTAACAGAACCACTTCACGATTTAGCGGTTTCTCGTACAAGTTTCAAATGGGGAATTCCTGTTGATTTTGATCCAGAACATGTTGTTTACGTATGGATTGATGCATTAATCAACTATATTACAGGTATTGGATATGATGCTGATGGAAACCATAGTGCAGAGTTTGCAGAATGGTGGCCAGCAGATGTTCATTTAATTGGTAAAGATATTTTACGATTCCACACAATTTACTGGCCAATTATTCTCATGGCATTAGATGTTGAATTACCCGAACAAATTTTTGGTCATCCATGGTTACTTGCCGGTGATGATAAGATGAGTAAGTCAAAAGGAAACATGGTTTATGTTGACGACTTGGCTGCAGTGTTTGGTGTTGATCCTGTTCGTTATATTATGCTTCATGAAATGCCATATGAACGTGATGGCCATATCACAAATGAACTGATGATTGAACGTATTAACACAGACCTTGCGAATATTATAGGGAACTTAGTTAATCGTACAGTTGCGATGATCAATAAATACTACGGGGGTGTCCTAACGGTGAACACTGTGACAGACCCACTAGATACAGAACTTGTTGATGCAATTCAAAACTTGATACCAAATGTCGAAACAAAAATGGAAACGTTACATGTTGCAGATGCAATCAGTGAAATTGTAAGTCTTTTCCGTAAAGGAAATAAATATATTGATGATACACAACCATGGGTACTGGCAAAAGATGAAGCGTCAAGTGATCGCCTACAAACCGTACTTTATAATCTTGTAGAATTGATTCGTGTTGGTGGTATCGCTTTAGAAGCATTCATTCCATCGACATCTCAAAAAATTCTTGACCAGATTAATGTTGAAGATCGTTCATTCGAAAGTGCTCGTCAATATGGTCGTACACCATTGGGTCACAAAGTTATCGATAAAACTGAAATTATCTTCTCACGTTTAGATAAAGAAGAAACTTTAGCAAAACTTACTGTTGAAGAAGAACCAGCAGTGGTTGAAGAAGTCGTCGAAGAAATCACGATAGACGAATTCAAGAAAATGATCCTAAAAACAGGAACAATAGTCGATGTTGAGAAACATCCAAAAGCCGACAAACTCTATGTAGTTCAAGTTGACTTAGGATCTAAAACTGTCCAAGTCGTAAGTGGTCTTGTGGAACACTTTACGAAGGACGAACTAATGGGGAAACAAGTTGTTGTAGTAACGAACTTAAAACCTGTCAGTTTACGCGGTGTCCAATCAAACGGAATGATCCTAGCAGCCAAAGATGCTGAGGGAATGGATCTTGTTTCAGGTGGAACTGTCGCAAACGGAACACAAATTAGTTAATCAGTCCCTCCGCAAGGAGGGATTTATTTTTAGGAGGAATTTATGAAAGTTGTTTTTATCCGTCATGGTCGTTCTATGGCTAATGATACGGGTGTTTGTGCAGGTTGGTACGATACACCGTTATGTGAAAAAGGAATTGAAGAGTTACGTCAACACCGAGAAACGTATACCTATCCCAAAACCGATCGTTATTACAGCTCTGATCTGAGCCGCGCTTACGATACATTTAAAATTCTTTATGGTGAAGAAACACCGCTTGCAGAGAAAACATCAGCATTTCGTGAAATGTCAGTGGGCGATTATGAAAATGTTGCATGGGATGCCATGGATTTTAATCCGTTCGACGAACTCTTTGGAAACAATAAACCAGTTCTAAATGGTGAGACTGTTTCGCAAATGAGTTTACGTGTTTTTGGAAAGCTAACTAAAATACTTTCCGAAATGGATGCGTCGAATGAAGATAGTGTTACGATTGTTTGTCATGCAGGTGTTATTATGATGGTTCTTACATTTCTTGCGCCACTGTCGTTTGAAGAGCGTATGAATATTGAAGCACCCAATGGACTGGGATATGTCATGGATTTAGATTTTGATGCAATGCATAATCATATCCGCCTTAACTCTTACCATAAAGTCTGGGAGTAAAGGTCGCTTTCAAGGGTGAATCTTGGTACAATACAACCAGAGGTGATAGCATGAAAGTTGTATTAGTAAGACATGGATTTACAGTTGGAAATGATTTAGGTACTTATACAGGTTGGAGCGACACAATGTTGTCGGATAAAGGAATTCGAGAACTCAAAGAATACCGTGAAACGTATAATTACCCTAAAACAGATCGTTATTATACATCTGATTTAACACGTACAATTGATACATTTAAACTTATTTATGGTGAAGAAACACCAATTACGGAATCAACATTTGCCTTCCGTGAGATTAACTTTGGTGATTATGAAGATGTTCGTTGGGATCAAATCAACAACATTCCTTACAATGAAGTTTATATCCAAAACAAACCTCATGTGAATGGTGAAACCATTTCTCAAGTTAGTTTGCGTTTGTTTGGAAAACTGACGGCAGTACTCGGGGAAATGCAAAAAGCAGGCGAAGATAGTGTAACAATCGTCTGTCATTCCGGAGTCATTAAGACCATCTTGATGTTCCTCAAACCTGTATCTTTTGATAATTATCGTCGTATCGATACGCCAAATGGCTTGGGATATATTCTCGATGTTGATTTTGATGCTTTAAATAACTACATCACATTGAACTATTATGATCCAATCGAAAAGATAAAATAAAAACTGTCTATTTAGACAGTTTTTTGTTTGATTATTTCAATGGAATTGCGATTGAAAAAGGAATAAGTGTCTCTTGACCGATTGACTCAACATATAAGATGTTATGAAGCTCATTGGTGTAATCAGCAGCAGTTACTTCCGTTTCATAAGTGAGTGCCTCAGATCGAGATAAATTAGATAAAGTAACGGTGTCATAGTTCAAAAAAGACAATGCGTTGGTACTCATAAACCCGTATTCGGGATTAAAGAATCGCGGAATTACAATATCTGTCTTTGGCTTGGCAAGGAAGTAGTTTAGATTAACATCGGTTTTCTTGCCTGTGTTTGCTTTGAGATAGGCAAGCGTTCCTGGGAATCGTTGGTCAACGTTTAATTGATAGGTTTCCGCATTCTTTTGATACATAACAATGTACTCAAGTTTGCCACCATCCTGAGTGTAATCTTGTGTTGAATCTATATTTCTTAAATCATTAGTATAAATGGTTCCAAGTTCTGCAAAGTTTCCAGTAAACTCATGTTCAGCTGTCAGTGTGTTATTAAAAATTTGCATCGCAGTAGGATTAAAACGTGGTCGTGATAATGGATTAATTTGAATCAGTGTTTCTGATGTATGCATCATTGAGAAGAGAGGATCCAACTTATCTTTACGAACAAAGAACTCCCGGTTCATTTGACTGCCATTATCCAAATTATAGGAGAATTTGAGTAATGCATAAGGTGACTGTCCTGGTTCTGTAAAGATATCGCTGTAGGACAATACGGATGCATCTTTTTCAAAATCATCCACAATTGATTGGTGGAATGCAACGAAATCGTTAATACCTTCATCAGATGTGATAAAGATATCTTTGGTTGAACCTTCACCAAAAGGTAATTGAGCAACGGTACTTCCTGAAATCTTAATGCGTTCAACATTTTCGACATGTGGCACGCGTGTAGTGAAACCATAGCCATTTGAAACAAAAATAAATGCACAGGTTACAATTGTAACAAGAACAACAATACCGTAGTTTCGTGTTATTTCTCGGATATTTCGGGTCGATCGGTTTTTAATAATATTTAATAAAACGTAAATGACATAGCAAAGTAAGATAGGAAGAATAATGACGAATGGTGATAGGAAATGGTTCACATTAGTGAGAATTGCCCAGAACGCGATCAAACCAACCAGTAACAATGCTGTGAATAAAGATGTAATGAGACTGAAGAAAACGCGATTCGTAAACGGTTGTTCTGTCTTTTCAGATTTTCGAATTTGGTATAGATAGATAGAAACAGCATTAATAATAATTCCAAGAATAAGCCAGTATGATGAGATAATCGTTGGACTGTATTCGACCCCTAAACTATTGGTAACATGGAAAGTTGCGATATGGGGCGAGAAGAGTGCAAGCATTTCTCCAGATCCTGATGCAAAACCAAGAATGAAGCGTCCGGCAAAGAATTGGACAGCGGTATATGCAATGTACGGTGCGATCGATAAAATTACAGTGTAGATAATTGCATCGGACAGTGTTCCAGTATTCATGATGACAAAAATTGTCATACTCATAATTGCTGCGAAAATAATAACTAAACGTGCATATATAAAGAGATGCTCAATGGACATTGGAATAATATTCAAAATATAAGAAAGAATATAACCCAGACCATATGTAATCGTAAATGGAATTACAACCATCATTAACGATGCAAATAAATAGGTAATATATAAATCACGACGTCGTACTGGCAACGAGTGATAAATGTTAACCGACTTACTCGAAAATAAATAGTTAAAGAATAAGAAAGGTGAAATGGCACTGATGAAAACAGTGACAGTCGCGAGTAAGCCAACTAAGAATTGTGGAAATGGATTCAAGGTCGATGTTGCTGAACTATTGAGCCAATTGATAAAGATTGGTAGTGGAAAAGTTGTTAGCAACAATATAGTGAAAACCGTCATAAATGCTTTGAGTCGTTTCGCGTGGAAGCCGATGAGATCAAAGTTTATCCGTGATGTGAATAAGAGTTTCATATGTTGACCTCCGCCATAAAAATTTCATCGAGTGATGTATCATCATGTTCGTAAAGAATAGGGTTTAGTGTTTCAAGGAAGGCTTCTATTTCTGACCGATTTCCTTTAACCAGAAGTGTAAAGATTCGCGATTTACCACTGATGCGTAGTGTCTCAATGTTTGTGAAGACTTTAGGATCAATGTCGTTCGCAAATGCAATCTGGTATTTATGATAGGAATTTAAGAACTCTTCTTGAGAGTAGTTCATCTGAATTGTATTCTTATCTAAGATAACTACTGAATCGCAAATATCTGACAACTCTTGAAGGTTATGTGATGAGATGATCACAATTGTTTTATTTGTTGCGACTTCATCGCTAATCATCTGACGAATTTTGAAGCGCATTAAGGGATCAAGACCATCAAATGCTTCGTCTAAAAGCAGAACTTTGGTGCGTGCTGCGATTCCAAGAAGGAGTGAGACTTGGCGTTTCATCCCTTTCGAGAAGGAGTTTAAAGATTGATCTTCATCTAAATCAAAAAGATAGAGTAATTCGTAGAAACGACCATCGTCAAAATTTTTATAGAACACTTTATAAAAATCGCGCATTTCTTTGATGGTTGCTTTGGTCATAAAATAGGCGTCATCGCTAACAAAGAAAACCTCTTTTTGGACATTTGGATTATCGAATACTTGTTGTTGGTTAAATGCAACAATTCCTGCATCTGCTTCAACGACACCAGCAATGAGTCGTAAAAAGGTGGATTTTCCAGCACCGTTTCGGCCGATAAGTCCTAAAATCGTACCGTCTTCAATACGGATGTTGATGTCTTCGAGCACTTCGCGGTGCTCGTAGCGTTTGTTAACATTAATAAATTGGATCATGAGTGTGCCCTCTTTAGAAAATTTTGAACAGTCTCTGGGTCTTCACCCAGTTCAATAAGTTGTTGATATGCGCTTGCTAACAAGGAATAGGCATCTTCTAAGACTGAGTCTAGTCCTTCGGTTGTCTCGCTGACAAACGAACCTTTTCCTGCTACGGAATAGATTAAACCAGCCATTTCGCATTCGTGATAAGCCTTTGAAACTGTATTCGGATTGATTCCTAATTCTTTAGCAAGAATCCGTACTGTTGGAAGTTGATCGTGTGGCTTCAATATCCCAATAGCGATATACTTAGCGACTTGTTGCACAATCTGTTCAAAGATCGGCAAGGAACTTCTTGAATTAATACTGAACATAATGTCACCTCTATCTGTACCACTTATAGTAATACAGTAATACAAAGCGGTATCGGGTGTCAATAGTTTAGGCATAAAATAGCGGATTTTATGGATAATGTGTTAAAATCTAAGACGGAGGCTTTAGATATGTATGATGTTATAGTAGTAGGAGGCGGTCATGCCGGTGTTGAAGCAGCAGTAGCTGCAGCTCGCATGGGGCAAAAAACTGCACTCTTTACGTTAAATGTTGATCGAATCGCAGCCATGCCTTGCAACCCCTCAATTGGAGGTCCTGCAAAAGGTATTGTTGTTCGCGAAATTGAGGCATTGGGTGGTGTTATGGGAAAAATTGCAGACCAAACAGCACTACAATTCCGTGTATTAAATTCAAGTAAAGGACCAGGCGTACAAAGCTTACGAGTCCAATCTGACAAAATCGAATACAGTAAAGCCATGCGTGATGCTGTATTAAATGAACCGGGTATTGAAATTGTCCAAAAAATGGTGGAAGGACTAGTTGTTGAGGATGGAAAAATTGTTGGTATTCAATGTGCTAATGATGAATTCATTGCAACAAAGACAGTAATTATTACTTCCGGAACCTATATGAGTTCAAAAATTTTGGTCTCAGATCGTGTTACCCATTCGGGTCCTGAAGGTGATCCAACGTCAAACAAACTGTCCAATTCTATACGTGCTCTTGGTCTGAAAACATTCCGTTTAAAGACTGGAACCCCTGCACGTGTCTATACAGATAGTATTGACTTTACTAAGACAACGATTCAACCGGGTGATGACAAACCGTATTATTTCTCAAATACAACACGTAAAGAAGATGTTATTCAAGAACAATATGCTTGTTACCTAACCTATACAAATGAAGAAACTCATAAAATTATCCAAGCCAACTTAGGAAAATCAAGTATGTATTCAGGTGTTGTAGAAGGTGTTGGTGCGCGTTACTGCCCATCTATTGAAGATAAGATTGTACGTTTTGCAGATAAAGAACGTCATCAAATTTTCTTGGAACCTGAAGCAGCATCGCTTGATACAACATATGTTCAAGGACTCAGTTCATCTTTACCTGAAGATGTACAAGATGCAATGTTACGTACGATTCCTGGATTGGAAAATGTACGTGTTCAGAAATACGGATATGCCATCGAATATGATGCAATTGATCCAATTCAATTGAAACCAACCCTAGAAATAATGTCTGTTGATGGTCTGTTTACAGCGGGCCAAATTAATGGTACTTCAGGGTATGAAGAAGCCGCGGGTCAAGGGCTTATGGCTGGTATCAATGCTGCATTAAAAGTACGTGGTGAAGAACCTCTTATTTTAAAACGTGATGAAGCATATATTGGTGTTATGATTGACGATTTGGTAACAAAAGGAACGTTAGAGCCATACCGTTTGCTTACATCTCGTGCAGAATACCGCCTGTTATTACGTCACGATAATGCGTATAGACGTCTATCCCATTTTGGACAACGCATAGGCTTATTACATGATGATAAGGCACAATCTATTCAAGATGATATTGCGATTATTGATGCGTTTATTGAAGAATCGAAAACAATTAAAGTACCTCATGATGATAACTTTACAGCATACTTTGCGTCAAAGGATTCTCCATTTGAAAGTCATGACTTAACGCTGTATGATGCGGTTAAACGTCCGGGTATCGAGTTACTGGAGATGCTTGAATTGTTCAATATGGATGTACGTCAAGATCTTGCATTCCAAATTCAAGTAGAGATTAAGTATGAAGGTTACATCCGTAAAGCCATGAAGGATGCGGAAAAACTACGTTCGATGGAAAATATAAAACTTCCAGAAGACATTAATTATGATGCAATTGATAACTTATCAATTGAGGGAAAACAAAAACTTGGATTGGTGCGTCCTGTCACAATGGGACAAGCTTCACGAATATCGGGTGTTAATCCTGCCGATGTCGCAATCCTAGCAATGGTTCTCAAACAAAGAAATAAACAAGCTTAGCACCCATTCGTGGGTGTTTTTCTTTGCAGTTTACCAATCGATAATGTATAAAAATTGAAAACTAGGCACTTTTAGAATGACTTCGAGATCCAACATCATGAATACACCAAAAAAATGATATAATACAAGTAATCGACCCCAAAGGAGGACCTGTTATGAAAATAGGGACAATCGGAAGTGGTGTTATTGTTGAAGAATTTATACAAGCTGCACGGATCGTTGATGGTGTCAGTTTTGATGCCGCATATTCGAGAACCATGGACCGTGCATCACTCTTTGCACAAAAAAATGACATACCGAAAGCTTATGATGATCTTGATGCAATGCTAGCTGACCCAGCATTAGATTTTATTTATATTGCATCACCAAATAGTTTGCATTATACCTATACAATGCAAGCACTCCATGCTGGAAAAAATGTCATTGTAGAAAAACCTTTTGCTGGAAATGTGGCCCGAGCACAAGAAATGATTGCCTTGGCAAAAGCGAAGCATTTAATGTTGTTTGAAGCGATTTGCAACATACATATGCCACACTTTAAGTATATAAGCCAACAATTCGACCGAATTGCTCCAATTAAGGCAATTCAATGTAATTTTAGCCAGTACTCAAGCCGTTATACGCAATTAAAAAATGGTGAAGTCACAAATGTCTTTGATCCACAATTTTCGGGTGGAGCGCTAGCAGATATTAACATTTACAACCTTCATTTTGTTGTGGGGTTATTTGGGAAACCTGATCATGTTACTTACATCGCAAATACGCATGAAAATGGAATTGATACTTCAGGTGTTGTTACACTTACGTATCCTGGCATGGTTGTTGAATGTGTTGGTGCGAAAGATAGTTTTTCCAAAAATTTCGGACAAATACAAGGCGAAAACGGCTATCTCTACATTCCTGAAGGGGTAAACAGTATTAAAAGTGTCGAAACGATTACAAAAGGCGCAAAAATCGATTATAATATTCAAGATAAACCACGTCTTTACTATCAAGTAGATGTATTCAAAAATATTTATGATACACAAGATTTTGCTCGTCGTGACGCATTACTTGAACACAGCCTTGCTGTTGTCGAAGTTGCCGAAAAAGCACGCAATGCAATCAATCTAAAATTTGAATTTTAATAAAGGAGTATGCATGAATTTCAACGTATTTATAGAACAGATAAATACATTAGGAATTGTTGTTTCAGATACGATGGAGCAACAATTTTTAACGTATAAATCACTCATTCAAGAAGTGAATCAAGTGTTGAATCTTACTGCCATTGACGATGATGCAGGGATTTTCCATAAGCATTTTTATGATTCACTACTGATATCTCCATTGATTAAGGAAGACACGACCCTAGCTGATATCGGTAGTGGGGCTGGCTTTCCAGGGATCGTGATTGCTATTGCTAGGCCGGATGTTCATGTGACATGTATTGAGCCCACAACAAAGCGTACAAATTTTCTAAATCGTGTTGTTGCAGAATGTGACCTCAAAAATGTTACGGTCTTAAACCAAAGAGCTGAAGATGCAATTGTTGATTTGAGAGAATCGTTTGACTATGCGACGGCACGGGCAGTAGCATATCTCGATATTCTCAGTGAGTTATGCCTTCCGTTCGTCAAAATGGGTGGAACCTTTCTGGCGATGAAAGGTCAACGCGCAATGGAAGAACTGGAAATATCAAAAAAGGCCATCACAACCCTTGGCGGGTCTTTCAAAGAAAGTCACTTTTTTGATGATGAAATTATGGGTGAGCGATATAACCTTGAAATCGTTAAAATTAAGAACACGCCAAAGAAATATCCACGTATTTATGCTAAAATAAAGAAGACACCGTTGTCGGGGAGGAATCATGATTGATCGCAAAGATATACCGATTGAACTAGTACAGCCCAATCGTTACCAACCACGTACTGTATTTGATGAAGAAAGCTTATTGGAATTGGCCCAATCTATTCGTGAGAATGGCTTAATTCAACCAATAGTTGTTCGTGAAGTTGATGATCATTATGAGATTATTGCAGGCGAAAGACGTTATCGCGCCATGCTCATGTCCGGATTTTTAACGGTACCAAGTATTATTAGCAATATCAATGATGAAAAAAGTGCAACATTAGCACTTATTGAAAATATCCAAAGAGAAAATTTAAGTGTCCTTGAGGAAGCACGCTCATACCGTGACTTACTAAGACTTCAAGGGATTACGCAAAAAGAACTTGCATCACGTGTCGGAAAATCACAATCAGCAATTGCCAATAAAATTCGTTTGTTGGAACTGCCTGAACCAATTCTTGAATCACTTGGGAAAAGAGAAATAACGGAGCGTCATGCACGTGCACTATTGGGTGTTGAACGTGAAAAACAAGAAGAATTCCTAGAGGCGATACTTGCCAAAAAGTTGAATGTTAAACAAACAGAAACTATGGTAAATAAACCAAAAAAACGCAAACCTGTTACGCGTGGAATTTCCCAACATATTAAAATTGGTATCAATACGATAAACCAATCTGTACAAATGATTGAAAAAACAGGAATTGCTGTAAAAGCAGAAATGGAAGACTTAGAAGACGAAGTTGTCATGACAATTCGCTTCCCAAAATAAAACCATAGAAATAAAGGATGTGAGTCAATGGGGAAAATTATAGCCGTAGCAAATCAAAAAGGTGGCGTAGGAAAAACAACGACCAGTATCAACTTATCTGCAGGATTAGCTTACTTAGGTCAAAAAGTTCTACTAATTGATCTGGATCCGCAAGGAAACGCATCGCAAGGTGTTGGCGCAAGTCGTATGTCGATTAAAGACAGCACCTATGACTTAATCCTTACAGATAAAGAAGTAGAAGACGTAGCAATTTCGCTAACGACACCACCAATGGATTTAATTCCTGCTACCATCGATTTAGCGGGTGCTGATCTTGAGATGGTCGAGTTTAAAGTAGGGCGTGAACGTTTACTTAAAAATAAATTAGAATCAGTTAAAGACAAATACGATTTCATTATTATCGATTGTCCACCATCATTGGGATTACTGAATACAAATGCATTAACAGCAGCAGATTCCGTAATAATTCCAGTACAATGTGAATACTATGCTTTGGAAGGATTAACACAATTGCTTTCAACCATTCGCCTTGTACAAAAACTGTTTAATCCAGAATTGAAAATTGAAGGCGTACTCCTTACCATGTTTGATGTTCGTACACGTTTGAGTGTTGAAGTTCAACAAGAGGTTCGTAAGTATTTCAAAGAACGCGTCTACAAAAGTAATATACCGCGAAATGTTAAATTATCTGAAGCACCATCTCGAGGCAATACGATTTTTGAATATGACCTCAAATCCGAAGGTGCAAAAGCTTATGCTTCATTAGCAAAAGAAGTTTTATCGCAGAATAAGAAAGAGAGTTGATATACATGGTCGATAGCAATCGCCTTGGACGTGGACTTGGAGCCATCTTTGGAGACGATGTAAGTAATGTCTTAGAAGATATTCAACAGGGAAAAAACGATGCATTTGGAGGCGTTAAAAACGTCATCAACATTAAAGACATTCGTACAAACCCGTATCAACCACGCCGCCACTTTGATGAACAAAAAATCGCAGAGTTGGCCGAATCAATTAAAACACACGGTTTATTCACTCCAATTTTAGTTCGAGAAACTAAAAAAGGATATGAGCTTGTTGCAGGGGAGCGCCGTTTGCGTGCATCAAAACTTGCAGGTCTTAAAGAAATTGCAGCTATCGTTGTAGAATTTGATGATTCACAAATGATGGAAATTGCGATTATTGAGAACGTTCAACGTGAAGATTTAAATGTCATTGAAGAAGCTATGGGATATCAATCCCTCATTGAACGTCTTGGGTTAACTCAAGAAGAAGTTGCATCACGTGTCAGCAAATCACGCAGTCATATCACCAATTTGCTCAGACTTTTACGCTTGCCCAAAGCGGTCCAAGAGATGGTAAGTGAGAATAAGTTAACGATGGGTCATGTTCGCCCACTTGTTACACTAGAAGACGATAAAGAAATCATTCGTATCGCTCAAGAAATCTACGATCGTAAATTATCAGTTCGCGAGGCTGAGGCTCTTGTCAATAAACATGGGCAAACCGATGAACCTAGCGAAAAGAAAGCTTCCGAGCACCCTGAGTACAGCTATGTGAAATCGCTGTTTGAGAAGAAACTTCAGACACGTATCAATGTAGATAATAAAAAAGTAACAATTCATTTCTCAGATGATGATGACTTAAACAGAATCTTAGAAATTTTAGGAGTTATGGAATAGTAATGATCCGGTAAGGAGGACATATGCCATTATTCTTTCAAGTAATTGCGATGATTGGTGCCTTAAGTGCGATACCACTCGCAATATGGATGTATCGAAAAAAATACATCGATATCTTTATTCTGGGTGGGATAGGAATATATGTTGCCGTGTTTAGTAGTATGGAACCAATGCCATTGTTTGCTATTAATTCCGACATCTTTATTATTCGATTTATAAATGATTTTCTACTAGTTCAGCTCTTCTCAATAACACTTGTTTTGTGTGTTGTGTTGTTAGTTACGATACTATACCGAAAATTTATCAAGAAACAATAACTGAAACTCTGGGTATGAAATACCCAGAGTTTTTCTTTGAAAACAACTTAAAAACACATATAGTTGCGATAACACCTAAAAAGCAAGATAACATATGAAATCCTCAATGTTTTCATAGCATTAAGGTATATTTTCTCGTAATCTATAAGATAGAAAGGTAGAATGCACATTAGTGAATTCTATAGACACGATAGTATGGCACAAATTTATTATGTAGATGCGCAATTAGGTCATGATTCCAATAACGGAACCAATCCTCATGAAGCATGGCAGTCGCTCGAGAACGTTAATACGATAGCATTTCAACCTGGAGATTCAATCCTATTTAAAACGGATTGTGAATGGTTCGGACACTTGCATCCACACGGTTCTGGAACTGTTAATGAGCGCATTAAAATTGGTTCATATGGCACAGGATCACGACCAGCAATTCATGGTATGGGTGTCACGTCTGTAATTTTACTCGTCAATCAAGAATACTGGGAAATATCTCATTTAGAAATAACAAATAAAAATCCAAAAGGTGACGTACAGGGCCCTCGCCGAGGTATAGATATTCAAAACGTTAACTACGGAAATGATACTAATCAGGTTACGAACCTCGATACGATAACTAAGCTTCATGATTTTTACATTCATGATATGTACATTCATGACATTCAAGGCGAAGATAAAAAAGATGCTGATGGAAGTGCGGGAATACAGTTCAGTGTATTAATTCCTAATATTTCGGAGGGAATCCCAGCGGAACATTCAGTCAATCAACGTAGCACATTTGATGGAATTCGAATTGAAAATAACGAATTAAGAAACATTGATCGTTCAGGGATTATCTTCTGGACTGACTGGAAGAGTCGTGATTTATTACGTCATGCGGACTTCTTGTATGGTGATAAAACTAAAACACCGTGGACGCCTATCCTAAATACTTATATTGCACGTAACAAGTTGTTCAATATTGGTGGTGATGGGATTGCGCCGCATATGACCGAATCGGCAGTTATCGAATACAACTTTATTGATGGCTATAATACAACATCGGAAGGCTTTAATGCAGGGATGTGGGTCTGGAATAGTGATAATGCGTTATTCCAGTACAACGAAGCAACAGGTGGGATATCCATTCGAGATGGAATGCCATGGGACTTTGATCAAGCTAACAAAGGAACTATCTATCAATACAATTACTCTTATGGAAATGAAGGGGGAACACTCCTAATTTGTCCTGAAAATGAGGGTAATGGTATTGTCGACTGTATCTTCCGTTATAACCTAAGTTATAACGACTTATATCAAACATTTACAATTGGTGTCGGTGATACCGCTCAAAACATTCAGGTTCATAACAATGTCTTCTATTTGGATGAGACGATGAATACGAATCATATGGTTGCCCAAGGTGGTAATAATCATGCAGAAATTTTCAATAATATTTTTGTAAATTATGGCACTGGTACCTATACAAAGAAAGATAAATGGCAGTACCGTCATAATCTCTATGTTGGTAATAATGTACCTGATTATGAAACGATCCCAGATGTGCAACCTTTGTATAGTGATCCACAGTTTGTGAATACAGATTTTCCAGGTACGATTCTTAATAAGGATATGGAAACACGTGATGTAACGGACTGGTCAGCACTCGACGGATTTCAGGTCTTGATGACATCACCCGCTATTGATGCTGGAGTACCCGTTTCAAAGGATTCATTAGATTTCTATAAAAACAAGAGTGGTCATTATGCAAATATTGGCCTCGATCAAAAGACACGCTAAACAGTGTGTCTTTTCTCTAGGAGGCTAGAAGTCACAACATAAGCGCTAAAGAATGCGAGTTAATCATAAATTGACGTCATTTTCGATAAACATGGTAAAGTTTGAAGAAGCTGAACAATAGTGGAGGATGCAATGAAAAAATTGTGGCAAATGATCGTTAAACATGCGTGACTAATTTGGATTGTATTGGTTTATCTGGGTGTGATGCTGTATCTTCAAATTTATGATTTTTTTGTAGGGTATCTATTTTTTGATATTGCATACAGTTCTGGGGATAATATTGCAAGCGTTCGTGATTTATCAAATTCGATTGTTTCCGATTTGAGTCTTGGGATGACAGTATTCCTCGTTATTTCCGTCATTCTTTACGTTATGATGTTGCGAAGAAAACTGACAACGGTAACAAAAGACTGGGATTAAACAGCTAACACTATGGCATTAAAAAGGAGGGTGATTAAGCACACTTTCCTTTTATTTTGACTATATTTGAAATTATTTCCAAAGAAAAATAACAATAAAACAACCGATGGTGTGTAAGTGGTTGCACATTTCGATTATTTTAAATAATTCTCTTATATAT
>NZ_WTSY02000024.1 GCF_009828775.2 Erysipelothrix aquatica | reverse complement strand
CCTTAAATAGATAGTATCCTTATTATATATAAAGTACTAAATATTCTTTTGGAAAGGATGATATATTCACGCCACAAATTTGACAGTGTTTGCACGGTATGATTTTTTAAAAAATTTTTCTTGACTTTTCAAGATACACGGACTGGGGTGGTCATAATTTAACCGTTTGCTTGTGAAAAATACGGTAAAAATCATCAATCATGAAACAGGTTTTCAGAATGACGGTAAGTGGTATCAAGGGCTTTAACAGTGCATATCTACGAAAAATACACCTAAATAAAAAGTATGTATTTTGATGATTAATGGAATGGCTTTGAAAACGCTTCACAAATCCGAAAATGGATTGACACACTTCTATAATGATGATAATATCAAATTGTAATAAGAATATGATTGTAATTTGTAAGAATTATATCGTAGGAACTCAATGTGTGTTAAAAACTGTTTACCATAGTTTGAAATTTACGTTTGAGTACAACTTATTTCTGATAGGAGGTACTAGCATGAGTACAGGGAAAGTGAAATTCTTTAACGCTGAGAAGGGTTACGGATTCATTACTATCGAAGGTGGGCAAGACGTTTTCGTTCATTATTCAGCAATCGAAGCAGACGGATACAAATCTTTAGAAGAAGGTCAAGAAGTTAGCTTTGATGTCGTTGAAGGTCCACGCGGAGAGCAAGCAGCAAACGTTAGAGCTATCTAATTAGTTTAGCCAAAAACAGTAACTTCGGTTACTGTTTTTTAATGGACAGAAAGTCGCATTCTATCAGAATTTAGATTATAATATCTATTAGTAAATATTGGAGGAAATTATGGTATCACCACTAAAATTTGTAATTCTAGGTTTCAGTATTCTTGCATTGTTAGGCTGGTTACTGGGATACTACATCAAAATGAGAAAAGAAGAAACAATCGTTAAAGGCGTTATGTGGGGAGTATTGAGTTACTTCCTTATGAACATTATTTTTGCGGTTGCTCAAATACCATTTGGGGACATCACAAAAATGACATTTGGCCCGCAGTACGGCATGATCTGGGGAATAATGAGTGCAGTTGCATTCACGCTTGCTTCTATTATTGTTGTCCCAATTGCATATAAGAAATTTAAATTTACCAAGTGGACAACAACCCATCTTTCTTTTGGATTGATGATTTTCTTTGTTGCATCTACGTTAAGTACACTTACAAATATCTTTATGTTTGGTTTTGCGATTAATAAAGGAACCGCTGCGACTGTTTTAAACCCATCATTTACACCAGAACAGGTTGCGAATTTGGTGAACGAAGTTGTTAATAATCCTAACTTCTATTACGCAAACATATTACTATCTCGAATTTATGAGTACATCATTTATACGGCAGGATTTGCATTAATCATTCGTGGGGTACGTGAAGATAAACTCTTGCCTAATGCAGCAATTGCACTTGTACTCGTCTTTATTAACGTTGCAATTACGGGATTGTTGTTTAATCTAAACATGCCAATCGTAACCGAAATCCTAAGATTTGCGTTTGCGGCTTTCGTTGGATATAAACTGTACCAAGAGTTATTTATCAAGAAGGCATGATGAAAATCGAGTTAATTGATATCACAGATGAATATGATCATCAAGGCGTCGAAACGTTTTTGTATGATATTTTCGTTCCTGAAATGTCACGCTTCGTTGGACGGTGTGAATTTCGAAATGAAACAGGCCGCGATCTTCGTTTCTACGGTAATATTGGATATGTGATTTATCCCCCTTACCGTGGAAAGAATCTTGCTTATCAGGCAACGCTAGCTCTCTTTGATATTTTGGCAATAAAAAAACCGGATGTGCATGAAGTTATTCTTACATGCAATCCGGATAATATAGCATCACAGAAAATTATTAGACGATTGAGTGGCACTTATGTAGAAACGGTGGATGTGGATACAGACCACGAGTTATACCACATGGGCGAAACTCAAAAAGAAATATATACTGTTAAGCTTTAACTTTACGGATAATTCCTAAGGGTGTCGATTGCGACTGTTGCCCAAGGGGATTATCTTTTAATATTTTAACCATTTGGTCCAGGTCAATTGCAGAATTGCTTGATCCAAGAATATTTCCGCCTAAATCATTAATATCAACAACAATGACGTCAATGTCCTTATCGAAAAGTGCTTTAAGTTCTTTGGCAACTTCGTTTGGACGTTCAGGTCCTAGGACAACATATTCATTGTATGGTGGAATTGTATGTGATGTGGGACCATCAATTGATCGTGCTTTATATCCAGCGACGCGGTAGAAGTCACCTTTACGCCCAAAAACTTTCGTAATAGCGGCAACGCCAGCAGCAAAAATGATGCGTGGTGTTCCACATTCACGCAATGCCATCTCCATGGTTTCAGGCATACCCAAACCAATTCCGTGCGGTGTTTTTGTTACATAGTTTGAAAGAGTGTATGCAAGTTTACGTGGTTTCACATCTTTAATAGGATAGGCGCGGCCTTGCGTAATAGCAACAATTTTCTCAGTTACAAATAAAATATCGCCATCTTGAAGGAATGGTGTTGCGAACTCACCCACAACAGCATCAATCTTATCATTTGGCATTACCAACTTGGTTTTAATTGGTAAACGCTCATATTCTTGTCCATTAACGCATACGGTTAATGCTTTATTTTCATTCGCTTTTATAGTCATACAAATGCTTCCCTTCTGTACTTTATAATCATAGCGACTCAAAGGGTCATAAGCAAGTGATAACTTGCAATAATCAAGCGTAATCAAGTATAATTTCCTCAAGTGAGGTGGATATGAAGACACTATTACGTATAATTACAAATAAAATATTTGTCGTGGGAATCATCGTTGTTGCGGAACTATGGTTACTCCTGTATTTAGTATGGAATTTATCGCTAAACTATGCAACGATTTACTCAATCTTAATGTTTTTGGCGGTATTGTTGGTTATTTATGTTATTAATCGGAATGATAATCCAGTATATCGTTTGGCATGGACGATTGTGATTCTTGTCTTTCCACCAATTGGTGCAGTTCTTTACTTGTCGTTTGGCGGAAAGAAGGTGCCGCGGAAACTACGAGAAAAGATTACAGATGCTTATTCTGAAAATTCGTTCTTAGATTTGGATTATGAAGTC
Source organism: Erysipelothrix aquatica (assembly GCF_009828775.2). GTDB lineage: Bacteria > Bacillota_I > Bacilli_A > Erysipelotrichales > Erysipelotrichaceae > Erysipelothrix > Erysipelothrix aquatica. The sequence goes on along the minus strand of NZ_WTSY02000024.1, from coordinate 30,223 downwards.
ATAATGAATAATGCAGAAGCAAAAAATCCGCACTGGAATCGAATGCTACGCTACATTGTGAACACAACAAACTACCCGCTTTACACGAATACAAAGTCCGTATATTTGGAGTCAGGTGAAGTGAAATTTGAAGCAATGAAAGAAGCGTTAAGAAGTGCTAAATCGTACATCTTCTTGGAGTATTTTATTATTAAAGACGGTTTGATGTGGCAATCAATCTATGAAATACTGCGAGAAAAAGTCGCGGAAGGCGTTGATGTACGGTTGATGTATGATGATTGGGGTTGTGCGCTTTTTAAAGATTTGCAACAACAATGTGATGACGCAGGTATTCAAGCAATTGCCTTTAACCCGCTAATCGCCCAACTGGCAATTCAAATGAACAACCGAAATCACCGTAAAATATGCGTGGTGGATGGCCGTGTGGGAATTGTTGGTGGTATGAACCTTGCGGATGAATACATAAATATTGGCAGTAAATTTGGACATTGGAAAGATACTGCAGTTATGATTGAAGGTGATGCTGTTCACTCTTTGACGATGATGTTTCTTCAATTTTGGCGATACTATTCGGAGCGCATTGAAGATCCGTTGGATTTTCAATACACTTTCCCTCAACTCGAGGAAAATGTAGGGTATGTGCTACCGTTTGGTGATGCGCCAACCGATGATGTAGATATGGGATTGGATGCTCATATGTATATGATCAATAATGCCCGTCGCTACATCTATATTCAGACACCATATCTCATTATTGGATATGAAATGGTTATGGCATTGAAAATGGCTGCTCGTTCGGGTGTTGATGTACGGATAGTTGTACCACATATTCCTGATAAAGTAGTCGTGAACCAAGTGACCAAATCAAATTATCAAGATTTACTTGAGCATGGCGTTCGTATTTTTGAATATGAACCAGGATTTGTTCACTCAAAAACAGTTGTTGTTGATGATGAAATTGCAATGATTGGAACAACAAATATGGATTATCGCAGTTACTATTTGCACTACGAATGTAGTATTCTATTTATGGATAGTGAAACAGTGACAAAATGTTATGAAGACTCAATTGATACAATCAATAATCACTGTATTGAAATTACACTAGAAGAAGCCCTAAAAACACCATTCATTGTACGTGTTTTTAGATCGGTTGTTCGCGTCTTCAGCGGACTCATGTAAAAGAAAAGGTTGGAAGTATGACAAAGGATAAAATTGGCTTGGTTCTTGAAGGAGGCGGCATGCGAGGTGCGTATACCGCTGGAGTTTTAAACTGGCTGTTGAAAAATGATTTGCATTTTGATTATGTAGTAGGGATATCATCCGGAGCCTTGTATGCTGGGATGTATGTTTTGGATAAACCGGAAACCCTTAAGCAAGCTGCTATTGATGTTGCTGCAGATACACGAAATGTGGGGGTAAAACCCTTGATGAAAGAACGCACAATTGTTGGTTATGAGTTCTTGTATGATGCAGTTACACGTAAACTCGATTACCCATTGGAAAGTATAGACACAATTCCTGGTGATATTGAAATTGGTGTCTATGATATTGAAGGTGAGCAAACAGTTTGGAAAGACAAGTATGAGATTGCGAAGCATCCTCGTTATATCCAAGCTGCGTGTACATTACCAATAGTTGGTCGTCGTGTATCTATTGAGGGTCGTGACTATATGGACGGAGGAATCACGACGATGATTCCTGTTCAACGAAGTATCGATGCAGGTTGTGTGAAACATATGATTGTAACGACAAAGTCGAAAGACTATGTCCGTAAGCCACAGGGTTTTGTGTCAAGTAGTATGTTAAAAATCATCTACCGTAAATATCCGAAATTAGTGAATGACTTTTCAGATCGTGTTGATGTCTACTATCGCGAACGGAAGCTAATTGATTCACTTGTAGACGAAGAAAAAGCACTCTATATGTACCCAACAGAAGAGTTAGGAATAGGGCGCTTTAAGGGGTCAAAAGACCAGTTTGAGAATCTATTTGAAATTGCACATCGTGACTGTGAAGCACGACGTGATGAAATAATCAGTTTTTATCAAAGTGTAAAAGGATAACGATCGGGCGTATGACTTTCAAAAGTCATACGTTCTTTTGTTGTTGGATGGTCAAACGTTAACGTTGTTGCCCATAAGGCAATTTGTTGTCCAGCCTTTGCTTGCGGATTGTAGCGGGCATCACCCCACAATGGATGATTTCGCGATGAAAATTGTACGCGAATTTGATGTGATCGTCCCGTAATTAATGATACATTGACGGTTGATAAATTGTGTTCAGCATTGTAAAAGCTATTTAGGATAACTAACTCTGCGTATTTTGCTTCAGGTGTATTTTTGGACACGACACGCGACATATTTGTTTTGCGGTTTTTAAGCATATAATCACGTAGTGTTTGTGGCTCAAGAGCTCCTTGAATGACGGCGGTATAGATTTTATCAAGTTTGTGTGTACGAACTTGGTCGCTTAATCGGCTTGCGGCCTTGGATGTTTTGGCAAAAACCATGACGCCACCAACAGGGCGATCTAATCGGTGAACAAGGCCAACAAAAACATTTCCGGGTTTATTGTAGGTAACTTTGATATAATCACGTACTTCAGAAAGAAGATCATAGTCGTTGGATGCATCTTCCTGTGTTGGTTGATTTGGTTTTTTCTCAACAACAATAATGTGATTATCCTCATAAAAGATTTTCATCATAACACCACCTTGTCGTTACACCTGCAAATAGCGTTTGGTCCATTGTTGTTATAGGTAATCCAATTTCATCGCTATGTGTTGTCGTTGGGAACCCAGCACTTTGTAAGACTGCATCGAGGCTATGTCGCACGGTTTCTGGTTTTAAATCAGTTGTATAGGTATTAACACTTAGAAATAACGCTTCTTTATCTAAAAGTTCAACAGCTGATTGAAGTAAGGGCGCTAATTGATCTTTAATTTTCCAACGTTCGCCTTTGGGGCCGCGTCCAAAGCTTGGCGGATCCATGATAATTCCATGATAGGTACGGCCGCGGCGTTTTTCTCGGTTTAAAAATTTCATGACATCTTCGGTAATTGTCCGAATCATTTTATGATCAAGCTGATTCAAACTAATATTCTCACGTGTCCATTCGTTCAATGATTTGAGGGCATCAATATGGACGACTTCAGTGACGTTTGGTTCCATAGCACATGCAATGGTTGCCGCACCAGTGTAGCCAAATAAATTTAAGATACGAACTTCTTGAGAACTGGATTGAATAACGTTGCGCATCCAATCCCAATTAACGGCCTGTTCTGGAAAAACACCGGTGTGTTTAAATGAAGTGGGTCTGACTTTTAGAAGCATGTCACCGTATGTAAGGGTCCATGACTCAGGGAGTGTTTTGTTGAAATGCCACTCAGTGTCGAAAAAGGCATCAACGCCCATAGATGGAGCAACTGGTTTCCATGTTGCAACTGGGTCAGGCCGACGGACAACGATGTCTTTATAGCGTTCTGTTTTCATGCCGTTTCCGGCATCGATTACTTCAAAGTCTTGCCATCGGTTACTGATGCGCATTTTGAACCTCCGTAGTGCTGTTTGAGAACGGGTAAAAAACAGCATTTTCCATCAAGAAAATTTCGTGGTTTAATTCGTTTGTTTCAAAGTTTGGGTCAAAGTGCTCAAATGTCTCAAAGGATATTTTTGTGCCGTCAACATTAAAAGTATACGTCGATATATCGTTTAACATGTAACCTTGACGTTCCATCCATCCCGTTAACATCATGCTTTGAAAACGGCGTGGAACAAGCAATGTCACGCTGTCCAATGTATTTAAAAAGTTCGAATCAATGGATGTAGTGGCATCGACTAGCAAACCAGGAATCATCATTTCAGTTTCGTTCAATAAAGTTACTATATTTGTAATGGTTGTATAATTAGTCATAGGTCCTCGCTTATATACAAGACATTATAAGGCATGCGTGGTAACGACGCAATTTATTGCGCGAAAACTCGAATAAATCTCACAGAGTAAAGGGAGTGACTATGCTATAATAATAACGGTGATAAAATGGATTACATACAAGGATTAAACAATGAACAAAAACAAGCGGTTTTAACCCGCAATAAATACGTCCGCGTTATAGCTGGAGCAGGAAGTGGGAAGACTCGCGTCCTGACAACTCGAATCGTGCATCTTATCAAAGACCTTGGATACTATCCATCGAAGATTTGTGCAATTACTTTTACGAATAAAGCTGCGAATGAAATGAAAGAAAGAATGGAGCGAATGGACTCGGATGCAATCCGAGTGCATACATCAACCATTCACTCTTTGTGTGTTCGGATTTTAAGAGAAGATTACGAAGCTGTCGAGCTTGTCCGTAGTTTTACAATTATTGATACATCTGACCAACAATCGATTTTGCGTGAAGCATATCGACTTTTTGATTATGATCGCAAGGAACTGAATCCTCGCGAAGTATTATCATATATTTCAGCTAATAAAATTGCGAATGTCAGCGTCCATCAAGCGATGATGCTTGCAGGATCGAATTATCATGAAACTAAAAAAGCGAATGTCTATGATTTCTATGTTAAGCGCCTTAAAGCGCTCTATGCATTAGATTTTGATGATCTCCTTTTAGTTGTTAATAAACTACTTAAAGAGAATGAAGTCGTGCGTGATAAATGGCAACGCCGTTTCCGTGTCATTCTTGTGGATGAGTTTCAAGATGTGGATCATATTCAATATGGGATTATTGATAGTCTTGTTGGTAATGATAATGAATTATATGTTGTAGGAGACCCTGACCAGACCATTTATACGTGGCGGGGTGCAAATGTTGATTTTATCGTAAACTTTGAAAAGAAATATACCGAGAGCGAGACGATTGTCCTAAATCAAAACTATCGTTCGACGCAACATATTTTAAATAAAGCCAATCAGTTGATTGAAAACAACAAAGATCGACCAAAGAAAGATTTGTTTGCGAACAAAGAAAGTGAATTTGATGTCGAGTACCATAGTATGGATGATCCGGAATCAGAAGCATATTGGGTTGCACGTCAAATAGAAACACTTCACGATGAGAGTGACAATTACCTTGATACTGCCGTTTTATATCGATCGAATTACCTTTCTAGGTCGCTTGAAAAAGCGTTAATGGCACGCCATATTCCCTATGTGATTTATGGTGGACTTCGCTTCTATGACCATGCAGAAGTTAAAGATATGATGAGCTATTTACGAATGATTACGCATGGAGATGATCTTGCATTACGTCGTAGTATTGCAATTCCACGTCGTGGTATTGGTGATAAGACGTTAGACGGCATTTTTGATCAAGCACAAGAGCGTGGGATGACGATGTACGAAAGTATGGAATATGATGTCCAAAACGGTCTCGCGAATCCCAAAATAAGAAAGTATGTTGCAATGATTCAAGATTTTAAACTTATTGCATCTGAAAATTCAATTGAATATGTGCTGCAATATGTCCTAAAAGAAAGTGGTCTTGTGTCACATTTTGAAAAATTACAAGAAATGGAACGCATCGAGAACCTAAAGGAACTTGTGTCGGATGCGATGGCATTCGAAAAGAACCATGATGAAGGATCCCTTGAGGCCTACATTCAAATGGTTAGTCTTTATGGTGATCGTGAAACAGTTGTCGAAGGCGACTATGTGCGTTTGATGACTGTTCATGCCGCAAAAGGATTGGAGTTTGATAATGTCATCATTATGGGTGTTGCCGATAACATTTTCCCCAATAAAAATAGTATACAAGAAGGGAGTGGCGGAATTCAGGAAGAGCGACGTTTGATGTATGTTGCGATTACACGTGCTAAAGAACGACTCTATGTAACCAATAATATTGGTTATAGCTTCGTATCAGGTGGCTATGGTAAACCGTCGCGATTTATTCAAGAAATGGGATTACTGGATCAACCTTCAAATCCATTCAATCCAAGTGTTATGCGGGAAGAGGCACAAACATCGCTTGCAACATTTGAAGAAGAAGTTCGTGCAACACGTACAAATAATTTTAAGAAAGCTGATGTCGTCATTCATGATGATTTTGGTGAAGGGATCGTGATTCGCGTGGAAGATGATACCATTCGCGTTGCGTTTAATTTCCCACATGGAACTAAGACTTTATCACGCAAATTTAAAGGAATACGCCGGAAAGAGAGTATGTCATGATAAGAGAAGAAATTGAAACACTCCGTAAACAATTACATCAGTATAACTATGAATATCATGCACTCGATGCACCGACTATTTCAGATGTTGAGTATGACCAATTGTTTCAGAAACTCCAGACGCTTGAACAAGAACATCCCGAGTTCTTTGATCCGAACTCTCCCACACAAAAAGTGGGTGGTGTAATTGCTCAAGGATTTAATAAGATTACACATCGCTTTCCGATGTATTCATTAGGAAATGCGTTTTCGTTTGAAGATTTGGAAGTTTTTGATCAACGCATACGAACACAATTTCCAAATGTAGAATACATTGTAGAATTGAAAATTGATGGACTTGCGATGTCTATTGATTATGAAGATGGACAATTTGTGCAAGGTGTTACCCGCGGTGATGGCCGTGTTGGTGAAGATGTGACTGCTAATATTCGTGTCATTGACTCAATTCCACTTCGACTTAATGAAGACGTTGATGTGACAGTTCGTGGCGAGGTGTTTATGCCGGTATCGTCATTTACCCGTGTTAATCAAAGTCGTCTTGAACAGGGTGAAGATGTCTTTGCCAATTGCCGTAACGCGGCTGCAGGAACCATTCGGCAATTAAATCCGAAAACAGTTCGTGAACGGGGTCTTGATGGATTTTGGTATACCTTAGTCAATGCAGAAGAACTTGGGATTTTGAGCCAATCGGATGCGTTAGACTATTTGAAAAAAATAGGTTTCAAAGTTAATCCGGAAGTGAAAAAATTCGATACAATTGAAGCAGTGTATGCACGCATTCAGGAAATTGAACAGAATCGTGATACCTTTGGATATGATATCGATGGCGTAGTTGTTAAAGTAAATCAGTTCGCAATTCAAGAAGCTCTTGGATTTACAGTCAGAACACCACGCTTTGCGACAGCTTACAAATTTAAAGCTGAAGAAGTAAAAAGTACCGTTGAAGATATTTTTGTAACGGTTGGTCGGACAGGGAAAATAACTCCCAATGCGCAACTTACGCCAGTACAAATATCTGGGTCCCTTGTTAGCTATGCAACATTACACAATGAAGACTATATCAAAAATAAAGATATTCGAATAAACGACACCGTTAGTGTTCGAAAAGCTGGCGAAATTATTCCTGAGATCGTCAGTGTGGATGTTTCTAAGCGTAGTGCATCAGCAGTCCCTTATGAATTCCCCAAGCATTGTCCAGTATGTGGTGAAGTTTTGGTTCGATTTGCTGGAGAAGCTGATCATTACTGTGTGAATTCGGAGTGCCCAGCTAAAATTGCAGAAGCCTTGGTACATTTCGCCTCACGTGAAGCAATGAATATTGATACCCTTGGCGAAAAAAGAGTCTATCAACTTCATGATGCAGGACTACTCCAAACAATTCCGGACATTTATACATTAAAAAATCATAAAGAAGCATTAGGTACCCTTGATAAAATGGGAGAGAAAAGTGTTGAAAAACTCCTAAAAGCAATTGAAGATAGTAAACAAAATTCGTTAGAAAAATGGCTCTTTGGATTAGGGATTCGTCATGTTGGAGCAAAAACATCAGCTGTACTAGCTGCACATTTTAACACTATTGAAAATATAATCCAAGCAGACGTTGAAACCCTGCAAAGTATACCTGAGATTGGTGTGGTTATTGCCCAATCTGTAGCAACATACTTTTCATTAGAAGAGAATCAGCAACTTGTTGCCAATTTATTGTCTTATGGCTTAAGACCAGATTTTGCGAATACAGTTGTATCATCAAAATTTAGTGGAAAGAAATTTGTCTTAACCGGAACGCTCCAAACAATGGGACGAACCGATGCTAAAAAAATAATTGAATCACAAGGCGGTAGTGTCAGTGGCAGCGTAAGTGCGAAAACTGACGTGGTAGTCTATGGTGAAAGTGCAGGTTCAAAACTAGAAAAAGCCCAACAACTTAATGTAGAGACATGGGATGAAGCACGCTTTATAAGGGAGGTGGAAACATCATGAAAAAAATACTTACAATAATATTAGCGCTATTGGTTCTTACTGGCTGTATTCAAGGACCCAAAACATCAACGAGTGAAACCACCGAGACAACGCAAATCGTCAGTGCTGGGAAAGGTGAGTACTCAATCATTACTCCGTATTCATCTTCACCGTTACGTCAAGGCTATGCAACGGCGATGCGTGAAATTGATACGATAGAGATTGGATCGCGTTTGCAAGAGTTGTCGAAAGAGTATTTTTCTCCAAGTACGTATTATATTGCTGAGGGAAGTATTATTACACAAGAGCACTATCAGCACCTCATTAATCGCCGAAGTGATGATTATCCATACTCTTTAAACTCGCCCAGTGATGGTTCCGAACCATACGTTGAAAAGGTGAAAGATGAAAAAGGAATCGTTACAAAAACTGTAACCATTCCAAATCCAATGTTCGTTCACAGTATTTATGAAATGAATTTCTATAAAAACAAAGACAAAGCGGAACTTAACGGTATTAGTCTTGGTGTTGTATTAGATCGTAACCAGATAGTTAATCGTGAAACGGGACTCACTCAAGCAATTACCGATGAGTCGCTCTTCCAAATAGCAAATGACATTATCAGTCCTCGATTGGAATCGTACATGCGTAAGATTCCAGGTATGGAAACAATGCCAATGATGATTGGGTTTTACGTTCAGGACAGCGTCGATGATACATTGAATGGACGATACTTACCAGGTCACTTTATTGGTCATGCATACTACGATAATGCGAAGACGATTCCAACATTGACCGCGAATAATGAACGTTGGATGTACATGGGTTCAACACTTGCAACCCAGCAACTCCCTCAATCAAGTAGCAACTTCCAAATCTTCAAACGTCGTGTTCAAGATTTTATCGCTGATGAATCTGTAGGCGTGGTTGGTCAAGCATTTGTAGTTGATAATGAAGTAAAAAAATATGTCATTGAAATAACAATGGGTGCAAAAACACAACTTGAATTTCATGGACTGACCCAATATGTTAGCACGTTAATTAGTAGTATTGAATCAAATCAAGTACCCGTTGTAGTTAATATAAAACTTTTCCAAAATACACGTGCAGTCATTAACTATCAACCGGGAAGCAATCCAGTCATAACTGTTATATAGGAGGTAACATGGAAAAACTAAACAAAGAGCTTATCGAAAAATTAGCATCCGATCTGATGCTTGAGCTCCAACCCCAAGAAATTACACATATCGAAGAAATATCTAAAACATTCTTGAATCAAATTTCGGTATTGCAAAACATCGATACATCAGGTGTGGAGGCAATGTCTTATCCATTTGAAATTGAAACAAGTTGGTTTCGTGAAGACGAGCCAACACATGTTATTTCGCAAGAATTAGCATTCGAAAATGCGCCAAGAATAGAAGGCGATTATTTTGAAATAGTTAAGGTGGTTAATAAATAATGTCAATTGATACACTAAAAAAAGCAAATGAATCACTAAATGCAATTGTAAGTTATGTCGAGCACCAACCTGCATCAGAAGGAAAACTCGTAGGATGGGATATTGCTCTCAAAGACAACTTCAATATGATAGGAACGTTGACAACTGCAAGTTGCCAGCTGTTGAGCAATCATAAATCTATCTATAACGCGCATGTTACGGACCTTCTGTTAGCCTCAGGAGCTAACATTGTCGCTAAGACATCAATGGACGAATTGGGAATGGGTGGTACAAATTTAAGTGCCATTACAGGACCCGTAAGTAACCCTTACGATACATCACGCATTTCTGGTGGATCATCTGGAGGGAGTGCAGCTCTAGTTGGAGCGAAAGCAGTCCGTGTTGCATTAGGGTCTGATACAGGAGATAGCATTCGTAAGCCAGCGGCTTACGTTGGAGCGGTTGGAGTCAAGCCTACTTATGGGCGAATTTCTCGATATGGTGTCATTCCGTATGCATCGTCATTGGATCATGTTGGTTATTTTACACAATCAGTAAAAGATGCAGCAATAATGCTTGAAGTTCTTGCTGGTCGTGATAATAAAGATATGACGAGTTCATTTGAACCAGTACCTGCATATTCAGAATTATTAGACATGGATCTTGAAGGCAAACGAATTGGTATTTTCTCATCAATCCAGGATTACATGCCTGAAGGTGAAATTAAAAAGTCTTTCCAAGAATTCACAAACCAACTTGAAGCAAAAGGTGCTATCTTAGTTGACAAAAAAATGGACGAAACACTTTTACGTGCTGTACTTCCAGTCTACTCGATTATTTCAAACTCAGAAGCTGTTGCGAATCATGCTGACCTTGACGGTGTTCGTTATGGGGTCGCAAAAGAAGGTGATTCTCTCGAAGAAATTATGAAACGTACGCGTACATTGGGGTTCAGTGAGACCATTAAACGTCGCTTTGTTTTTGGTGCATATGCACTCGATGATAAAAATCAAGAAGAAGTGTTTAATCAAGCCAAACGTGTACGTCGTGTTATCGTGGATGCTTATGCAAAATTCTTTGAAGATGTGGATGTTGTTGTTGCCCTTGCGTCAACACAAATTGCACCGAAAATTGAAGGCCCATTCCTTGATGAAAAATCCGATCAATCACTTATCTCAGAAAACCACATGGTCATCAACAACTTTAGTGGTTACCCAAGTATGACAATGCCATTGGCATTAGTTGATGCGATGCCAATTGGTATTAACATCAGCACTAAACCATTTGCAGAAGCAACGATGTTTGCTTATGCAAATGCATTTGAATCACTCATTAACTGGAAAGGGGCATTCTAATGAATTACGAAGCAGTTATCGGTATTGAGATTCACTGTGAACTCAAGACACAATCTAAAATGTTCTCAGGAGCTCCCTTAGGCTATGGTTTAAAACCAAATACAGCAATCAATGAAATTGATCTGAGCATGCCTGGAACGTTACCACAAGTTAATAAACGGGCGGTTGAATATGGCGTTAAGTTAGCTCAGGCGCTTAATTGCGAAATTGATGATTTAGTTCGTTTTGACCGCAAAAACTATTTTTATTCAGATTTGCCGAAAGGTTTCCAAATTACGCAACAATTCTACCCACTCGGACAAAACGGATTGTTTAATATTCTTGTAAACGAAGAGATAATGACGGTACGAATTAATCGACTCCATATGGAAGAAGACACAGCTAAGCAATTCCATGAAGGTGAAAATACACTAATTGACTTTAATCGTGCCGGGACACCGCTACTCGAAATCGTTACTGAGGCAGATTTCCGTACTGGAGAACAAGCAGCAGCCTATGTTGATGCACTACGTCTTTTAGTAATCTATTTAGGAATTTCGGATGGTCGTATGGATGAAGGGTCACTTCGTTGCGATGTGAATATTTCAATCCGACCTGAAGGTCAAGAAGCGTTTGGAACTAAAGTTGAAATTAAGAACCTAAACTCTATCAGCAACGTTCAAAAATCCATAGAGTTTGAAATTGAACGTCAAAGAAATGTGATCGAAAGTGGTGACAAAGTCGTGACTGAGACACGTCGTTTTGATGAAAAACAACAAGCGACAGTCGGGATGCGTACCAAAGAAAGTGCTGTCGATTACCGTTACTTTACCGAACCGAATATCGCGCCAATCCGTATTCCAGAAGCTATGCTCAACCAAGACATTATTGAACTACCTGTTGCGCGTGTCATGCGATACCACAATGATTTAGGATTAAGTATGTATGATGCAACCGTTCTTGTTCGTAATCAAGAAATTGCAGATTATTTTGATACAGTCAGTGCCTTAAATTCACAAGCAAAATTAATTGTTAACTGGTTAACACAAGATATCCTTGCCGTCTTTGATAAAAAAGGCGAACAAAGCTTAGAATCATGGATTAAACCTGCATATTTTAATGACTTTATAGAAGCAATTCATTCCAATACTATTTCATCAAAACAAGCAAAAGATGTCTTTGCAAAAATGGTTGAAGGAGAATCTCCAAAAGAAGTTATCAAGAAATCTGGAATGGTTCAAGTTAACGATGAAGGTGCTATTGAAGCTTGGATTGAATCTGTACTGGAAGCAAATCCACAAGTTATTGAAGACTATAAAAATGGGCTGGATAAGTCAATTAAATTTGTCGTTGGTCAAGTTATGAAAATTTCTAAAGGACAAGCAAATCCACGCTTAACCAATGAACTTGTATTACGTGTGCTTGCGCAGAAAATATAAATCGTATACAATTTATATTAAATAATAAGGAGGATCATGATGACTCAAAAACAAGATCCAAAAATTAAACAACCAAAAAATAAAACTAAAAAGAAACATGACTGGTCATTCTATGCAATCATAGTGTGCCTTGTTCTTATTGCAATTCCAACAGTATTCCTCGGATATACAATCTTATCTGCAACTGGAGTACGCGGTGAACCAATTATTGGAAATCGCTTTGATGGTGATTTAACACCAGCTATTGAAACTACTGCCCTTGAAACGATACAGAAAAATGTCGAAGCATTAGGAGTCGCTGAAAGTGTAAAATATGAACTCGAGACTGCAACAGTACGTATCAACGTTAAAGTTGCTGAAGGTACTGACAAAGATGCCATTGCGTCAATTGCGAATCAAGTCTATGAAACTACCGTAGCAACACTGCCTGTGGGAGAGTATTTCACAGCTTCCGATTCCAAGAAAATGTATGATATTGAAATTAATGTCTACAATATGGTCAAACCAACTGAAGAACAAAGACCAAACTTTATCTACTATATTTACTCAAAATCATCCAAACAAGAATCACCTGTTGGAAAACTTGTAAGTGAAGCAACAGCACCAGAATTTGTAGAAAAACTAAGAGAGTCTGAATCAAAAGAAGGCGAACAAAAAGAAGCTGCTACAGATACAGAATCTGGTAATGATGTACCTTCAGAAGAAGGAACAGAATAATTGAATAGCATGAAGTGACACTATTGTTATAGTTGTCACTTTTTCTTGTGGTAAAATAACTATGATGACAGACATAATGACAATTGGTAAAAGATTAAATCAACAATTTCAAGAGAATTTACTATTCCTCTTGATTTTTGTGTTGTTCTTACCGAACTATGTTATGTATCCAAGTCTCATTGCATTGGGAGCATATGTTGCATATGAATGGGTGAAATTTAAAGACATTAGTTTTAAAAGTTTCATTTGGCCACTAATTGCTTACCTAATCGTCGTAGCATATGTTAATAACAACGTTTTGGGGCTTCTAGCAGCAATATTTATGCTTTACATAATCGCGTATGTCGGTGCGGTTAAACGGCGCATAACGCCGCGTAACTACATGAAAATGCAATACTATATTGTGTGGAGTTCACTGTTTAACTTTTTCTTTATATTTATTAAGTACCGTCCGCAATGGTTTTCGGACCTTGCGACGAAGGTGATGACGTGGTTTAATGTTGGACATATGCCGGCGTGGCAACTTCCTCCTTATGGAGATGGTTACTATCGTGCTTATTCAACATTTGATAACCCCAACTTCTATGCCTTCATTTTGCTAATTGTTCTATTAGTTTGCTTTAACCAAATTCAATTTCAACTTACATTTAAGAACTATAAGTTGCTCCTCTTTTACGCTGGAGCATTCCTAATCAATACATACGCATTATTCCTAACCGGAACTCGATCCATCCTTTTAGGTCTTGCTGTGGGGCTTGTAGGGGTTATTTTGGTACAAAGGAAATGGACACAACTCAAAATTCTGGTGTTTATTGGCTGCATCGTTGGGATCTTTATTATGAACAACCCTTCCATTTTTCCTCGGTTCATGGAAGTTGCCGATCATTCATCCATTCGCTTCCATATTTGGGATAATGCAATGGATGCCATAATTAAAGAACCATGGTGGGGTCACGGTCTATTTTCATATGCTTTGTTGTTTGACAATACTCATGCTCATAATATCTTTATCGAAAGCTTATTAAGTCTTGGTATTGTAGGAACGGGTATCTTAACGTTGTTTATTATAGAAAGAGCAGTTGATGTCTATAACAATGCATACTATTTAGACTATCCACTCGCAATCTCTTTACTCGTGGCATTTTTAGTTTATGGTGTCTTCGATATTCCGATATATTACATTCAAACAATCTTACTGTTTGCGGTTGTTTTCTGCATTCCGAATCGCAATAAATTCTAAGAATACGGCTTTAAATAGCCGTATTTTCTATTCCAAAAGATAATAAATATTTATTTAAAGAAAAGGCTTGCGTTCCGATATCTTGTATGGTATATTTTATAAGCACTAAGCAGTGCTTGTTTAGCTCAGTCGGTAGAGCAACTGGCTGTTAACCAGTGGGTCGCAGGTTCGAGTCCTGCAACAAGCGCCATTTATTGGCCCGTTGGAGAAACGGTTAACTCACATGCCTTTCACGCATGCATTCACGGGTTCGAATCCCGTACGGGTCACCAATTGTAAATAACACTCACTTCAATGAAGTGAGTTTTTTTATGCGAGTAATGAAAATGATTACATAAAGCATATTAGTAAATTTATGATAAAATATAAGCATTGGGTCATTACCCACAATAGAATAGAGGTGCAATATGTCAGATCATTATGAATTACCACTTCGTTCAGAAGTCGCAGAAAAAGATACATGGAATTTAAAACCAATGTTTGAAAGCGATGCAGCGTGGAATGAAGAATACAGTGCTATCGAAAAACAATTAGAAGAAGTTGCGTCATACCAAGGAACCTTAGGCAAAAGTGCTGAAGCACTCTTAGCAGGCCTAAAGTTTAGAGATGAATTGAGTTTCCGTTTGGAAGTCCTCTATATTTATGCACATCTAAGTTTTGATGTTGATACAACCAATCCAACATATCAAGCAATGAATGGTCGTGTACAAACACTGGCTGCAAAATTCAGCTCAAGTTTTTCTTTTTACAATACTGAAATCCTTGCTGTGGATGAATCCACCATTCGTGATTATATTGAATCAAACGACGCATTAAAACTATATACGCATGACTTTGAGAGATTGTTTAAATCACGTGCTCATATTTTGAGTGATAAAGAGGAACGTGTCCTTGCTTCTGCAGGAGAAATTTTCAATGTTCCATCCACAACGTTCGGAATGATTAACAATGCAGATATTCAGTTCCCATCAATTAAAGATGAGAATGGTAATGAAGTTCAGTTGTCACATGGTCGCTATTCCTTGTTTATGGAAAATCCAAATCGTGAAGTTCGTGAGCGTGCGTTTAAAGCGATGCAAGAAACATACGGAAATCTTAAAAATACTCTTGCAAGTACCTTATCTGGAAATGTTAAAATTCATAACTTCAATGCAAATATTCGTGGATACAAATCA
Source organism: Erysipelothrix aquatica (assembly GCF_009828775.2). GTDB lineage: Bacteria > Bacillota_I > Bacilli_A > Erysipelotrichales > Erysipelotrichaceae > Erysipelothrix > Erysipelothrix aquatica. Next base: position 14,742 of record NZ_WTSY02000024.1, on the reverse strand, counting down.
GCGCGTGAAGCAGCCCTTTTTGGCAATGATATTGATGAAAATGTTCATGAAAACCTGATCAATGGAATTCATAAAAACATTAATATGCTTCATGATTATGTAACGCTACGTAATGATGCATTACAACTTGAAGATATTCAAATGTACGATATGTACGTGCCGATGGTTGAGGATGTTGATTTGAAGTTTACATATGAAGAGGCAAAAGAAATTATTCTGGAAGCATTATCGGTGCTTGGTGATGAGTACCGTTCGGTGTTGAAGCGTGCTTTTGATGACCGATGGATTGATGTCGTCGAAAATAAAGGGAAGCGCTCGGGCGCATATTCATCCGGATCATACGGAACCGATCCGTATATCCTTCTAAACTGGCAAGAAAACATTGATAACATGTTTACCTTGGCTCATGAATTAGGACACTCTGTCCACTCCTATATGACGCGTAAATACCAACCGTACATTTACGGAGATTATTCAATATTTGTGGCAGAAGTTGCTTCAACAACAAATGAGAATTTATTGCTTAACTATCTTCTTGATCAATACGAAGATCCAAAAGTACGTGCTTATTTATTAAACCATTACCTTGATACCGTCAAGGGTACGGTTTTCCGTCAAACGCAGTTTGCAGAGTTTGAGCATATGATTCACGTAGCGGACCAAGAAGGTACTGCATTAACAGCGGATTACCTAATTGATACTTACTACGCACTAAATAAATTTTACTATGGCGAAGCAGTATCTACTCAAGAAATTGGGTATGAGTGGGCACGAATTCCACACTTCTACTACAATTATTATGTTTACCAATATGCTACAGGGTTCAGTGCAGCAACGCTCTTTGCAGAAACCATTTATAATGGAGGCGACGTTGAGCCGTATCTAAACTTCTTGAAATCAGGAAGTAGCGACTATCCGATTAATGTCTTGAAAAAAGCAGGTGTTGATATGCATGAGACAACAGCAATCGATACAACACTTGAAATTTTTGGAAAACGTATGGAAGAGCTCCGTACTCTAATTATTAAGTAAAAAAAGTAACTCCAAGCGCTAATTTAGTGCATGGAGTTTTTATTTGCGAAGGGTGCAAACAATATTTGATAGATAAACAATGATGAATTCGTTAAAGTAAGGGTGGAGGTAGTTGATATGAAACTAGGTGATCGTCTGGCAAATTGTCGGAAAGAAAAAGGACTAACGCAAGAATATGTTGCTCAAGAAATGGAAGTAACCCGTCAGACTGTTTCAAATTGGGAGACAGGCCATGTAGCGCCGTCTCTGGATAAATTACATGCATTGGCGTTGTTGTATCAAACAAGTTTATACGACTTGATTGAGGGTGATACGCAGACTGTCAAGAGTCGAAGTGTTGTATCACAATGGATTGGAAAACGAGTTGATGTTGAATATCTTAGTGGTGTGGTTTTAAGTGGAACTGTCACAGATATGGATCAGCAATGGATTGTGCTGCAATTGGATAAAGGCAATGAATCAAAGGTTATTAATCTTGAGGGTGTTGGTGCAGTTGTTGCTAAGGAGGGACGTTAAAGATGATGGAGTATGTTGTTTTAATTATCTTAATCTATATCGCATATGCCCAAAGTGAATCGCTAAAAGAAAATCGCGCAGTTCGTACCATGCTTGCGCGACTTACAAATGAAAAAGATTATATTGAGAACCATCTGCGAAAGTACTTAGGTGAGACACTCGCTGTTGAATTGGAGGCGTTATACGCGCTAAAAAAGAAGACAGTAGAGGGTGGATTACAGGTAGTACAGTTTATGGATATTGATGATGAGTGGGTCTCGTTGAGAGTCTTGATGTATGATGACACATGGTGTGATGCATTGGTTAAACATGACCGCATTCTTAAAGTTCATCATAAAGTATCGATGTAACTATAACCACTCATGCTATATTTTGTGAAATCATAAGAGAGTATCTTTAAAATAAATTTAAATATGCTAAAATGGAAATGTTGAGTTAACACTATATTAAAGACAAGTTCCAGAAATGGTTGTGGGGGAAAGCATGCGTTTCTATATGTTTCGAAAAATAATGTTCGATTTTGTGTTTATGAATATACTCATAAATGGGTTCTTTTACTTTGTAGCATTCAGCACACACAAGGGTGCACTAACGATGGTGAATGTCCAATCGGATTTGTTGGTGGGGCTTATTTGGCTGGGTGTATTATGTTCGGGATTTGGTTTTTATAACACAAAGCGAGACTTACAAAATTGTAAATATGACATTGAAGCGTATCATGTACGACCAGTATATCGAAAACTCCCAAAAACGTTCCTTGGGCGTATCGCGTTCTTGACAGTTGTAGTGATAACATGTATTTATCCGTTATTTATGCCGATACCTCAGGTTCTAGGGGCGTTTGAGATTAACCATGCAATTGGACTCTTTATAAAAGCGGGAGCTTCTGCGGTTGCTGCTGGGGTCATTGGCCATGTGGTCATGAATTTGTGCATCATGGATTATCAAGACATGCAAAACGCCATCAATGCATACAGTTATAGTTAGAAAAAGCCAGTTCGATGAACTGGCTTTTTTTTTATGATTATTTCGATTCGTTTCGGGCATAGGTTGCAAGAACACAATCTTCAACAACGTTCAGTCCCAAATCATTTGCTTTGGCAACGAGTTCATCGCTAACGGTTCCAGGTTGGAGCCAAATGGTCGAAATGCCTTTCGCTTTGATGGGTTCAAGATAGTTGATCCCAATCGTTGGATTAACAACAAAGACTGCAACATCAATTGGATCTTCAATTGCTTCAATTGAGTTATAAATACGTTCGCCTTCAACTTCGGTAAGTCGGTGGTGAATGCCGCGTGTAATTTTGCCTTTGTTTTTCAGTAAAGTGTAAATTCTATAGGAAAATTTTTTCTGATCATCGGTCATGCCAATTACTGCATAATTGCTGTTTGTTGATAAAATCTCATATGATTTGTCCATAAATATACCCCTTTTCATAAGCTAAGTATAGCATACAGTTTTTGAAGACTGTGTGTATTAACACAGAATCCCTTATTTCCGGTAGTTAATTCGTTTCGTGTCAAATGGACGGACTTCAGCTTCAATGCGGTCGCGTTGTGGTTCGAGGAATGGTGGAAGGCTTAGTTTTTCTCCTAATGTTTCAATTGGTTCGTCAACTGTGAATCCGGGGGTATCGGTAGCGAATTCGTAAAGGATACGACCAACTCGTGTGTAAAGAGATTCAAAGTAGTGACGGTTTACGAAACCAGAGTTTGGATACATGCTACGGGTCATTTGGTCAATACGATCTTTGAGGTCTTCGGTTGTTTCAACACGAAGCGCAATGTGGTGAACTGCACCATAACCTTGGTACTCATCTGCAGAAGATTGATCGACGCGAACATGTATGGATGATGAGTTTCCACCTGGACCCGTTTCAAATCGTGTTGCACCATCTTCAATACCAACTTTTGTGAAACCTAAAGCATCCACTAAGAATTGTTCTTGGGTATCAATATGACGGACCGTGATTTCGATAGTTCCGAGTCCAACAATTGCGAACTCGTTTGGTACATCGCTCCATTGGTTTGGTTTTCCAGCTGGGAAACCGCCGCCAGTCTGGTCTGAGACAAGACGTAAACGGAGACCATCAATATCTTCAAAACGAAGACCTTTAACACCAAAGAGTTCATCAATAGCATCGTGTTTAACACCTTTTTCGTCAAAACGCTGCATCCAGTATTCAAGTGCTGCATCGCTTGGAACACGGAGTCCAACAGAGGTTACAGCGTTGGTTCCTCGAACGGCTTTGCTAATTCCAGGAAAATCAAAGAACGTTAAATCATTCCCAGCTGATGCTTCTTCATCTCCAAAGAATGTATGGTATGCAGAAATATCATCTTGGTTAACGGTTTTCTTTAATAAACGCATTCCGAGAACTTCGGTATAAAATTCATAGTTTTTTTGTGCATCACTTGCGATATTGGTGATATGATGCCATCCTGATATAGTTTTCATATATGTTGCTCCTTCTGGCATGTACTGCCTTGTTGATAATGCAATCATAACGAATCAAAAAATAGAGTGCAAGAAGAATGACCTAGCAAACCACTATGTTTAATTTTGTGGGTGTAATTTATGAAGAAAATTTATGTTGTTAAGGCGTTCACACACTCTGACATAACGACAATCATTAAATATTTTATGTTTCAGATTTTCATTTCTTAAAAACAAACGAAAATCTGTGTCAAGGACTCACATGTAAAAAAAATCTGTGTTTTAATACTATTAGATTTGAAGGGTGGTGAATGTATGTTAGTCGTTTTTGATAGTTTGACGGGTCAAGGTGCAAGATTTGCATCAAAACTCGAACAAAATACTATAGATATCTTAGACTATGACGGTGAGGGTAGTGAATTATTCTTGATAACACGTTCATGGGACTTTGGGAAAGTTACCGATGAAGCTGCGGAGTTTCTTGAAACATATGCAGATAAAGTGGTAGGCCTAGCAGTAAGTGGCAATCGTAATTGGGGTACAAACTTTGGAGCAGCCGGACAGAAAATTAGTGATCAATACAACATTGAACTCGTATTAAAATTTGAAGGTTCAGGCTTTAGTAAAGATGTTGAATATGTAAAAACATGGATTCAAGAATATAAGGAGGCACGTCTATGACAGCGCAAACAAAAACAAATCAAATTCCTGAGTGGGTCATTCTCAATAATCAGATCCTTGATGGTGATGGAAATATTAAAGATCTTAATAAAGATAAAGAAGCGGTTCGTTCTTATTTTTTAAATTATGTAAACAAACATACACAGTTTTTCCATTCTTTACGTGAAAAACTCGATTACATGATTGAGAATGAGTATTACGAGAAAGAATTTTTGGATAAGTATACATTTGAAGAAATTGAATCAGTTTATGATATAGCCTATGATGCGAAGTTTAGATTCCCGACATATATGGGTGCATTCAAGTTCTATAACGATTATGCAATGAAGTCAAATGATGAACGCCGTGTATTCCTAGAGCGTTATGAAGATCGACTTTCCATTATTGCGCTCTACCATGCGGATGGTGATGTAGAGACAGCACGTCGTCTTATCAAATCACTTATTGCCCAAGACTTTACGCCAGCAACACCCACACTACTCAATACAGGGAAGAAAAAACGTGGCGAATTTGTCTCATGTTTCTTATTGGAAGTAGATGATTCTTTAAATGACATTGCGCGTGTTCAAGAGTTTGCGATGCAACTTTCAAAACTGGGTGGTGGAGTGTCGATTAACTTAACTAATCTTCGTGCGAAAGGTGAAACCATTAAAGACATCCCAGGAGTCGCTAAAGGTGTCGTGGGAGTAGCAAAACTTCTTGATAATGCGTTCCGCTATGCTGATCAAATGGGACAACGTCAAGGTGCGGGTGCTGTTTACCTAAACGTATTCCACAGTGATATTGAAGATTTCCTCTCAACTAAAAAGTTGAATGCGGATGACGATGTTCGTGTTAAAACATTATCGATGGGTGTGGTTATGCCTGACAAGATGATTGAATTAGCACGCGAAGACAAAGATATGTATGTCTTCTATCCACATACTGTTTATAAAGAATATGGAATTCCGTTCTCAGATATCGCAATTGATATGGATAACTGGTATGAGAAACTTGTAGAAAATCCAAATGTTCGTAAGCGTAAAATAAACCCTCGTAAACTCTTCGATATGATTGCGCAATTACAAGGTGAATCCGGATATCCATATATCATGTATGCTGATAACGTTAATAAAGAAAACCCTCTTGCGGATCCAATTAAGTTCTCTAACTTATGTACAGAAATTCTGCAACCATCTGTTGTCTCGACATATGCAGATTACAACAATCGTGATAAAGACCAAATTGGTTTAGATATTTCATGTAACCTTGCAAGTGGACACATGGGAAATATGATTAAAAACAATACTATTGAAGAAACAGTATATGCTGCCATGGACATTATGAACTCTGTATCTGAAAAGACAAATATCGCTCATGTACCAGCAGTTGCTCGTGCCAATAATATTATGCGTTCTGTTGGTTTCGGAATTATGGGCCACCACGGCTATATTGCGGAAAATTATATTGCTTATGGTAGCGATGAAGATATCGATTTAATTGATGTATTCTTCAGTCTTGTTAACTTCTACAGTTTGAAACACTCGATGACGAAAGCACGTGAAACAGGACTTCGTTTCTATGGTTTTGAGCGTTCAAAATATGCTGATGGGTCATACTTCAATGATCGTGGACCTGTTCATGCACAAACGGATGTAGTTAAAGATATTATGAGAGATATTTATATTCCAACAGAAGAAGAATGGACACAATTAAAAGATGACGTCATGACATTTGGTCTCTATAACTCCAACCGACTAGCAGTTGCTCCAAATGGTTCAATTGCATATGTTATGAGTGCAACGCCTTCATTAACACCGATTAAACAAATTGTAGAAGAGCGTACTTACGGGAACTCGAAAACATATTTCCCAATGCCGGCATCTGATGTAGCGGGCTTTATGTATGAATCTGCATATACAATGGCCAAATATAAAGTTATTGATGTTATTGCAACAGCACAAAAACACGTGGACCAAGGAATTTCATTCGAACTATGCATTACATCAGATGAAACCACACGAAGTTTGCAAAAATACTACTTATACGCACATTACCAAGGAATTAAAACACTATACTATACACGAACACATAAATTGAGCATCGAAGAATGTATCGCATGTGCAGTTTAATTTGGGAGGGAAATGATTGATATGTTACTAAAAGAAATTGAAGCAAAAAGTGCAGTTCGCCATTACGATGGTGCAAACTGGAACGAAAATGAAGATAACTTTACACAAACGTTTTATGAACAAAATCTAAGTCAATTCTGGAGACCTGAAGACATCAGTCTTCAGCCAGATTTGAACTTGTGGGCAACCTTGCCTCAAGATGTTCGTAAAGCTTACTCACAAAACCTTGCTGTTTTAACATTCCTTGATACGTATCAAGGAGATATTGGGATGCCTGTTGTGTCACGCTCAATTGATGATCGTTTCCATCAACGTAAGGCGGTGTTAAACTTTATGGCCGCCATGGAAAATGCGGTTCATGCGAAGTCATACTCAAATATTTTTATGACATACCTGCAAAATGACGAGATTGATGAAATGTTTGCATGGACAGAAAACAATAAGAACATGCAGCGACTGCTTGCGTTGATTGTTGGTTATTATGAAGATTTGGACCGACTTACTTATAAACGTCGCTATGATGATCTAGGGACACCTGTTGATTCATTAGAATTTGATGTCGCACAGTGGAAAGCGATGGTTGCGTCCGTCTTTTTGGAATCGTGCTTATTCTACAGTGGTTTCTATTACCCACTTTATTTCTATGGACAAGGAAAACTTATGCAAGCTGGAGAGATCATTAACTTGATCCTTCGTGATGAAAGTATTCACGGGCTTTATGTTGGAAACTTGGCAATGGAAATTTATAACAAGTTTGATAAATCACTTCAAGCTGAATTGTACCAATGGCTAACAACATACCTTGACGAAATCTATGGAGAAGAAGTAGAATTAATTGAATCCATCTACGATGCAGTAGACTTGTCCCATGATGTTAAGATCTTTGTGCGTTATAATGCAAACAAAGCGATGATGAACTTAGGGTTTGATCCATATTTTGACTACGAAGAGGTAAACCCGGTCGTCTTGAATGGATTAAATACCGAGACAAAAACAATGGATAACTTCTCAATGAAAGGAAATGGGTATCAAAAAATGAAATCAGAATCACTTCAAGATGATGATTTCTCATTTGACGCTCCAAGAATTAAACGATGAGCAAAATAAAAATGTTGACACAGGACAACTGTGCTAAATGTGTTACTTTAAAGCAATTTCTAGAACTTGGTCTTCGCAACAAGTATGCGGACGATATTGAAGTTGTTAAAAAAGAAAATAATCCAGAGGCATTTATGAAGCTAGCATTAGATAACGATATTATGGCTACACCTGCATTAATTGCGGATGGCGATGTACTTCTTGATGTTGCACCTTCAAAGGTGACGGCTTTCCTCGAAAAGCATATTCAATAAAAGTAGTGGACCTGAAAGGGTTCACTTTTTTTGTGGATGTTTGCACTTTTCAGCAATTATTCCAAAAATATTTACATATTCCCGATATTTTTTTAAAATAATGCAATCAAGGAGAAAAAATATGACAAATATCATGGAAAATTTTGGAACTAAACTCTTTTCGTCGGAAAAAATGCGCAAATATATGCCGCGGCCAGTCTTTTTGAAATGGGAACGGTCGGTAAGTCAAGAAGAACCAATGGATCGTGAAACTGCTGACGCGATTGCGCACGCGATGAAGGTTTGGGCGATGGAAAATGGTGCAACTCACTACTCACACTGGTTTCATCCTATGACGGGTTCTAGCGCCGAAAAGCATGATGCATTTATTGAAGTCACTCCAAGTGGCGAAACAATTACCCGCTTTTCGGGAAAAAATTTGATCAAAGGCGAAACCGATGGCTCTAGTTTTCCGAATGGTGGGCTTCGTCAAACATTCGAGGCTCGTGGTTATACATACTGGGATGTGACCTCACCAGCATTCTTGCGTGGCCATGTTCTCTTCATTCCCTCAATTTTTATTGCTTACCATGGAGAATCATTGGACGAAAAAGCACCATTAATTAAGGCAATGGACGCATTGAGTGAACAAGCAACTCGAGTCGTCCATGCACTGGGTGATAAGTCCGTCACTTCAGTCCGTGCAATGGTCGGTTTAGAACAAGAATACTTTCTCGTAAATAGTGAAACGTTTCAGGCACGCGATGATTTAAAATTTACGGGACGAACCCTTCTTGGTCATGAAATTCCGAAAGATCAAGAACATGTTGGTCATTACTTTGGAGCGATTCCAGCGAAAGTTATCGATTACATGGAAGCGGTCAATGAGGAACTATGGAAATTAGGAATTCATGCAAAGGTTGAGCATAATGAGGTGTCCCCTGCACAGTTTGAAATTGTTGTAATCTATGCTGAGGCGAACATAGCGATTGATCAGAATATGCTCGTAATGGAAACATTAGAGCGAGTAGCGTTGAAACATAATATGAATGCATTATTGCATGAAAAGCCATTCGCAAAGGTTAATGGATCAGGAAAGCATAATAATTTTTCGCTTGTCACGGATACTGGACTCAATCTCTTCGATCCTGGCGATCGTCCTCATGAAAATGTACGGTTCTTGATTTTTGTAAGTGCTATGATTCGTGCCGTAGATACACACGCAGAATTACTCCGATTCGCGGCCTCAACTCCGGGTAATGATTATCGTCTAGGTGCAAGTGAAGCGCCTCCCGCAATTATATCAATGTTTGTGGGTCAAACCTTGGAGTCGATTCTCAATCAATTGATGCAAACGAAAGAGCTAACGCTTAATAAAGATGATCAGTACTTTAGTCCTTTAGCATCTTTGTCGGCTACGCGTAAAGATGGTGCCGATCGCAACCGAACATCACCATTTGCGTTCACAGGTAACAAATTTGAGTTCCGTATGCCGGGTTCTGCGATCTGTAGTGCTTTCGTGAATACTGTATTGTGTGCAATTCTGGCAGAGTCGCTCGAATTAGTTGCAGATGAATTGGAACAATACAAATATGTTCAGGAAAGCCGCGAGCGTGCGCTTGAAGTTTGCCAAGAAATTGTGCAAGCCCATCATCGTATCTTATTTAGTGGCGACGGTTATCATGAATCGTGGATTGAAGAAGCGTCCCGCAGAGGGCTTGCAAATGTTACGACCTATCTTGATTCGACGCACTCATTGCTCTTGGACAAGTCGCAAAATATGTTTGAGAAAACACGTGTCCTAAATCGTCGAGAATTGGAGGCGCGTTATGAAATTGCTCGTCACCGCTATGTAGAAGATGTTCGAACAGAAGCTTTAACCTTAATTCAGATGATTAATCGTCAATTACTCCCTGCTGCGATGAAACAAATTCATGCATTGATGTTACCCAACGGTACAATACTACCAGGGAACTATGCAGCAACGCGTCATGCTCAAATTGTAAATCTCAGTGACCGGATTGTGGAGAAAATCCAAGCAATGGAGCAGTTGGTTCAAGGCGTGGTAAATAAAGACCTTGATGCACAATGCCTTGTGCTTGATCGAGAAGTTGTTAAACTGTTGGCGTCGATTCGTGTTGATGCGGATCAATTAGAGACATATATGGATGCATCATTGTATCCTTTCCCAACATATAGCGATTTATTATTTCATGCATAGAAACACATCACACGTGATGTGTTTTTTTTTCGAGGAATATCGTTGCATAAAAGAGGATACTTTGGTAAGATACATACGAATCCTTTAAGTAAGCACAGAGATGTTTATAAGGAAACATACACACTAAGAAACTAGTCATGTTTTCCGTATATCTTTTCACGTTCTTATTTGATTCGAAAAGTCAGATCATACATACGGAGGTACATTTCATGGCTAAGAATCATTTTACACGTAAGATACTCATCACCCTCGCATTGGGCCTAATTGTTGGAATTGGGTTCATTTTTCTGCGTGAGTATTTAATATCAACCAATCATCAAGCACTCTGGACATCGATAGACAAATTGTTGTTTGCCGATATCAGTGCGCCAGGTAATAAAAATGCAGTCGGAATCTTCTACATAGTAAGTCAAATCTTTATGAGACTCTTACAAATTGTTTTGGTTCCACTAATCTTTACTTCTATTATTAAAGCAATTGATCATATTCGTGAGTCAAGCTTACTCAACAAGCTGGCAACAAAAGGTATTAAAAATTTTGTTTTACTTCTTACTGTTGCAGTTATTCTTGGAACAACAGTTGGTTACTTTGGTTACAGTATGGGTTGGTTCCAGTTATCGAATCTAGAATCGATTGAGCTTGCTCAAACAACGGTTAACGACAATAATCCTTTGATGATTGTCTTAAATGCCTTCAACAATAACTTTGTATCGATGCTTTCAAATAACGGAAATATCATTGCCGTAGTCGTCTTTGCACTTATCGTTGGTGTTGTCATGCAAAGTGTACGCGATCAAATCGATATCTTGCGTAAATTTATCAACGAAGTTTACATTATTACGATGAAACTACTTGAAGTCGTCATAGTTAAGTTTGGACCATTCGCAATCTTTGCATTATTAGTTAGAACGCTTGCATCCTATGGAACAAACTATCTGCAGCCAGCAATGGTCTACATGGTATTGACATCCTTAACCTTACTGGTCTTGATGTTTGTAGTCTTCCCATTAATTGTGTTGGTACGTACAGGGTTATCTCCGGTTATTTTCCTAAAGAAAATGTATAAGGTAATTGCGTTTGGTTTTTCAACATCGTCGTCTGCAGCAACATTACCCTTAACGCAAGAAACGGTAATGCATGATTTAGGTGTTGATGAAGCGATTGCTTCGTTCATCGTGCCACTTGCATCTGCAATTAATATGACAGGAACAGCCATTATGCAAATTGTCGCAACGTTATTCATAGCGTCGGTAGGAGGATATGAAGTGGGCCTTGTTCAAATGATTTCAATTATTGCGCTTGTTGTAATTGGATCGATAAGTACTCCTGCGGCTCCAGGTGCAGGTGCAGTCTTGCTCTTCACAATTATTAGTGGGATGGGTTATGTTAATCCGGAAGCACTTGCAGCTTATAGTTTTATTTTCGCAATTAACCGTCCGGTAGAAATGCTTGTTACCGCTGCAAACGTCATGGATGATGGTGTGAGTGCGTTATGTGTTGCTCATGAACTAGACATGGTTGATGAAACACTCTTTCACAAAGGGTGGGAGGCTCAAGCAACTCCGACTCCATCAATAGAATCTTAAAAGCGCTAACGCGCTTTTTTTCTCTGTAAAAGATATCTTAAGTAGGACACATAAACCTCTCACACCTTTCAAATTGATTAATGATATGGTAATAGTACACACAGAAGCACAGAGTACAGGGATAAAGGCTATGGAAAACACAAGAAGCAATGATTTGAAACAAACAAAATACGATGAATTTTTCGCAGAAATGTATGATGAAACGGTAAATTTGGTATACAGTATCGTCTATAAAATTACCAATAATCAAAATGATGTGGATGACATTGTGCAAGATGTGTATGCGCGTGCTTTTGCTCGCATACACACACTTGAAGCACCAACACTTGAAAATTTCCGTCCATGGGTGGCGACCATTGCGCGAAATTGTGCCATTGATACGCTAAAGAAACCGCGAGATATATCTGTGGAATCAATTGAAATGTTGCAATCGGAAAGTCTTGATTCCGTGAATCAAAGCCGGTTTGAACATCCCGACAAACTAGCAATGTTACAAGAACGGAATGCTCTTTTGTATGATGCAATTCAAGAATTACCAAACGATCAGCAACTTTGCATTGTTCTATTTTACTTTGAGGATCTTTCGATTAAGGAAATAGGCGAAGAATTGAATTTGAATCGAAATACCGTAAAGAGTAATCTACGTTATGGCAAAAAGAAATTAGCGCAAATCCTTCATGAAAAAACTAAAGACGGCACGAGGGTTCTCGGTGTCTTTCCGATTTTTTCTTCATATCTTCTCATTCGAATGTTGTATCAAGAAGGTTCGTCGCAGCGCCTCAAACAACGTATTGTGTGGGGAATTGGAATTGGAATGGTTATTGCGGGAGCCACTCAGTTATCCTCGAACGTAACGAATGTTCCGATTAATCCCTCTGTTTCTGAAGTCGCGGATCGTCGTGCAGATGAACTCTTCGCATGTTTGGATGTTTCATTTACTGGGCACTCGGGGAATGGACGTGCATATGCTGTTCCTGGCACCTGTTTTGATAGTGAAGGAATCGAAAATCAGATACACATTAAGCCCAATACACAGCTTCGTAATCATGCGTTTGTCGAAATCACGATAACCTACCAAAATGACGTCAGCGCATCTGTGAGTGCAACTCGGAAGTATCTTGTAAACGGACTGGAATAATATTTTCTGACTTTTGAAACTTTTTGCCGACTGATTCGTTGTATTAAGGGAGAGACACTTCCATTTACTGCATAATGGAAATTCTATCAGAAGGGGGACTTGAAAACATGAAACAAAGAATAAGTGTTGTTATGGTGATTGCTGTCAGTATTATGCTGTCACTCGCACCAGTGATTCAACCGATTGGGGCGGCTGATCGAAATGAAATTGCGTTAGAAATACTGAATGCAGAAGTAACCAATGAAAAAGGGGATGTCATTGGTTCAGCAAATCAATATACAGTTATTAAGTTTGCACTTGACTTTAAAATTCCTAACAATATCGGAAAGAAAGGTGACTACACAAACATCACCTTGCCAGATGCCCTTAAATTCGAAGGAAACAATAAATTTGAGGTGAAGGATAGTCTTGGGAATATCGTTGCGTATGCCACCGTCAATCCACTAACAAAGACTGCGGAGCTCGTTTATACAGATTATATCGAAAAGAATTCGAATATTGCAGGATCATTGGAATTTCTTACACGAATCGACACGACCACAACTCAAGTAGGTGAAACGGTTCAGATCGATATTGATATTAACGGCACGGTTATTTCTGGAGGCACGATTGATATCGAACATAATAGCGACGATCCAAACGAAAAATTCTCAAAGTACAATTGGTTCTTAAACGAAGCGGGAACTCAAATTCAAAACATTCTACGGATTAATCCATCGGGTGGGACTTTTAATGCTGCTGTTGTCTATGATGAATTGCGCACTGACGGTCTAGAGTACGATCTGACATCGTTCAAAATTTTAAAGGGAGATTGGATTCTGGATTCTCAAGGCATTTGGCGAATGGATAATGGTGTTGATGTGACGGCAGACTTCACGGTAAATATGGGAAAAGACAAGCGCTCTTTTAGTATTGATTTTGGTAAGATTATGAACTCGGATGAGTACATGGTTCAATACATCACTGCGATTTCTTATCAGCCTGTGTCGGAAGAAAAATTCGAAAACTACGCCAAACTTGAGGATACAGAGGTCATCATTAAAGAAGAGATTCGAAAGACGGTTTATTATGCTGGCGGTGGTGGTGCAAATGGGTATAACCATGGAATTAAACTTCTTAAAGTTGATATGCAAGGTAATCCACTTGAAGGTGCAACGTTTACACTAACTCGAGATCGTACGAACCAAATCGTAGCAACAGGCACTTCAGACGCGGATGGCATCGTGGCTTTTTCGGATTTACTGAAGGATGATTATACAATCGATGAAACGATTGCGCCAGAAGGTTATTTGCTTCCGGAAAGCTCGATTGCGATACCGAATGATTTTCTGATTGCTAACGGGGTCTACGAATTGACGGTGGAGAACGAGAAAATTGTACCACCGATAGAGCTAATATCGATATATGGAACCAAAACATGGGTTGATGGTCAAAGTCCACTACGCCCTGAAGCAATTATTGTACGCTTGTATGCAGACGGTACTGAAGTAACGAATGTTACACCAATCTGGACTAAAGCAGGTGATGTATGGACTTATACGTTTAAGGATGTTCCGAAAATCCATGAAGGTAAAGAAATTACCTATACCGTTACAGAAGATGCGGTACCGGGTTATCAAACATCCCAAACAGGACTCGATATTACAAATACGAAAATTGAACCACCGATAGAGCTTGTATCAATCAATG
>NZ_WTSY02000023.1 GCF_009828775.2 Erysipelothrix aquatica | reverse complement strand
GCTTATACTTCATATGGGAGCTCCTTTTAGTCGGGTGGGCTCCTTTTATTATACAAAAACAACCGCACCTTGGTGGTGCGGTTGAGATTTGAATTTAGGAAAAACATGGCTAGCCCATGTTTTTTATTTGTGATCTCGAGGAATACTGTATTTTGTTATAAATCCAGCCGTAAAGGCTTCTGGAATAGCATTTGTTAAAAGAAGCGTTCCTAAAAACATAAATAACCCCGAAATGGATACATGCAGTACCTCCTGGAGGACAGGAGCAAAGAAAAGCAACATACCGCCAAAGACTAGCATCGTGTGGATCAGTGTAACACAAACTCCCAGTTTAAATCCTCTGAAGTCTTTTTGATACAAATATCCAGATAAAAATCCTAGTAACATCCGTGGTCCAAAACAAATAACCATTGCCCACAACGATCCTTGGGTTGTCCCTGGAAGTGGAATTAAAGGCGAAAACATAAATGATAAAAGAGATGGTGCCATCGTATTCGTCCAAAGACTCGCAAGCCCAAAGATGAACCCCATAATCAACCCACCTTTGGTTCCAAGTAAAATCCCCCCTACAATCACAGGGAGATGGATAAATGTTAAACGGACAGGGCCTATTTGCAGAAATCCTAACGGCGTTAATGCCAACATCATTAGCAGCGCACATAGCAATGCAAGGGTCGTTAGATTCTTAGTTTTATGCTGCATCATAATTCAATAAACTCCTTAGAATTAAATCGTCAATAACTTCAATATCGCTAGTCACTAACGATTGTATCGATTTATAACCACCACCCGTTGCTACTACATTTAACGGCACGAAGCGGGTGGCCATTGTCTTAATTAGTGAATTTACATAACTTGCAATCATATAAGCTGTTCCTGATTGCATCGCTGACGGTGTTGAATCACCAAGCCAATCGTGTGGCGTACATTCCGGAAGCAATTCAGGTAATGCCGCAGTACTAACATGCATAGCATTAAGCATCGCTTGATGTCCAGGAACTATGGTTCCGCCAACAAAGACCCCTGTTTTATCGACAACGTTGACAGTCATCGCTGTACCAAAATCGATGATTATTGCTGCGCTTTCAGTTGTTCTAAAAACCTCGTGAACAATGAGAGCGCGATCAATCCCAAGGCCATCGTACACAGTGAAATCGACCTTTTGTAAATCACTCAGTCTTACCTGGTCAACTGTACTTAAATAAGTACCTTCTAACAAATTAATCTGGTGGTCTGTGCGTGATGGGACTACTGATGCTACTTTGATTGAATCAAATTGTGCCGAAAGATTCGTAGTTGAATCTGTAATCGCCTGATTCACTGTTTCGACCGTCTCGACATTCGCAATTTTAAATTGTTTTAGGATTCCATTATGCATAAATCCCCATCGGGTATGGGTATTACCTATACTAATGACAAGACGGTTCATCATTGTAAATTCTCGAGGACTGTTTGCACAATCATATCTACATCTGCTAACGCACCTTTGCCAACATCACCACACGCTAGTAAAGATGTCCGTGGTTCAATTTCAAGCCAGCCTAACTCTTTAAGTTGTTGTAAGTTTTTTTGAACCACAGGATTCCCATACATGTTTTGATTCATGGCCGGCGCTATTATTTTCTTGATACTTTGATTAAGTGCCAATACCGACGTGCTAAGCATATCATCAGCAATACCGTGTGCCAATTTACCAATTGTATTGGCGGTAGCTGGTGCAACAATCAATAGATCTGCCTTTTTGGTAATATCTATGTGAGCAATTTCGGTCGCAATTTTTTCTTCCAGTACATTAAAGTGAACTGGATTCTTCGATAATGTCTGCAATGTTAATGGTGTTATAAAAGCTTGGGATGCCTGTGTCATGATGACATGAACATCAACATTACTATTGTTTAAACGATTTACAATATCTGCTGCTTTGTACGCCGCTATACTTCCACTGACACCTAAAATCACTGATTTTTTATCCATAAACTTTGAACCTCCTGGAGAATCCCCTGTGCTAGGGTTTCTTTTGTTTCGTACTGTTTCATAATACCTTTTTCGTCTACAATGTAGCCGCGATGCTGGTCTCCCGAAATATCCGCTGCATCGTTTGCAACCACAAAACTACAATCATTTTTAATCATTAAATTTTGGGCAACGCGAACTAATGTGTCAACTGACACCTGACTTAATAGTTTAAATCCTACCAGATGGGTATCCGGCTGTTTTTTCTTAATATAGCCAATAACTTTGGGTGATGGTTCAAGTAAAATGGCAAGGTGATCATTGGATGATGGAAGCTTTTGATGGGCATCTTGAGCAACAATTTCAGTTAGATAGCTTCCTTGATAATGAGCTGTTGCCGCAACACGATAGTCGCTAATTGCCATCGAATGAATAACAGCATCATATTGATAGCGCCTCATCAACTGATCTAACACACCCAACACTGAATCAACACCCGTCGTCACGTACCGCTTGACTGCTTGTGTTGGTTGGCATGCGGTGGCTCCTGACACATAATGAACTTCAATTCCTTGCTTAACAGCATAATCAGCAATATAACTACCTAGTTTACCTGTCGCATTATTTGTGATTGATCGGACTGCGTCAATGGGCTCTGATGTTGCACCAGCAGTTATTAGAATTCGTTTCATCTCATCACCTCTTTCGTATGGTTTATTATCGCTTTTCACTCAATATGTGTCAACAAATTAACAAAAAGAGTAAACGATTGTTTACTCCCCCTGATTTTCTTGTGCAATTTCTTCCATCAATGTTTGTTCTAACTTTGAAAATTCACGATTTTCTAATAGATCAGGACGAACACGTTGTGTTTTTCGTAACGACTCTTTAAGACGGAATCGTTTGACGTTCTCATGATGCCCACTAACAAGTACATCCGGTACTTCATGACCCTCATAGACACGAGGACGGGTGTAATGTGGATATTCCAACAATCCATCACTGAATGAGTCATCTTCATGAGACTCTTGAGTGATGACGCCATCAACGAGGCGAATAACTGCATCTGAGATTACCATCGCAGCAGCTTCTCCACCCGTTAATACATAATCACCAATCGACATTTCCATATCCACATACATTCGAATTCGTTCATCAAAACCTTCATAATGACCACAAACAAGTACAAGATGCTCATGCTTGCTTAAATCATACGCTAAAGATTGTTTCAATGTCTTACCTTGTGGCGTCATCATAATTACTAATGATTCTTCTGTGCGCGTTGCTTTGATTGCATCGATAACAGGTTGGCACATTAAAACAAGACCAGCACCACCACCATAGGGATAATCATCGACCCGATTGTGACGGTCTTCTGTAAATGAACGCATATCGACAACTTCATATTCAACGATTCCTTTTAGAATCGCCTTATTAATAATTGATGACGTTTTGAAGCCTGTAAACATATCTGGAAAAAGCGTAATAACACTAATCTTCATTACAGTCCCTCCATCCAATTGATATCAATACGTTTTTCACTAATATCAACTGAAGCAATAAAACGTTCAACAAACGGAACTAAAATATCGCGTTCTTCCCCTTCAATACGCATGACTGGGTGCGCAGGTGTTTCAACAATTTCAGTAACAGTGCCGATGTGTTCATTATCGCGATACACACCACACCCTACTAAATCGACAAAATAGTATTCATCTTCAGGCAATTCATGCATTTCATCACGCGGTACAAAGAGTTCACCTTTGTGAAAAAATTCAACATCATTCAAGGAATTAAGTCCTTCAAATTTAATGAGAACTGATCCTTTATGCATGCGCGTTGTTTCAATCACAAGCTTTGTTGTTTTACCGTTTAATTGAAATTGAACGACTTGTCCTTTTTTAAATCGTTCTTTGATAAAGTCAGTTTTAGGAAAAATTTTTAATTCTCCACGGACTCCGTGTGGCTTTTGGACAATACCAATACTTATTAATGACATATTTACCTCCAAAAAAGGGATGTACTTAAGTACATCCCTAATATGATTCAAATTTAATTGAAATTCTTTGATCAAGGACGCGTGAACCAATTGACATTGTTTGTCGAATTGCATGGGCCATGACGCCTTGACGGCCGATTAAACGTGCAATATCTGAACTTTCAGCATAAATTGCAAGAATAATCTCATTCTCATCCAAACTCGGTAACCTTTTGACACTCAAACTCTTTTCGTCTTCCACTAATGGCAACACTAAATCATATAGAATATCTTCAACCGGTCTCATAATTATTTCGCTAATTTTGATTCATGAAAACGAGTCATGATACCTTCTTTTGAAAGAATGCTACGAACTGTATCTGAAGGTTGAGCACCGACTGATAACCATTTCATTGCTAAAGCTTCGTCAACTTTAACTTCTGCTGGTGATTGTGTTGGGTCATAGTATCCTACGATTTCGATGAAACGTCCATCACGTGGTGCACGTGAATCAGCTGCAACGATACGGTAGAAAGGTTTTTGTTTTGATCCCATTCTTCTTAAACGTAATTTAACTGCCATTATAAAAGCCTCCTAAATGTAATTTACTTTATGAGTATAGCATTCGACATTATAGGTGTCAAGTCTTTTTACTTAACAGTTTAAAAAATATGATATGTCTATTTAATATAATGTGATTTAATAACTTCCCATGACATTTGTTATTTTAAAACATTTTGTATCAACTGTTCCTGACGATAGAATCGGAGGCACCGTGTAAACGTAATGTAACCATTCTCAAATCACGAAAGCTTCTTGAGCTAAGCGTGTCGTCCTAGGATAATTATGTTATACCCGTACGGTTTAACCCAGCAATTTCTTTACTGATTCCGTTTCGCCAGGATATTTCGATGCAAGTCTCTTTTTTCTTAAGTTTGATTTGATAATTTTCTTGATAACCTTATTATCACTTTCAGCATACTTCGATAATAACTCAAATCCCTGTTTATGATTTACCGCTACAAAGACACTGATGGCATACCCAAGACCTTTTTCTAAAACTTTGAAGTCCTCATGTTTATAAAGACGTGGTGATAATACGCTGATTTCCCCTAGAAGACAATCAGACACGACCAATGAATAATCGCACAATACTCGGCTTTCTAACAATTGATAGTCAGCCAACGTCGCGACAACCGCTCTTTTCTGTGAAAATGTGCCTATCTTCAAATATGAATTGAATGTATCTATAAGCAGTATCTCATTATACATTCCTATCCTTTGAAATGCCATGGCCACTGCTTCTTTAATACGCCATGAATCATTTGCTGACGCTGACAATACGTTTAACACTACAACTTTTTCATCGCTACTCAGTCGTTCAAAAATACTCCCTAATGTAATGAGTTTGCACATTACAACAAATACCTCCGGTGCATTAGCATCATTATGACTCAACGTCACCGCGCTCAAGTAAGCAAAATTATAGTCATTATTCATATAATAGTCGGCAACTTGATTGGCGAGTGTTAAATTTGCCATTCTTCCCGGAAGGTTAGAATTTGTGAGTAAAAATGTGGTAATTTTAGAATAATCATTGGTTGCTAAAATCGCATCAATCATCGCGGAGTACTCCTACTTTTCTCAATTGAATAATTATGTCTCTCGCTTAATTCATATGATAACGAAAAGAGACACTTAAAATGATCGATATCGTTTATAAAATAAATTTAAAGACATTTTAATTGCACGTTCCGTTTTTTCACCCAAAACGTTTTCATTCATCAATGTAAAATTCAATGCAAGTAAATAATTTTTCCAGCAGACTTCATACTGTTGCAAATCATCAAGATGTCGCGAATTGTTCCCTAACCATTCTGCAAATACGGCATCATTTAGCTTTCCGTTCACCCTCATGTTTGTGCTAGCCTTCGCGAGTCGTCCCTCTTCTCCATATAGGAACCCCCCTACATCCACCAACGCACGGCGTGTTGCTTCCAAACACTGAACAACTTCAATTTCTTGAAAGTAAACAGAGCGCGATGCGCTAGCAATCAGATCTGCACCATGGGCAAATGCATGGGCCCATCCTTTTTCTTCGACAAAGCCTCGATTGTCATTTTCGATTCTAAAATATCGTACAGCATCCATCACCAACGCTTTTTCATCCTTGGATGCAATCCATGGGTTTTTATAATGGTCTTCCAATAATATCACCATAAGTAATGATGTAAAACTCCGTGCGAAGACACTATCTGAGGTTGGTCCATCAATATTTAGGAATAACTTGTTTTCAGTGAGTACGTGATCCAAGATCACATTTTTTTGCGCAAGATTAAGGTGTTCTGTTTCAAACAAATTACAAAACCCTAAATAGATTGTATTATCACGTAAAACAGGAT
This sequence comes from Erysipelothrix aquatica, assembly GCF_009828775.2. Classification (GTDB taxonomy): domain Bacteria; phylum Bacillota_I; class Bacilli_A; order Erysipelotrichales; family Erysipelotrichaceae; genus Erysipelothrix; species Erysipelothrix aquatica. The sequence goes on along the minus strand of NZ_WTSY02000023.1, from coordinate 27,120 downwards.
CTATTGACCCAATTTCAGTTAACATCAATGTGATAATTTCATCTGAAATGGGTGTGTCATTTTGAATGGCACTATTGATTTTATTTATGATAGTCATAATCTCTCCCTTTATGCTATAACCATAATACAAATCTCTTAAAACATAAAGTATGTTAGCGAAACTTTTGCTCGTTTAGGACAATCTTCTGTCAATTACCTAAAAAAGAACACTTATCGTATAACAATAAGTGTTCTCAAATTATTTAATTCCCTTTGCTTTGTAGAAATTTCGATTATCTAGAGCAAACATCCGTGGACTGAATTCGCCCTCAGGAAGATCATCATAGAATTTCTCAAACATGTTGGTACGTGCATCGAGATTATCAATGATATTAAGCATTTCTGCTTCTTTAATCATCGGCATCACTGGTGAACCGTATTCCATTTGGCCATGGTGTGACAAAATCATATGACGTAGAATCAATGTTTGTTCTTTATCAGCGTGACCGATCCGTTCGGCAATTGCCGTAAAGTTAGCATGCATAATTGATATGTGACCGAGAAGTCGTCCTGTTACAGAATACTCACTAAGCATTGGCGCTGTATACTCTTCAATTTTACCCATGTCGTGCAAAATAACACCCGCGATGAGCAAATCACGATTATAAAGTGGATACAAGTCACAAATTGCATTTGCTGCCTTAGCCATACCATAAACGTGTGTTGCAAGACCACCAACAAAATCGTGATGATTTCGCGTTGCGGCTGGATATTGATAGAATTGATCACCTACTGCTTCAAGGTTTGCAACTACAAGCTCTTTAATGATTGGATCTTCAATCGCGGTTACAAATGATTCAATTTCAGTTTTTAAGAATGATAAGTCATAGGTACTTGCGCTCACGTAGTCATCCAACGCATATTGGCTTTGATCTTTAAATTCAAGAGTGTGAACACGCATTTGCAACGCCTGACGGTATTGATTTACATCACCTTTAACTTCAAGGATAAGGCCGACTTGAACCATTGCTTCAATTTCAGGTTTCAAATCCCAAACCTTTCCTTCAATTTCACCCGAGTTATCCTGGAAGGTAATTGACAAATATGGCGCACCACTTTGGGTTACTCCACGTACAAACCGTCCAACCAAGAGTGGACCTTCGAACTTTTGTCCATTTTGTAATTCTTTAATTTTCATTATTTCTTTCCTCCATTACTCGGGATACAAGATCATAATCATATCCTTTTGATAGCGCATGTTTCACAACATGATTCTTTATTTCGCGTTCGGTATCATAGCGTTTTGAGTATCGTGACCACGCCTTGTCAATAACGAGACGCAAACTACTCATTTCTTCGTCCTCACCGTAGAAATCATCAATGCGATTCATAATTTCTTTAATGACGTTGTAGTCATAACCTTGCCGCAATAAGTGTTGGCTTGCCTTATCGACGCGTTGACGATGCGATCCATCTTTTAAGGTATTCAAATAGGCATTTGCACGTTCGATACCTCGTTCTATATAAAGATCTTGGTCTTCACTTTCAAGTGCTTCTGTTATTTTATCGCTCGCAAAACCACGGCGCTGTAGATCTTCAAAGATTCGATAATTTCCACGATTTTGTTCACGGTGGTAATCAATTTTATCACGGAAGTATCGCTCATCATCGATAAAGCGTCGTTTAACGAGCAAATCAACAACAATTTCAATCTGTGTTTCATTTAGATCGAACTTAGAGCGTAGATAATCCGCCATTTCATAGGATGTATAATCCCGAAGTCCAATCCGCTGAAGCGCAATTTGATAGGCTTCGTATATTTGTTGATCATCTTCCATTTCATTTATTTCGAGACGTGACAATGTATCACCTTCTTTAATTTCACGGCGTTCTTGAATGAATTCATCAATAAGTAGTGTTTCTGTGTTTCCTTTAGATTCAATTGTAATTTCACTTTGACCATCGCTGCGCTCTTCAACACCAACGACATTGTATCGTCCATGGTACATATCGCCAGCACGGCGGTAAACTGCAAGCATGTTCTCAGCAAAGAGTTTACTGTCAAACGTACTTGCTTTCATTAACGCATTCGTACGGATTCGCTCATGCTCTTGCTCAGATGCTTTGATAAACGCTTCTGCTTTATCAGCAAATGTTGTGGCATCTTCAAACAGGTATCCGGTTTCGTCATCAACGATAATACCATCTAATGGACGGTCAGGTCGCGCAAACACACACAGTCCACATGCAAGTGCCTCAATATAAGTTAATCCTTGTGTTTCCGTCAATGATGCGGAAATGAAGGCATCGGCAACATGATAGTAGTTGACGACTTCTTCTGACGGCACTCGTCCAACAAAAATAACGTTATCTTGAATCCCTAAGTCTTTAGCTTGTTCTTTCAAATCATCATCGGAAGGTCCGGCCCCAACTATCATTAAACGTGCATCACAGCCTTCACGAACAACTAATTCCTTAAAGCTACGTATAACAACATCGATACTTTTTTCTTTAGCAAGACGCCCAATGTAAACGAATAACGGAATCCCTTGCAGCGCGTACGTACTGCGAATGGCTTTAACAGCTTCATCATCACGTTTATCAAAACGTTCCAAGTCGAGTCCTGTTGGAATAACAGCAATTTCTTTTTTGATGTCATAACCCAAAAGCATTTTTTTAGTTTTCTCTGATGGTGCAATAATAATTTGTGCTGTTTTGGTAAACATACGACTCATTTTTGCTACAGCAATCCGAGACAAATGGTCCACCGACTTCAAGCCCAACAGGTTCACATAGTGGGTATAGTCTTCATAGGTTGTATGATATGTCGAAACAAGAGGTAAACGTAGATTTCGCGCAATGATGCGAGCAAACATCCCGACCCCGAATTCCGAGTGAACATGAATGACATCCAATTCCATTTCTTCAATAACTGCTTGTGCCTGAATATGAATTGGACTGCTGAGAACATAACCATACAAGAACTTGAGTTCAACACCTGGCAATCTTAAGACATTATTTTCATAACTTGTTGATGCAATAGACGGCTGGTTTGTAATTATAAATACAGTATGACCTTCTCGTTCAAGTGCATCTTTTAATGTAACAATCGATGTTACGACACCATTTATATCTGGTGTATAGGTATCTGTAAAGAGTCCTATTCTCATAACGTACCTCCTAAAGTTAGATTATGAATAGAAAAGCCCGTAATGGGCTTCTATTGAACTGTAACGCTTTCTTCCCCATCAACTTCGCGAAGTTTTACTTTAACTTTTTCTTCGAGAGCGGTTGGTATATTTTTTCCGACGATATCTGCACGAATTGGTAATTCGCGATGTCCGCGATCAACAAGCACAGCTAATTGAATTTGTTGTGGCCTTCCGTTATAGACAATGCCATCCATTGCCGCACGTACGGTTCTTCCTTTAAATAGCACGTCATCAACAATAACAACAACGCGGTCTTGCACACTAATTGGTAATCGGAATGCTTGATCTTTTGATTTGAGATCATCGCGCCAATAACTAATGTCCAGCGATGCAACTGGGACACTTACTTTTTCTATTTTTTCCATGAGCTTTGCAATCCGGAATGCAAGCGTGGCTCCACGGGTTTCGATTCCTAATAAAACGACTTTATCGAGACCTTTATTCCGTTCTATGATTTCGTGTGTCATACGAATCAGTGAGCGATTGATAGCACTTTCGTCCATTATTATTTTCATCTTTGCACCTCTTGAAATATTATATCAAAAACAGGTTGTAATTGGTATAAGACTATGATATTATTTGTGAGCAATCGATAGGGGTATAGTTCAATGGTAGAGCAACGGTCTCCAAAACCGTTAATGTGGGTTCGAGTCCTGCTACCCCTGCCATATATAAATAATACGCACTGAACAGTGCGTTTTTTATTGTTTTCATTGATTTAAAACCGTACAAATTTAACGGTCGCTTTGTCATTTTTCGTGTTGCAAACTCAGTCGTTGTGCTGGGATTGAATCGATAATGCCTAGATATTATTACAACAGTTTGTTGTAACTCTAAGGGATCTTTACATTCAAACTTTTTTTATCATATTGTTAACAACTCAATCAAAGATAAAATGACGATTGCTCGGTATATAAGCATCTTGAATCGCTAGAATAGATGCCATCAAACAGATTGTCTCGATTCATCTTCTAATTTAGCACAGTGTAAAAATCTACCGTCAATACCTACACGTTATTATTGGCAACTAATTGAAATTCTTTCAAAGCTTTGTAAATACTTATAAATACTAAAATTTGTGCTACATTTTGGATTATCGTTGCGAGTACTTTGAAACTTGGATTTAATTGAGCCACCGTCGATATCACAATTCCTGCCACAACGATGACGATGTAAAGCATTTTAAATTTCTCAACAAATGACGGATCACCACCACAGAAAAGAAAGTAATTCGCAATAATGAGAAAAATCGCAGCGACAAATGCTAAGATAGCGACGAAGATCATTGCGAATGGTGCTGCAATAATGAGTAACGTAAAAATAAATAAACCACCGAATGTGTAAACTGCATATTTATAGTATTTAAACGACATATCTAAATGATCATTTCCAATTCCAAGCGATTTAAGTTTGGAAAGTGCATAAACAGTTACCCCAAAACTCGCAAGAATCAAAATCGAAAAAATTAATGTAACCCATACATTAGCGATGCCGAGAATATCACTGAGTGATAAAATCCATGGAACAATTAAGCTGTACAACAAGTAACTATAATACTTAATTCGGTCTTCATTTATTGTTTTCATAAAGATACCTCCGTTTATGTTCAATATATGGGAATACCACCATTTACACAAGTCTTGGTGATTACGTCGTATGTTTTCTTGCTTAAATCGATACATGCACAAGGTAATTAGCCATATTCCGATACACAATCAACCTACACGTCTTCTGAAAACAAGAACAATTGAAATACAGTTTGGTGTGCCATTGCGCCGTTTTCTTTCATATAATGAGGTAAGAAACGGAGGTTGCTTAATGCATAAGAAAAAGAAGCAATACGAACATGATGCAACAATTTTCGGTATTTGTATAATTCTTGGAATCATTGGAAGTAACTTTATAGAGTATGGAATTGTTAGTATTTTGGTAGGGATTGTGATTGGTGCCCTTGTGGCACGAAGACCTTTATCTTAGTCCACCATCTTTTGCTTATAAACTATAAAAAAGAAAAACAGAAAACCACATCTTCAATCCGTGATTTTCTGTTTTTTTTACCCAGCTCTTTAGCGCATTGAAGTTTTTAATACTCCCCTTTCCCTCTGATAAAATCTACACGGCTTTTTTGATCATACTTATCTTTTTTGCGAAGGATATTGTTCTGTAAATTATCAGTGTCTAAGTTGTAATCTTTTTTTCTTCCCGGAAAGACAGAATTGCTGTTTTTAGCATCAAAATTCTCGATATCTTTATTAAGAAGCGACGATGCGCGTTTCACAACATGAAAGCCAAATTTATCCCGCAAAGCGTCAATCGTCTTATCCACTGTCAAGGATCGCGTTGCATCACTATCCACTGTTTCAAACAAGTTTATTTGTTGTGGAATTGACGTATCATCAACCAGCTTGCTCACATAGACACCAATTGAGCGTAAAGGTAAAACTGAAAAATCATAATTCTCCTCCAACAAGTCCATGGCAATACGCAGTATTTCAGACGAGACATTAGTTGGTTGCATGACTTTACGTTGGCGTGTAAAACTCCTCAAATTTACGTCTCTTGGTGCAATCGCAATGACAAGTCCTTTCATTTTTTCATCACGAAGGCGCGATGCCACACTCTCACAAAGGCGTTGCAAGATAATTTCAGCTTCACGTAGGGAGTTAATGTCGTGGGGTGGTGTCGTGCTATTCCCAATACTTTTCGGCGGCGCAACATATCCATTCATCTCAACCGTTCCAGTATCGTCACCATTTGCATAGTGCCACATCTCTAGCCCTTTTAAACCAAAACGTTGATACAACACATCACGCTGTGTCTGAGCTAAATCTCGGATGGTATAAATTCCAATTTCATGAAGCTTTGGTATAGTTTTATTTCCAATAAAGAGTAAATCGCCAACAGGTAATGGCCAGACAATCTCCTTGTAGTTATATTTTGTGATTATCACCATCCCCGAAGGTTTTATAAGATCACTCCCTAGTTTCGCAAAAACTTTATTCCAACTCACGCCAACTGAAACCGTTAATCCATATTCATCCAAAACTCGTCGCTGCATTTCATACGCCAAGTCATACGGTTTGCCAAATAAATGGTATGAATCGGTAACGTCAATCCATGCTTCATCCAAACCATAGGATTCCACAAGATTCGTGTATCTTTTATAGATTTCTTTAACTTTCGTCGTATAGTAAATATATTCTTGGTATTGCGCAGGAACAACAATTAATTGAGGACATTTTCGATATGCATCGCGAAGTGTTTCAGCTGTTTTTACGCCAAATTCCTTCGCTTTCAGATTTCGTGCAAGGACAATCCCACTTCGAGTTTCCTCATCCCCTCCGACACACATAGGAACGTCACGAAGCTTTGGATTCAACATCTCTTCAATTTGTGCGAAACAATGATTTATGTCAATATGAAAAATAATTCGTTCTTTTTCCATCACTGATTTCTCCTCCTATGGTTTAGTGCTTTCAATCCACCAACGGTTTTGTTTTACAAATATTCGACGCTCATGGTCTTGAATTATAATACGATACATCAAACCAGACCCTCCGACTTGGGAGTTGGCCTGCCGCACTTCAACAATACGATCAATATCATATTGGTTATTTCCCGTTGATATACTTAGCGGAACATAGGTACCGTCTTTTTTTATGATTGAAACAACTTCAATGTCTTTCTTGTAAAATTCCATCTTTATCACCTATTTAAAGTATAACAATAGTATCGGACATTTTTTGACGTCTACTATTATTTCATAAACTTCTTTAACTAAAAAAAAAAAGAACCGTTTGGGTTCTTTCATTTTCTATTGCATGGATGGACATTTCACTGTTCCATAAGAACAAAATACACAGCAATCACCGGGTTGTGCTTTAATAACAGTTTCACATTGACTGCATTTATAAAAGAAATGACACTTATCCTCCGGCATAATTTCGGTACTTTTAAAGCCGCATTGCGGACACGTTAAAGTTGATTCCATAATCATATTTATTAAGGTCCTTTTACTTTTTAATATTTTATCACTTATATTTACACTTGTAAACACAATAAAAAAGACACTTAGTTGTGTCTTATTTTACATTGCTTGAAGATGCATATCGATTCACGATTCGATCAATTATTTTAGTTAGTACAAATAGAGTCGCAAGACCAATAAATGCAAACATTACAGTTAAGACTGTTTCGTGTGAATTCAAACGTGCAAGATGCATTGGTTTATACAAGAAATAACAAACCGTAATCAAACTTGTTGCTGATAAGAAAATCACACCAATTCGTTTCCAATTCATTGGTTGGAATAGCTTCACAACCATGACTAGTGATAAGAATATCGTTACAAAATACATCATTGTCTGACGAACTGGTAAATGCATCGGTTGGAATAGAATCAACACGAATACGACGGCAGTTGCTGCAGCATTCGGAAAGATATTTTTCATAATACTTGGGATAATAGCCTCTTTCGGTTTCGCATAGTTTGATTCAAAGGTTACGAACGATGATGGCATCCCTTCGACAAACATACTCATGATTGAGACTTGAAGCGGTGTGAATGGATAAGGTGTATTCATAAACACTGCCACAAGAGCTAATAAGAATGTTAGTAAAGTTCCAAGGTAATACATCGATGCCGATCTGGATATATTATTGGTGACTAAACGACCTTCCATAACAACGTCTACCATTGTTGTAAATTCGTTATCCAACAAGATAATTTGCGCAGCTTGACGTGCTGCGCTTGATCCAGCACCCATGGCTATCGAACAGTCCGCAGAACGAAGTGCTAAGACATCATTCACGCCATCACCAACCATGGCAACACGTTGGCCATTTTGTTGCAGCATTTTAACCATTTTTTGTTTTTGATATGGTGAAGCGCGTCCGATGACATTGTAATTAAGTACAGCTGCTTCAAGTTCGGTATCAGATTCAATTTGACTTACATCAATTGCTTTATCGCCATTTTGAATTCCTGTTTTCGTAGCAACCGCCATAAGCGTATTAATATTGTCGCCAGAAATAACTTTAACGTTAACTTCATTGTTTTTGAAGAAATCCAATGAGTCATACACATCCAAACGAACAGGGTCTGCAATCGCAATCAATGCTGTCGGAATTAAATTATCAGGGCGAATAATGTCATGCAATTCTTCAGGTGTTCGCGCAACGAGTAAAACCCGCGCACCCTCACTTTGATACTGAATTGCTTGTTCTGGTAATTCATAGTTATCGATTAGAAATTCAGGTGCACCAAGGAATACTGTCCCATGACCTTCATATGTCATCGAACCCCATTTACGAGCGGATGAGAATGGTGAGACATGAACCGGATGAATGTCACATTCACCCGAGAAGAACGATTTCATCGCTAATGTTGTAGAATCAGAATCCGTTGAATTGCCAACATAGGTACTGATCATTGGTAATGCTTTCGTTTGGTCTTCTAAATAAATAACATCTTGAACTGTCATTTCTCCAGCTGTTAGTGTTCCCGTTTTATCGATACACAGCACATCTACTTTGGATAACACTTCAATACTATAAATTTCTTGTACTAGGGTTCGTTTTTGAGCAAGTCTAAAAACAGAAACACCAAATGATAAACTTGTTAATAGAATAAGACCCTTTGGCAACAATCCAAGAAGAACTGTTGATGTCGATAGTACAGTCATTCGCAAACCTTGATGACGGAATACCATCGCTTGAATAACGAGAATAATCCCAATTGGCAATACAATTCGTGTACACCATCTCGTAATACGTAAAAATGTCTCCATGAGTTCTGACTCAATAGGCGTATAATTACGTGCTTCATTCGTTATTTTTTGGGCAAAACTATCGAGTCCAACGTGTGTTGTACGGGCATATACGGTTCCACTTGTTACAAAACTTCCAGACAGAAGTACTTCTCCACTATTTTTCATAACAGGGACTGATTCTCCAGTTAAGTTGGATTCATTCATCTCAGCAGTTCCTTCAATGACAACTGCATCCGCAGAAACTTGGTCTCCCACGCGATAAAGAACCACATCACCTAAAACAAGTGCTTCACTTGGTATATTTTCGATATTGCCTTCACGTATTACCTTTGTATCTTGAGCAATTAATATATTCAAATTCTCAACGATGCGCTTTGACCGTATTTCTTGAAAAGATCGAATCGCAATATTCATAATAATGACGTTAAGAAAGAAAACACTTAAATACTCACCAACAAATACCAGTGCAGCAGCAATCACAACGTTATACAAGTTAAACAAGTTAAAGGTATGGCCCATTATTATTTGAGCATTCGATTTAGACTTTGTTTTTGGTATAACATTGACATTCCCGCGACTGACTTGCTGATCAACTTCGTGATACGTTAATCCTGTAATCTTTTTATTCATCGCTACCATCTCACTAAATTTCTATATCATCAATATGTTTCGGTTTCTGTTGTTTTTCTGGAGGAAATTGCATGTAGGACTCCCCAAATAGCGATACTAAATACTCGTGGTATCCAGGAGGCATTGGTAACATATGTCCTTCAAATTCCATATCTATCGTTGGCCACATGACTTCATTTGGCACGCGCTGATCTTCTAATTTTGGAAAGAATGTCCATGTTAGATTAAGAGCTGTATATTTCGAATTTTTATGTTTCGCAGCATAACGTTTCGCACGATTGTTGAACCATCGTTTAAGTGGCGCTGCTTGGATTCCAATATTATCCAAGAAGACAAACATTGGCATACATGCAATCGAAAAACAAAGGCTTGACAAGTATTTAAATTTACTTTCCGATACCTTATCTACTGCAAATACGTCAATAAATAGCCCATCACCTTCACATTTATTCATCAGTAATGAGTTTTGTTCTTTAACATACGTTCCGCCCATACGGAATTTCATTTCAGGAATTAAGACATTGTATGCATCATCTTTTTCCAGGCAGTGATAATAGTAAGGTTCTTGAATTTCATCTGGTAATATTTCCAATAATTTGTGATATGTATCGTAAGTCATCATAACATCCACATCATCATCCCAAGGAATAAACCCTTTATGACGGACCGCGCCCAGTGCCGTTCCGTACCCTAATGCGTATTCAAGATTATGTTTCTTACAAATACGGTCAAATTCTAAAAGTATTTCTAATGTTTTCATTTGTACGTCACGAAGGGTAATTTCTGATCCATCTTCGCGAACTTTTAATATATATTTTTCCATGGTACCCGTTTCCAGTCTTTGTACATTATATGTTATCTTAGTTGATTCGCAACTAACAATAATGTCATTTTATCATACTTATTGTCTTAAAAGAATGCTCACAGTGTTCAATCCCATGATTTTACATACCTTAAAAACATAAAATCATGGTTTATTTGCAATTTTCCATACTTCTTTTGATAAAAACACCACATTATTGTGGTGCATGTTCATAGAACTTTACTTTTGAAATGCCATACGATTTCGTGTCATAACAGTGCCAATCGCCAATTTGATCCATTAAATCTGCGCGACTATCCATTTCAACGATTACGATACTATCTGGATGCAATAGATTGCCATCAATCAAATTTTGGAAAACACTTGGTAATTCGGAGTAAGCATATGGCGGATCCATAAAGATTACATCGAACGTTCCCGATAATCGCTTTGTTACTGTCAGGGAATCTCCCTTTTGTACTGATACTTGTGGTGTCACATTCAGTGTCTTAACATTGTCTTGAATAACTTTGAGTGCACGACTATCTTTTTCAATAATTGTTGCAGCATGCATCCCTCGACTTATTGCCTCCAATGCCATGGCACCACTACCACCAAATACATCAAGAAATGTACCACCATCAAAGTATGGTCCAATCTTACTGAAAATGGCACCTCTTACTTTATCTGTTGTTGGTCGTGTCGTCTGTCCTGGCAAAGTCTTAAGGACACGAGATCCGTGTGTTCCTGCTACGATTCTCATAAACTTTGTTGCTCCATTCGTTTCTTTTGCGCTAATACTTTTTGCTCAACATTGTAATTACTGATGACATGTTGAACCAAACCAATTGCAATCATAATGGCCATTTTGCTTGACCCACCAGCCGAAACAAAGAGTAACGGAACCCCTGTCAGCGGCACGAGGCCCGTGACACCTCCGACATTAAAGACAAAGTGAATCATGAGATAAGACGCGACTCCGACCAAAATAACTTTATCGCGCTCGAGTTTCACATACAATGCATACTTAAAGGTGTTGTAGAGAATCACACCGTAACCCACCAATACCACAAGAATTCCTAAGATTCCAAGTTCTTCAACGACAATCGCGAGCACAAAGTCAGTATGTGCTTCTGGTAAGTATCCTAATTTGTTGAGACTGTTTCCATACCCTTTTCCAAAAAGACCTGCGTCCAGCCCTTGAATCATTGCGACAAGACTCATAAATAATTGGTATGAATCACCATATCGCTCTCCCAAAGGATCGGCTGATGATTTAAAGCGTCCAAGCATATAGTCATGTGCTCCAATTTTGTTAAGAATACTTTCAACCAAATGTAAACCCGTTTCGGTCCCTAAAAACACCACCAAGACGATACCTACCAAGAGGAAAATCGTCATATATTTTTGGAACTTATCCAGTTTTCGATTTGAGGGTACCAAGAAACACATATAACCAACACCGAGAAGCACAACCGCAGACCCTAGGTCTCTTTGAAGTGCAATAATAATCACACTGAAAATGAGAATGAAGATTAGGGGTTCTTTGACTAAATCCCATGTCTTCGCCACCCGATGGCGTTGTTTGTCTCCAAGGTTAATTGCGACAAGGATAATGACCCAAATCTTTGCAAACTCAGCCGGTTGAATCGTAATTGGTCCAAAACGAAGCCATGCGCGTGCCCCATTAACAGGCGGAAAGACAAGGACTGATAACAAGACTGCAATCACACAAAGACTTATTATCCGTTGATACTTTGTTACAAATTTAAATGAAAAATTACGAGCTGTAAAAATCATTAATACATAAGAGATTACGACAAAACCCAGTTCCTTCGCACCCGCGAATAATAAGGAACCGTTTGTTGCATCCGTGGACATACTTGCTGAAATAACCATTAAAACCCCAAAGAGATTTAGAATTAAGACAGCTGCATGAATCGCACGGTTATAGCCCGCAGGCATTTTAAGTGAGAATCTGTTCTTTTTCATACGATTATCATAGCATAACTTCCTTGAAAAATATGCGAAAGCCTTTCAAAAATGTTAAAAATACGCTAAACTATACCTAACGAGTTTATGTCAAACAATCATAAAGAACTCATATTTTGAATAGAGGAATTTTTAATATGCATAAAATAAATATGGACACAATTGTCCAAGACCCAAATCCCGTTTTGCGTCAAAAAGCAAAACCGGTATCTTTTCCTTTGCAATCAGAGGATATTGAAACGATCGAATCAATGTTGAAATATGTGCGTGATTCACGCGTCGATGAACTTGCAGAAAAGTATAATCTACAACCAGCAAATGGTATTGCGGCACCTCAAATTGGTATCTCAAAGCAAATGACAGTCATTGTCATCGAAGATGAAGATAAAGATGGCAATTACTTTGAAATCGAGTATGCGTTAATCAATCCACGGATTGTTTCCCATGCGGTTCGTCAAGCAGCATTATCTTATGGTGAAGGATGTCTATCCATTCAAAAAGTATATGAAGGCCTCGTACCTAGAAGTCAACGCATCAAAGTTGAAGCGTATGATTATTTAAGAGGCGAAAACGTTACAATTGTCGCAAAAGATTTCCTGGCAATTGTTTTACAACATGAAATTGATCATTTAAACGGTGTGTTATTCTACGATCATATCAATAAACAAGATCCATGGGCACACGATGATAAACTCAAAATTATAGAATAGGAGCTATTATGGCAGAAAATAACAATTCAATTCGCAAAACCGATACCCTTGTATATGCTTTAGGTGGTTTAGGCGAAGTTGGTAAAAATATGTATGTCATTGAGCACGATGATGAGATTATCATCATTGATGCCGGTGTCATGTTCCCAGAGGACGATTTGCTTGGCGTTGACTATGTCATCCCCGACTTTTCACATCTTGTAAAAAACCAACACAAAATCAAAGCATTAATCATTACTCACGGTCACGAAGACCACATCGGAGGAATTCCATTTCTTCTACAACGCGTAACCATTCCAATGATTTACGCGCCACGTTTTGCGAAAGCACAAATCGAACGTAAACTTGAAGAACGCAAGATTAAAACAAAGCATAAAATTCAAGAAATTAGTTCTGAATCAAAAGTTACAACAAAACACTTTGTAATTGGCTTCTTTAATGTCGTTCACTCGATTCCTGATGCTTTAGGTGTTCTTGTAAATACACCAAACGGAAGAATCGTATCAACCGGTGACTTTAAGTTCGACTTAACACCTGTTGGTGAAAACCCGGATTATCAAATTATGTCTTACATGGGAGAAATCGGTGTCACACTTCTTATGAGTGATTCGACCAATGCTCAAGTTAGTGGATTCTCAATTAGTGAACGAGATGTTGCGAAAGAGATTAATCGCATCTTTAAAAAGGTAGAAGGTCGTATTATCATTGCTACCTTTGCTTCCAACGTTTACCGCGTCCAACAAATCATTGAAGCGGCAATCGCACAAGATCGAAAAATCGCCGTATTTGGACGAAGCATGGAAAACGTCATCACGATTGCTCGAAAACTAGGTCATATTAAAGCATCTGATAAAAACTTTATCAATGCTAACCAACTCAATAAATTGCCTGCTGATAAAGTTCTAGTACTCTGTACAGGATCTCAAGGTGAGCCTCTTGCTGCGCTTAGCCGTATCGCAAACGGAACACACCGACAAGTAAGCATTATTCCTGGAGATACTGTGATCTTCTCATCAAGTCCAATTCCTGGAAATGGACCGAGTGTGTCACAAGTCGTCAACCGCCTCAGTCGTGCTGGAGCAAACGTCCTTACTAATTCACCACTCAATTCACTTCATACTACAGGGCATGCCTCCAAAGATGAGCAGACCTTGATGTTACAACTGATCAAACCAAAATACTTCATGCCAATGCATGGGGAATACAAAATGTTAAAAACACACAAAGAAACAGCTATCGAAACAGGTGTTAAACCTGAAAACATCTTTATCTGTTCTAACGGTGATGTACTCGCAATTCGAAGTGGCGAAGTCTTCCAAACAGACGTTCGTATTCAAGCGGATGACATCTACGTTGACGGTAACGACTCCAGTGGACTTTCTACTGCAGTTATTAAAGACCGTAAAATCTTATCTGACAGTGGATTGGTAAGTGTCGTGGTTACGATTGATTCCCGACAAAACAAGATATTGGCTAAACCAAGTATTGTAAGTCGTGGTTTCGTCTTTATTAAAGAAAATCAAACACTTCTCAAAGAAGCTGAACAAGTTGTGTACGAAGCACTCAAAAAACGTATGCAAAAGAAAGTTACATTTGGTGAAATTAAAAATACAATTCGTGGTTCTTTAGAACCATTCTTGTACAAACACACACAACGTAACCCGCTTGTAATTCCTGTTATCTTAAACCAAAGGCAAACTGTGGATGCATCAGCGCCACAGAAAAATGCCAAGCAAAAACAAGGGAAAACTCAAAAGCCAAAACAAAACAAGCAAGGTCAAAACAATAAACCCAAAGCTGAATCAAAGGACCAAAAACAAAACAGTCCAGCGAAACAACAACCAAAGCCTAAGAAGAATCCCAATCAACAAGTAAAGAAACCCGCTCAAGCGAAAGCAAAACAACCGACGAAGACTGACGTTGTAAAGCAACCTGAATCTTCAGTAGAAACTCATGAAGCGTAAGAAAAGACAAATAATTTCCTTACTGATTATATTTTCATTACTTGTTGGAGTTTATTTAGAAATGACTTTGTTTTCATTAAGTCGGGTATCGCTTCGCTTCGAAACTGTAGTATCCGAAAAGGTTCCACCCTCATTCCATAATGCATCAATTGGTGTTATTTCGGATGTGAATGGAAATATCTCAAACTTAAATAAAGCTGTTGATCATTTAAAAATATATCAACCGGATATCGTTGTCTTCTCTGGTAACTTATTCGACGAAACAACAACCGCAAGTGATGAAGTTGCTATTCGTGACTTACTCACAAGTATTCCAGACAAACTTGGAAAATATGCGGTTCTTGGAAGTGGCGATATTCCAAGTTCAAACGACACAGCACGTCAAACCCTTCAAACTTCTGGGTTTCGCATTCTCGACAACAGTGTAACGCCAATTCATAACCAAACGAATGAATCGATTCAACTCGTTGGCTTGAACACAAATGCAAGTATTACCTATCCAACCGTTGTTGATGGTGGCTTTGTAATTACCGTTGCACATAATCCGGATGTCTACGACAGTTTACGAGATCAGACCATGGATGTCATGATTACTGGGAAATCTATGAATGGAAAAATTAGACTACCACTCATTGGAGCCCTATTCCCATCCAGTAAGTACAATGAAAAACGCAAACAATATGATGAAACAATTATGATTCAAAGTTCTGGTGTAGGCACAAGCAAACCAGAATTTAGATTGTTTACAAATCCAGATGTTGTTATTATTAGATTACAAAACCCTCAGTAAATGAGGGTTCTTTTTTGAAAGGACGATACTTATGAACCACAAACAACTCGCCCATCTTTTCATGCAGAAGTTTCTTGATGAAACGAGCAATGTTGTTGATATGACGGCTGGCAACGGTCACGACACTTTATTCTTAGCCCAGCACGCAAAACATGTCACGGCAATCGATATCCAAGCAGAAGCTATCAGAAGCGCCCAAGAGCGCACTAAAGAGTATCACAACATTACTTACCTAAACCAGAGTCACGACCTTGTAGACTACGCTCTACTCGCGCCTATAACCGGAGCAATTTACAATCTCGGATTTTTACCGTCAAGTAACAAAGAAATCATTACAACTGCACTAACTACAATTGCTTCTTTACATCGCATTCTTCCTTATGTCGATAAGTTTATCGTCGTATCCTGCTACCTCAAACATGACGGCGGATATGACGAATATCTTGCAGTAAAAAACTTCGTAGAAGCTTTGAACAAGCCATACGAAGTTCTTGAATACGAGACACCATTGAGTCCCGTTACTTATTTAATTGATTTAAGTAATAGTCAATAATGAAACGCTCCCGGTCATGGACTAATTCATTAACCATTTCTCGTGGTTCATTTAGAATCTCTCGCCATGACTCAGGCGTTTTCCAAACCACACCATCAAACCATTCCTTCTCAGCATCGGTCCACGCAGTCGATGCTTTTTTTGTAATTCGAACGACAAAGAAATGATGCATGGTAATCACTTCCAGTAAATTGTAACGATTAATAACTGAACCTAAATACGACTCAATCTCGCACTCATAGCCAACCTCTTCAAGGACTTCACGCTTTATTGCTTCAACAAGAGTCTCTGAGCCTTCTACGCCACCCCCTGGCGTCTCATAATGATCACGTGGCCCGAAGATATCATTTCCTTTAATATGCATCATTGCGACCTCATTGTGCTCGTTCAGCACGATAGCTCGGGTAGTCTTGCGAATGGATGTAAATCCAGTGTTTGGATATAATGTGTCATAAAATTCATGTAGTAACATTTTGTAACCCCCTAAAATAAAAAAGACGCTGCTGCGCCTTTCAATGAAGTTGTCTATCGAACAAATATCTTGGGTGGGGGGGTAAAGATTATTTGTCGATAAACGATTGGCCATCTCTGACCATGTATAATATTACCTCTTTAGGTAGTTTCTGTCAATAGATAAACACAAATATTTAATTTTCTATATAAATCACATTATTCATACGTTTCATTAAAATATTAAGTATTTGTGAAGGTAAGAAAAAAAGAGATTGCTCTCTTTAGTTTCGTGTTGATTGACGTGGTGTATAAAGGTAACTGAGTTCGATTTCTTTATCTTCTACCTCATCGTCATTAAGCATTTTGGTAAGGACACGCATCGATACCGCACCCAAGTCATATGCTGGAATCGCAAAGCTTGAGAGACGAGGACGTACCATTGAATTGTACTTCGAGTCAATTAAGCAGACAATTTCTAAATCATCTGGAATTGACATTCCACGTTCATGCGCAGCATTCATGGCTGAGATGGCTTGTGAGTCACGGTTAGCAATTAAGAAGTCGTATTCCATATCCTCGATGTGATCTAAGAAATAATCATACGAACGACGGTATTCAGATGGAATTTCGATATATCCTTCTGTATCGCGTCCCATTTCAGCGTATGCACGACGTACACCTTGAATCATTTGATTGGTTGTAAAGTCGTTTTTACGGTCTTGAATAATACCAACTTTACGGTCTTTGTTCTTCGCAAGTTGATTCATTGTAAGTTCATAAACTGCTTTTTCAATATCAACATATACTGATGAAATTTGTTTGTCTGACATCTTATTTCCAATAATAACGATTGGGAATTGATATTTACTTAACTCTTCCAATTCAGTATCCATTAATTTGTCGTTATAAATAATAACACCGTCAACTCGTGACTTGATAACATCATCGATAACATCTTTGATATCAACAATTCCTTCTGTCATCGTGTGTAACATAATGCTATACTTGTAAATTTTCGCTACATCGATCAAACCGTTAATGATTTGGCCAGTATATGCAAAGCTCGCTTCTGGAACAAGTAACGCAATTGTTGTTGTTTTTTGAAGTGCTAAACCTTGGGCGATAGCATTTGGTTTGTAACCAAGCTTATCAATAGCGGATTCGACTTTAACACGTGTTTCTTCACGAACAATTTCAAGTCCGTTTATAACTCGTGAAACTGTAGCAAGGGATACTCCCGCTTCTTTTGCTACGTCGTATATAGTGACGCGTTTCATATTAATTATCATCCTTCTGTTCAGTTGTGTGTTCAGTCACATCTTCAATGACATCGCGTAGTTCATCAGTTGATGATACGTAAATTGAGGATGGATCTGATGGTTTTTCTTTTGTTTCAGACACTTTATCAGCAACGAATTTAGATGTATCTTGGATGACTTTAGCACCGTAATCTACAGCTTCTTTCGTTTTTTCTTTAAGTGTTTCTACATTCTTAACAACAGTTGGATTTGTTGCAAATTCATCCCAACTATCTTGTACTTTTTTGAACCCCACTTGTGCAGAATCAGTAATGCGATCGATTGCACCAGAATCTTCAACACGTTTCACCATATCTTTGGCTTGTGTATAGACACCACTTGCAAAATTTTGAACATCTTCTAAGAATTCACTTTTGTTTGGTGATGCTTCAATGACATCATACGCTGATTGAATAAGTTGAATATTCTTGTCATAAAGATTTTCAGTACGTTCGCGAACAAGACTTTCACTTCTAAATCCAGAAATCATCTCCAGTGAACGAACATTCATATCATTGATGGTATTGATTGTTTTATCACGGAATGTGAAGAGGCGATCTTGATTGGCTTTGGTTGCAATGAGTTCATTACTTTTACTATAGAAATCGTACACCACATCGTCTATTTTATAAACAAGTTCGTTGAGTATATCATCATATTTAGTCATAAATTCCAAAATCCTCTACTTTCTCTTCAGCTTTTCGGGCTTCTGCTTCTGCATGTTCTCGTGCTTCTTTTCGTACTTCTTTTTCTTCTTTTCGATGGGTTCGTTGTTGTTGGTTGTTTCGGAACCATTCTACGATTGCATCAGAATGCTTAATTGACATATTAACTGCCTTACTTGCAAATCCTACAGCAGAATCATTCACAAGATCTACTGTATTCGAAACATTGTTTAAGGTAGTAAGTGGTGCATCCAATTTGTCTACTGATCTTTGTGTAGCATCTATTACCCCATCGATTTTTGTGACTGTCTTTGGAAGTTCTTGTACGATTTTATAGACTCGATAGAGAATCATCGCAAGAAGGACTAGGCAAACCACACCAATTGTTGGTAATAGTACAAGTGATACGTCGTGTAAACTCAATAGTAATTTATCCATCTTTTCACCTCTTATAGTTATTATTATACGTCTTTATGAAAAATGTTTCAATCATTGAAACGGCGTTTCAATGCATCTTTGAAATCATAAATATCTTTACTGCTCATAAATACATAAACAGCAGGACCGTATTTCTGAAGTTGATCGAGCGATTCTTCTGATCCTTCATCAACAACGATGCTTCCTTTGATTCGATCTTGAAGGTATGTTATATCAATATCGATACCTTCTTCTTGGTCATCAATACTTGTAAATGGCATCAACGCAACATGATCCGCTAAGTTAAGAGCATCGGCAAATGCGTCAGCAAAGTAGTAAACCCGACCTGTTCTGTGTGGTTTAAAGATCGCAACCAAGCGACGGTCTGGGTAACGTGTATGTGCAGCCTCCAACGTAACTTTTATTTCAGTTGGGTGATGTGCATAATCATCGATATAAATGTTTTCTTTGCCTTCTTCAATTACAAATCGGCGTTTCGCGCCTTTGAAATTCTGAATGCCCTTTTCAATGGCATCTACAGTAATTCCTTCATAAAGACCTACACCAATTACTGCTAACGCATTAAGAATCATATGATCACCCACAAGTGGTAAATCAAAACGCTTTACGAAGACATCATTATGATAGACATCGAAAATACTATGGGTTGTTGTTCGTTCTATATTTCGGGCTTGAAGGTTATTGGAGTCTGAAAATCCATAGGTCCATACAGTTTTATCTTTGAAATTTAAATCACGATAATGGGGATCATCACCCCATACAATAATAAGTTCTTCGACATTTTCAGCAAATTCTTCATACGCCGACAGGTAATCCTTTTCAGATTTAAAATAGTCTACATGATCAATTTCAAAATTGGTCATGATTGCTACCTTTGGACGATACGCTAAGAAATGACGACGGAACTCGCATGCTTCTACCGCAAAGTAATCATCTTGGTTTGATAAATCACCACGTCCATCACCAATGAGATAGCCAGTATTTTTTGAATAATCAAGCATATCCTTTAACAGTGTTGTCGTCGTTGTTTTCCCGTGTGATCCACTGACAGTAACAGTACGAAACTTCGTGACCAAATCACCGAGATAATCGTGATAACGATAAACGGTCACTGTATCGTTTGACTTCGCTGCAACCACTTCTTCGTGGTCATCACCAAACGCATTCCCAACAATAATGGTCATACCGTCTTTAATATTGTTTGCATCAAAATCCAAAATTGGGATTTCCAATGCGCGAAGTGAATCTTCGGTAAAGAAATGACGTGAAATGTCTGAACCTGATACATCATAATCGAGATTACGCATAATCTTGGCTAGCGATGCCATTCCGGTCCCTTTAATTCCAACAAAAAATAATTTATTTTGATTCATGCTTATCAAGCTCCTCAAGATAGTCATAGAGTGATACTTGGACTTCTTCCTCTGTACGCTCTGGTGCTAATAATTCAGTGACGTCCATATCCATGACATCTTCTGAGATTTGTTCATGTACAGGTTCTGTTACTTCAATTTGTCCAAACATTGGACTAATCACACTTGTTTTAGGTGCACGTGATTTTGCATCTTGATAGTGTGGTTTTGCATTCGAAAGTGGTTCAGCACCATTATCAGAACCACCAAAAATTGGACTGATAATTTCTTTACGTTGATATTTTACCTCGCGACGTGCAGCAATTTTTTCCTCGGTTTTCACTTTGGATTCTTTCACTTCAGGATGCGTATCAATATCCACATCAATCATCATCGATTTACGTGTTTCTTGAGTAGAATCTATACTGTTGTGAGTTTCTTCTCTATTTGAGTCTTTAAATGTCGGCGCAGGTGCTGAGACTGCGGAAGCAGGCTCTACTTTCGTTTCCTTTGGTTTTGCGACCATTGGCTTCAGATTTGGAATGACAAGTGATTCCTCTTCTTTTTTATCATGCTTTTCAATTTCTTCTTCAATCACAATTTCCTCTTCTTTGAAGAGAAGTGACGTTAGTTTTTTAAACATTTTTAATCGTTCCCCCTACTCTTTTGGCGTTTCCGCTGGTTGTTCAGTCTTTGGAACTTCGATCGGATTATCTGGGTGAAGTTGATTGTAGATTTCAATCAGGCTTCCTTCCTCAGGCACTTTGTGATCAAAGAAGTTTTCATGAACGGCTTTGTAGTCAATGATTTCTTTGTTTGAGTAGTATGCAACAACTTCGTCTTCATTCACTTCCGTGCTTCGCATTGTTACAAACATAGAGTCGGCTACATAAGCTAAATTTGATGGTGATACGATTCCAACGAGGGTCACGATACCATTTTCTAAGATTATTGTTTTCTTGTTACCGCTTGGTAAGACTGTAAAGATAAACTGACGTTCAACATCATTACGGTCTAAATAGGTCCCTGACTGGGTATACTCAACGGTATCTGCGTTCAATTTTGTTTCGAGAACTGCTGAATCATAGTACTTACGTCCGATAATCTCTGATACATCTAAGGTCATCATGACAGGTTCTGACATCACAGTCATCATGGTTGAAAGTTGTGTGGTTTCTTTGACGCCAGTATCTGGTAAGACATAATACTTCAGATACTGTTTGTTCTTATTTGGTGATTGAACAAGAGGTCTGGACAAGGCATCCTGAACAACCGCTTCATAAGGTTTTGGCGAACTACACCCAGCAAGAATAACTAACACTAGGGCACTCGCGATAATTCGTTTAAACAATCACATCACTCCAAACATTACTATCCATGAATCGAACAATCGCTTCTTTTGCTGCAGTATAGTCATCTGTATCAAGAATACTTCCTGACGTATGTATATTGCGAGCAACCACACAACATGTAATTGTTTTGATTCCTTCATTTGATTTGTGGACGATACCTGCATCAGTTCCACCTGGTGAATAATAGAATTGATGTTTAATATCATGTTCAACACAAATGTCTTGCAGTTTATAGATTAGGTCTTTGGTTGCAATCATGCTACCATCTGCCATTCGCAAGAGAATTCCAGCTCCCAGTTTTCCAAGCGCTTCTGAATCCATTGTATCGATTGCTGGTGAGCAATCAAGAATAATTGCAAGATCTGGCTTAATGAGTTGTGTAATCGTCTGGGCACCGCGAAGTCCAACTTCTTCTTGAACACTTGCACCAACATAGAGGTCATAGTCTAATTCTTGGTCTTTGAGTGCATCCAGTAAATCAAGTCCCATGACACAGCCATAACGGTTATCAAATGCTTTGGCAAGAAGACGTTTCCCACCATTAAGAATTTCAAATCCGCCATCAACAACAATCATGTCCCCAGGTTGAATTCCCATGTTTTTGATATCGTCAGCATCCGTTGCCCCAACATCCACAAGCATTTGTGGAATATCGATCGGTTTTGCACGATCTTCAGGACTCAACATATGTGGCGGAATGCTACCGATTGTTCCAGGATAAATATCGCCTTTTCGCGTTGTAACGCGAACACGGTGTGCGAGTAACGTTTGATTAAACCATCCACCAACTGGATGAATCTTTAAAACACCTGTTTTTGTGACTTCTTTGACAAGAAATCCGACTTCATCCATATGTCCTAACACCATGACACGTTTGGCATTGGGATTCTTACTTTTACGTACTGCCATAATACTTCCAAGATTATCCTGGATAATCTCATCAACACCAAGCTTTTCATATTCTTTGCGCAAGTATGCAGCAACTTGATGTTCATGTCCACTAACACCATCTAATTGTGTCAATGATTCGAACCATTGTAATTGTTGTTTACTTAACATCTTTTTTCCTCCAAATTGCTCTAAATATTGGTTGTCCCATTTCATGGAACTTACGTTCATATTCCGTGAAAGGATCGTTATCATCAGTTGTTCGGAAATCAACGTGGACATCCACTAATTCAAATTTGTGACTGCCAACGCTTACCAAGGAATAATTGAAGAGTCCAACATTATCTGTTTTCATCCAAATTTCTCCAGTATCAGTGAGTACATCATAGTAATCATCTAATTTTGTCTTGTACGTTAAACGGCGTTTTTCATGTCGATTCTTTTTCCAAGGATCACTGAAGTTTAAATGAACCACATCAACCTCTTTTGGTCCAAACATCTCTGAAAGTTTTTCGGCATCACCATAGATGAAACGTTTTCGTTCACCAGGGTTACTTTCTAACTTTTTGAGTGCGATAGAACTAGCTGTAAAATCACGTTCCATTGCAACTATTCCGCGTTCAGGGTATAGGGCTGACATTTGGTGCCAGTAATCCCCTTTTCCTGCGCCAATTTCCACATGAAGTTTATCGGTCTTTAGGGTTTCTTTCCAGTTGCCTTTAATGGCTTCAAAATCGCTTATTAAATAATCAGAAAATTGTTCGAAAACCTCCGAACTCCAGTCTTTTTTACGTAATCTCATGTCTTATACCTCTTTATGTTCCTATTGTATCATGCTTACATTATGAATATCGTATTTTTTACATTATTTTCATCATTATGTGATAAAATACAATTATGACAAAAAAATATAGTGTAACAGGCATTGTCGTGGAATATAACCCACTTCATAATGGCCACATTTATCATATCAAGAAGGCCCGCGAAATCACAAATTGTGATGTTTTAATTGCGGTCATGTCTGGCAATTTTGTCCAGCGTGGAGAACCCGCATTTATTAATAAATGGGAACGCACTGAAGGTGCGTTAAATCATGGTGTTGATATCGTGATTGAACTCCCAACACCATTCGTTTTACAAAGCGCTGACTTTTTTGCAGAAGCTGCTGTGACGCTTCTACATCGGATGGGCGTTGACACCATTGTCTTCGGCTCGGAATCCAATAATATAGAGCATATCAAATCACAATTTCATTATGATCCAGATGTAGGTCAAAGCTATGCTCGACAAATGGGAACCTCACGCAACGCTAATGACATTCTTGGTTTTCAATACATTCGTGTCGCTGAAATGCTTGGCATCGCTACGCGGACAATCCAACGCACAAACAATTATCATGGAACAGACATTGACTCTGAGATTGCCTCCGCAACTGCAATCCGCAATCACTATGGCCACAAACCAGTTGCACACACAACCCCTTTAGATCTTGATCACAGCACACCGCATCGCCTTGAAGCCTATGATTTGCAAATACGCGCAATCATACTTCAAAACGATACATCGTGGTTACAATCCATTCATCTTGTTGACGAGGGCATCGAGAATCTTTTAAAGAAAAATGTTCACCTTCCCATCACGGAACTAATTGAAGCTTGCATCTCAAAGCGCTACACGCGATCTCGCATCCAACGAACTTTAATGATGATTTTACTTGGTATTAAACGTTCCGATGTGATTTTGCCATCAAATACTCGCATTCTTGGTATGACGAAACCCGGACAAGCGTATTTAAAAGCCCAACGGGAAACAACGAATGCAGTAACGGCCTATAAGTATTATGACGACAATAATTTCGAAATGCGCGCGACACTTGCATACAGCATGCCATACCCTAAAGACTATCGAGATTGGTTGATTCAAATGGAAAAGTCTGGATTAATACGGACTGAATCGTAAACAAAAACGAATCCAGAACATGCTCCTCAACCTATGATTGACGGAGCGTTCCAGATTCGTTTTTTTATTTTAGAATTTTAATGGTTTAATTGCTTCCCATGGGAAACCATCACGACCAAAATGGCCAAAGTTTGCACTTTCACGGTATATTGGACGTAACAAATCAAGTTCTTTAATAATATTTCCAACTTTAAAATCGAAGTTTGCATTAATGATTTCTAGAATTTCTGATTCCGGACGTTTCGCTGTTCCAAATGTATCAATATGAATTGACAATGGGTCAGATAAGCCAATTGCATAACTTAATTGAATTTCAATTTTATCTGCTAATCCAGCAGCTACCACCGACTTCGCAACATAACGTGAGAAATACGCAGCAGAACGGTCAACTTTTGACGGGTCTTTTGAACTAAAGCATCCACCACCAATGCGACCAACACCACCGTATGTGTCAACAACAATTTTACGGCCAGTCGTTCCTGAATCACTAAACGGTCCGGCAATACTGAACTCACCGCTTGGATTGATAATAAAACGTGTTTCATCTGTAATCCAGTGGGCATCGATTGTTGGTAAAATAACATCATTCATGATTGTTTCTTGAATTGTTTCCAACGGAATGCCAGCTTGGTGTGACGCACTAACTAAGACAGTGTGGACATACACTGGCTTGTTACCATCGTACGCAACAGTAACTTGTGTTTTTCCATCAGGGAGTAACCAATCAATCGTTGCTTTAGCGTCACTAAGACGTTGGGATAACGCATGTGCCAAAGCAATTGGTAGCGGCATATAGTTTTCAGTTTCATTCGTTGCATATCCAAACATAATCCCTTGGTCACCAGCACCGACGCTTTCATCACTCACAACCGCATGATTGATTTGTGATGACTGTTTGTTAACTTTCACTAAGACATCGTAGGTTTCTTTATACCCGATATCAGCAAGAACTTGCTTCGCAATTGCAGCATAATCTACTGTTGCTTGTGTATTTGCCTCACCATAGACAAGAATAAAATCATCTTTAATGGTAGCCTCAACTGCCATTTTTGAGTTTGCATCTTCTTTCAATGCTGCATCTAAAATTGCATCTGCGATTTGATCACAGATTTTATCAGGGTGACCATCCGTCACACTTTCTGATGTAAAATATACGTATTCCATTCTAATACTAGCCTCTTTTTCTAACGACATAAAAAAAAGTCCTAGCAACAACACTAAGGCTCATTACTAAATAATGATAGCTCATCGTTGTTAGCTGTACCACCTTACATTGTGTAGGTTGGTATGAGGTCAACGAGCTAACTCTCTACCTCAACTCTTGATAATCGCTAATCAATTATATGCTATCTTTTTGATGATTGCAAGTATAGCAGTCATCATTTCACAAATAAATTGTCGCTTTTACGCTTCCAGTGAGTGCAATCAAGTGCGTGTATCAAAGACCATAATCTATATTTGCTTATGACTTCTTTTTTTACCCATCCTAATTATATATATATCCGCTTCTGTATATTATCCGTTTTATAGTATAGAAAAGGAAGTACAAACATATGACACAACTTGATACAGCGCTCCAACAATTAGTTAATGACTACTCTCAAAAAGCCGAGGCAGCTTTTGAAACTGCATTGCGTGATACTCATATTTATATAATTCAAGATTTCTCCATCGCAACCGATGATGGTATTACCATCATTCCTGTTTTTTCAAATGATCGCTATGCAGAAGAAATGGGTGTCATTGATTCGCCCATCCACGTTCAATTTCTACGTGACCTCACGTTAAAACCAGGTTATGAAATTGTAATTAATCCCATGCATGAAGCAATTTCACTGGACAGCTCAATGCTCGAACTTATTTTCGATGAAAATCCAGATGTTTCGATTAAACCAGCCGATAACACTGCACTCATGGTTATCTTCACGTTAAAAGATCGACTGGATGCTTATGGTGATATTACAGCGGCATCATTTGGAATCCTTCAAACCGGTAGACGTAGCGAATTTGTAGTTATTATCGATGGTGTTGAGGAAGAGACTGCGTTACGAGAGATTGCTGAAACGCTCTTGGCTGACATCAACGCTCCACTCCCGGTAGATTTGTATCCGCGTAATTCTGAACTCGGACAAGCCATTGCAAACATTACGAAACCATTTTACACCAAATAAAAAGTAGCCTCGGCTACTTTTTCTTTTATCAAATCTCAACCGCACCACTATTCATTTTTAAAAATTCTATCTCATAAGCAGTTTTAAAGTCAAACATTTTGCGAGGCATTGAGTTGATTTTAAAGGCAATGTCATCAAGAT
>NZ_WTSY02000022.1 GCF_009828775.2 Erysipelothrix aquatica | reverse complement strand
ATTTTATATTTTAAAATTTTCATTTAATAAACTTGTATTGTGTTAAACAACACTTTACTTCCTTTCTAAAGACTCGGTAATTATGGCTGAATTCTCTGATTCATTTCCATACTTTCAATTAGATCAGACGCATGGTTTACCGTATCAAAGTCCGGATTCATTACATATAAATCCCATCCAGGCATAGAGTACGTAGTATTGCTTGTAGCTCCAAAGCCACTTAGTTGATACTGCACTATTTCCCATGATTTACCAGTATCTAGTTGGTGCCTTATAATTGACTTCACATCGCCATCACTCATACTCAATTGCATACTATCTGAAACACTTGCAATAATACTATCAAAATTAGTTAAGATTTTTGGTGATACCGCTTTATTAATCATTCCCTTAATGAGTTCTTGTTGATTTCTAACACGGCCATTATCCCCATCAGGAAGATTATAGCGTTCTCTCACGAACGCAAGTGACTCGGAACCGTTTAAATAATTCATACCATTTTTTATTTGAACATATGGCTCAGTTCTTGTAGTAAACGAATTTTGTGAGTAAACTTCTACTCCACCTAATGCATCTACAATTTGCTCCACTGAGCTAAAGTTAACCTTTAGGAAATAATCAATTTCAATATTAAGTAGTTTTTCGAGTGTGGTAATAGATTCACCAACTCCATAAATACCCGCATGAGTAAGTTTGTCCATTGCACCAATTGTTCCTAACTCCACATGATAGTCTCGTGGAATACTTGTTAGTAGAATTTGATTTTCATTTGGATTTACAGTCATTATCATATTGACATCTGATCTCGATACAGAAGACACAGGTCCATATGTATCAATCCCTGTAATAAAAATTGAGTACGTATCTTCACTTACATTAGCATTTGCCTTTTTAATACTTGTGTCAACTTCATAGGATACAAACTCTATTACTCTCGTTTGAGCATCGAAGTTTTCATTAAATTCTTTTAAAAATCCTCTGTGTGATTCACTGATCATAATTGCTGGAATTGTACCATCCAGTAAATCCCTATTCATGTTCTCATAGCTTGTATACTCATCGGTGCTAACTTTATATTTATGTTTTTGTTCAAACAATTCGACACCTTTTTCCATATTGGATTTATCCATTTGGAAGTTTGCTGCAATTTTTACACCAGACAAATCTGACAAGGTTTTATAACTACTATCTTTGTCAACAATGATTGAAATAATATGGGTATCTTTGCTTGCTCCTGTGACTCTAGAGAGCAGGTTCCCACCTTTCATAGCATAACCACTTCCTATTACTAGAAAGAGGCTCAAGATAAGGCTCAGAATCTTCGCGAACCAGTTAATTTTCCCTTTAGTTTTGTAAACAAAAATCCCTAATAGGACCAGTAACGCGACAACAATACCAACAACGGTTGAAAAGTACTTTATCGGCAGTAATCCCATTCTATAAATAAAAAACACTGTAATTACGGAAGCAATCACTTGAATTCCAATAATCACAGATTTTTTCGAAAGAATAAACTCCTTATTTTTCTCTTTACTCATAAGTTTCCTCACTTTTGTAATAATAAATACTTAAATATTTTATCATGAATTTAGATATGAATAAAATCCGGTAGTCATAAACAAGACGGATTTGATTCTTTAACGTGCACCATGACCTGTAAAAATTACTCCAATTGTTTTCCCAACTATCACCATATCTTGCTTCAATGACATATTATTTATGTATACAGTATCATAGGCTAGTTTTTCAGCAGGCGAAATATCATATCCGCCATTAACTTGAGCCCATCCGGTAATCCCTGGACGGATTAAAAGCCTGTTTGCAAATCCAGGAATCTCTCTTTCAAATTGCCAAGTTAAATCCGCACGTTCAGGTCTAGGACCAATGATGCTCATATCACCAATTAGAACATTAAAAAACTGCGGTAACTCATCTATTCGCACTTTACGAATAAAACGACCTACCTTAGTCACTCTTGGATCATCTTTCTCAGCCCAGACTGAACCAGTTTCATTTTCTGCATCAGTTCTCATCGATCTTAATTTGTAAATTTTGAATTCTTTTTGATCTTTACCAATACGCATTTGCGTATAAAATGCTGGACCCTTCGAGTCCACTTTCACTGCCACGGCAAAAATTGCCACCAAGATAATAATAAAAGGTGAAGCAAGTATCGTAAGTATGACATCTGCTATCCTTTTAAAAACTAAATATCCAGTCGGCTTTACTCTAATTTGTTCATTCATCTCAACGTTCATAGTCCCCTCTTCACTTATTTTTTGTGTATCCATCCCCCGATTAATTACCCACACTTTTTGTTACATATTTAATTTATATGTTTAGCATATTAAGGATAGCACATTTCGCTAATTTTTCAAGTTTTCAGAGTTCCTATCCTTAACCAGTTAGACTTGTATAAATATTGAATTTTATACTATCATTTCTATCATCACGTTTCTTTATACTATTGTAATTCCCTTCTAAGTTGCAAAGTAACCTTTACTTGATTATTCAACCCTGTTTTTGTTAGGAAGGGAAGATACCCGTTTTATAATTACATCTATAATTAAGGCTGAAGCCAAAGAGAGCGAAAATACTAATAATGTTGTTACTGGGAACCATAAGTACTTTTGATTTACATTGGTAATTGCACTATTTAGTTGAGTATACACGAGTTTATCAAACATGTAAGAGATTAGATATGCCCCCAATGACGCGTTACTTAGCATTCTTAGAATATTTTTGAATCTTTGGGACAATCCTGAACTGTCAATATTGAGTAGCAAAATAAATAATAAGTATGCAATGATAATGTACTGAATAGATCCCCATCCCTGATACTGACCATTACTAAATGGTCCACCAAAACTTCTATAATAGCCGATTGCTCCTGCTACTAAAGTAGCGAGAATGAGGAGTATGATATTTGTACTTCTCTTAATTTTTGGTTGGAACTCGCTGATATACGCTCCGATAAAATAATACGTAAGTGGATAAAGTATTTCCCAAAATTGGGGAACAATTTTATCATAGTCATAAGATTTAGCGGGTTGTAACCACCAGCTCCAGTTTCTGTACTCATTATAATTAAGTAATAACGGAAGTGCCGTTAATGTCGTAAATGTTAAAATCAGGATTTGCTTGTGCTTCTTACTCTCGAGTCCGTGATACATTAGGTTAATGAACGGAATAAGTAAGAATAGCCCGAGATACATCTCGATATACCAACTGTAGTTTGCTGCCGAGAAGTCAAGTATCTTGAAAAAACCATCTTTAATTGAATAATTTGTACTAAAGTAAATATTGGAAAATATCAACAATATTATCGATATTACAACGTATGTAATATAAGTATGGATAATCCCCTTATAATATTTTCGACTGAGTGTCTTTTTGTTCATCAAGTAACCTGTAATCATAATAAACAATGGAACACAGTACATAAAAAACGATCTAACTGTAATTGCAAAAAATAACTTTGCTCCTGATACTTGAATTTCATAGAAACCAGTATTCAGGAAAAAATGCACACCTACGACTCCAAATAACGCTACTAATCGAATAATATCGATTGAACTGTTTCTCTTCTTCACACTTAATTCTCCCCGTGTCTATTCACAATAAATACTCACCCAATTTGCAAACCAAACTCGGTGAGTACTAAATCTATTAGCATCTTCGATTGATACTTTTTACCGTTTTACTTCTATTTTTTTATGTGATTCCATATCTTCGATGTATTTTTTTGCTTGCGCGACTGATTCTGGAATTGGCTCAAATACGTATTGATTCCAGCCTGTCATGGAATATGTCGTCATACTGTATGCTTCAGTTCCCACTAGCTGATTCTGCTGAATATTCCACGATGGATTCTTGTCAATTTGCATTCGAATCAAACGGGTGAGGTCATCGTCACTCATATTCGTTTCAATACTATCGCCAATTGTCGATAATACCTGCGTATAGTTCAATAAAAATGACGGTGATGTCAAGGAATTAATAATTCCTTTCATTAATTCTTGTTGATGGACAACACGATCTTCATCTCCTCGTGGGAAAGCTTTTCTTTCACGTGCAAACATTAATGCTTCATAGCCGTTTAAATCATTTTTCCCCACATTATAGTGTAGTGAAGGATCCACGGTAGAATTGAAATTGAATTTGGATTCAACTGTAACTCCACCAAGTGCGTCAACAACCGTCTCAACAGAGCTAAAGTTTACACGAACATAGAAGTCAACATCAATGTCCAGTAGTTTCTCAACGGTTGTCATGGTTTCATTAATACCATATATCCCTGAATACGTGAGTTTATCCATCTCACCGATTGTTCCTAGCTCAACATGATAGTCGCGCGGGATACTCGTCAAAAGGATTTGATTTGTTTTTGGATCGACTGTAACTAACATATTTACGTCAGAACTTGCGACGGTCGATACCGGTCCGTACGTATCGATTCCTGAGATTAGAATCGTAAACGTATCCTTTAAAACATTTGCGCCCGTGTTTCGGACATTTGTTTTTTGTGTATAACTTACTTGTTCGATAATGCGTGTTTGCTTACTGAACTCAGGATTCACTTGCTCAACCATCATTCGATGGTTCTCACTGAGAAGCATCACTTGAGTCGTTCCATTTAATAAATCTCTTTGTAGTCCTTCATAAGTTTCATAAGGGTCAATGGATGGCGTGAACTTATGTTCTTTCTCGAACAGTTCGACAGCTTTATCCACATTGGCTTTATCTTGAGATGTGTTTGCACTGAAAGGAAGTGCTTTGACGTCTTCAAGCTTCATATATTGACTGTTTGCATCAACAATCACTGATACCACATGCGTTTCATATTCTGCACCGGTAATTGCATCAATGAACGATACACCTTTACTTGCATAGAAACAGCCAATAACTAAAACTAAACTAAGGGCCATGTTCGTAATCTTCACGAAGTTATTGAACCAACCGCGTGATTTGAACAGTACAACACCACTGATTGCGATTGCGCCCAATAGGATTACTGCAATAATGATATTGTATTTTAATGGTAAGAGGCCAGTGTAATAAATATAGCCAACCGTAAATAAACCAACAATGAGTTGGATTGCAAATATTGTCTTATTGCGAGTTATAATCGATTCTTTTGTATTTTTTGTTTTATTTTTCATAGGTTACCTCGTAACTTTAACCTTAATTTTACCATGAATACGTATCGAGACATTGATTTCGAAAACTTTTTCCGATAATTTCACAATCTTTAATTTCTCCCCAATCATCAATTTTGGTTAAATTGTGAACGAATCCGTGTTTGGTACGAGTTCCATGCATAAAAAAGAACGGTTATCTCGGACCGTTCTTTACATGATTAATTCCCCATTCGTGTAGCTGAGACAAAATAGGTTCAATTGTCATACCATAGGGAGTCATTGAATAGACAACTTTAGGAGGTATTTCTGGAAATTCCTCCCTCAAAATGAGTCCTTCATCTTCAAGTTCTTTAAGCTGACTCGACAGCATTTTAGGTGTGATACCGACAAGTTCTCGTTTCAATTCACCATAACGCATCGACCCCTTAGAAATTAACGTTAAAAGAATGGCTGGTTTCCATTTTCCACTTATGATCGATAAAGCATCATCAACTTTACAAAAAACAACATTTTCAATTTTCGACATATACACCCTCACTCCACGTATTAGTATCCTTTTTGATACCATCAATAGTATCTTTTTGGGAACTAGTGCACTTAAAAGTGCCTACTTCACAAGCTAAAAATATTATAGCATACTTGTCTTATCAGAAAGGTGGTTCTACACTATGAAGAAATTTGAAATTGGCATTTACTCCCTTGGAGATTATCTATCAGATCCTGCTACGGGTTCAATCGTATCGGAGCAACAACGTATCGAAGAAATCATCCAAGCAGCTAAACTTGCTGACGAATTAGGACTCGATGTATTTGCATTAGGTGAATCACATCAAGAACATTTTATTTCACAAGCTCACGCCGTTATTCTTGGAGGGATTGCGCGTGAAACAAAGAATATAACAATCTCCAGTTCTGCAACAATCGTTTCAACATCTGACCCAGTTCGGGTATACGAAAACTTTTCCACTATTGATTTAATGTCCAATGGACGTGCTGAGATTGTTGGAGGACGTGCATCACGCATCGGTCTTTTTAGTCTCTTAGGTTACAACGTTCGTGATTACGAAGCATTGTTTGAAGAAAAATTTGAAATGTTACTACAACTTAATAAAGAAAGTGTTGTGAATTGGAGTGGACGTTTCCGTGCGCCACTAGAAAATGCAGTTTTATACCCAAAACCGCTTAAAGGTCGTTTACCAATTTGGCGTGCAGTCGGTGGCCCTCCATACAGTGCCGTCTTAGCGGGACAACAAGGCGTTCCAATGATGCTTGCAACCTTAGGTGGACCTGCAACACTTTTTAATCACTCTGTGCGCACATACCGTGATAACTATATTGCCGCAGGACATGATCCAGAGAATATGATTGTCGGTGTTACGAATCTATTCCATACAGCCGAAACAGATCAAGAAGCATTCAAAAACTTCTACAAATACATCAATCACACCTTCTTAAGTGCCAACGGTCACGGATTTAACCGTGAAGCCTATGTGGATGCGCTGGATAAACGTAACGTTATGTTGGTTGGAAGTCCTGAAACCATTATTGAAAAAATACTGTACCAATACGACGTCTATAACAACGATCGAATCATGTTACAACTTGATCTTGGAGGCATGCCTTGGGAACAAGTTAAGTACAATATTGAAATGATTGGAAAAGTTATTGCACCTCGTGTACGTGAAGAAATCGCCAAACGTCAACTAGCGAAAGTGGAGGCTTAATCATGAAAGTTCTAGGTATCGTCGGTTCTGTCTTCGGAACCAAAACACGCATTGCGATGCAAAATATCACATTTAGTGATGGTGTTGATTATGAAATTATTGATTTGAGTGAATTAGATATTATGTTTGCGGATGGGCGCGACTTTAGAGATTTTGAAGGTGATACGCGAACATTAGTTGAGAAAATTATTGGTGCAGATGCAATCATCGTTGGGACACCAGTCTTCCAAGCATCAATCCCGGGTGCATTGAAGAACGTATTTGATCTCTTACCAGTCGATTCAATTAAAGATAAAGTTGTCGGAATCGTTGTTACTGCTGGTTCATCCCGTCATTATCTTGTTGCGGAATATCAGCTCAAACCAGTCTTAACCTATATGAAGGCTGCTTTATTGGAAAAATATGTTTTTATCGAAGGACGTGATTTCCTCAAGGAAGATATTGTTGAAGATGATGTTCATTTCCGTCTTCGAAACCTTGCCCGTCAAGTCGAAAATCGCGTTGATCAAATAAAAAAAGAATATGAGGCGCGCTACGACTTCTAGCGGTGATTACAACTACCAACCTCCTGGTATGTTTTCCCGAATTAATTCTTACGATCCCTTGAATTAGTATAGAAAAACAGCCGTTGAATCGCTAGCGCGTTGGTGGGTCGATGCGGCTCGATCCATCTAAGAGATGAACGTTCAGTACAAACGTTCATCTCTTTTTAGTTTCATCATTGCTTAATTTAATGTATCATAACTTTAAACATGAGGAGGAATCATGAAGACCGAAAAAAATTATACAATCGTGAAGGTATTAAATAATAGTTCTGTTATCGTCAAGGATTTGTTCTTTGAAGTCATCTTCATGGGACGGGGGATTGGTTTTGGTCAAAAACCAGGAGAATTGCTAGCAAAAGGTACTGAGTACGATAAATCATACAAGTTAACCATTCACAAAAATGAGTTTCATAGAATTATTAGTGGATATAGCGATGACATCGTTGTTATGGTTATGGAAACGATTCGCCAGATTACGAAGCATGACTTTGGTAGTTTCGGAACTGAAGAATTAATTACCTTAGCAGACCACCTTGCTGCAATGTTTCAACGCATTGAAAGTGGTGTTGCAGTAACGACTTATTTTTCTCACGAAACGAAAGCACTTTATCCACAATCATTTGCACATGCGCAGCAACTCTGTGAAGTTATCTTAAAGAATTATCGTGTTGAAATTCCGGATGCGGAAATTGCCTACATTGCACTTTATATTCAAAATCTACGGAATGCTGGCGCAAAACGGCAATTGGAGCAACTGCATGTTGTTGTTATTGAACTCGAACAATACCTGATTGAACATGGGCACGAACTAAACAAAGACTCAATTCACTATGCGCGACTTCTGACTCACATTCGATTTATAGTTGAGTCAACATTATCCAATAAAAAAGCACTGAACCAGGTCGTTAGCACAACCATTGTCGAAACGTACCCAATATATGCTGACTATGCTCGAGATATTATCGCAATCATCGAAAAAGAGATTGGTGTTGCACTTGCTGATGATGAACTCGCGTATCTTGTCATACACCTTGTAAATGTCTTAGAGAATTAATATTTCATTTTTTAAGCGTTTACATTGACATTATATTTCAACGTGGTATATTTGTATTAGGCGTGCAATCTAACGGAGCAAGAGCCAAAGCAACATTTTTTGATGTCGCTTTGGCTCTTTTTCTTTTGCACAGAAGGAGGAAGCAATATGAATAACAATGATCTCGCTAAGAATATCATTGATCTCGTGGGTGGTACCGACAATATCGGACGTGCAGCTCACTGTATGACACGTTTACGTCTTAACATTAAAGACGCAGACAAAGTTGAAATCGACGCTCTCAAAGGGGTAGAAGGCGTCATGGGAGTCGTAGAAAGTGACACACTACAAATTGTTGTGGGTCCTGGACGCGCAAAGAAAGTCTATGACATTGTTGTCGAAGACTTCGGTGTAACTGTTGGTGGCGACGTTTCTTCATGGGAAGACAACAAAGCAACCTTGAAATCAGGCCAAAAAGAATCAAAACTTAAAACAGGATTAAAGACAATTTCAAATATCTTTATTCCATTGATTCCTGCAATTATCGCTGCTGGTCTCTTCTCAGGTCTAGCAAGTTTAATTGGCCAAACAATGGCTCCAACTGAAGGATTCTGGTTCTTAGTACTAAAACTATTCCAACTCTTCAGTGGTGCATTCTTATCCTACTTTGCAATCTACACTGGTATTAACTCCGCTAAAGTCTTCGGTGGTACTGAAGCACTTGGTGGTATGATTGGTGCTATGAGCATCATGCCATTGATCGTTGATATCTCAACATTCTTTGGACTTTACAATACTGAAGTTCCATTAAATTCAGTTCTTACTACAGGTAAAGGTGGAATTATTGGAGTAATCTTTGGGGTATGGCTCATGTCCATGATCGAACGTCGTGTACGTAAGATGGTCCCAGATGTACTCGACTTAATTGTTACACCACTTGTAACATTAACACTTACAGGAATTATATTCGTTCTTGGTATCATGCCAGTTGCTGGTTTCTTATCAGATGGACTTGTTAGCTTCCTAAATATCTTCATTAGCTCAACAAACCCTATCGTAAGTATCCTATCTGGTTTTATCTTATCAGCACTATTCTTACCAATGGTTCTCTTAGGCTTACACCATGGATTAATTCCAATCTATGCTGTTCAACTCCAACAACTTGGTGGTGTTTCATTATTCCCAGTTCTTGCTATGGCTGGTGCTGGACAAGTCGGAGCTGCAATCGCTATTTATATTAAAGCAAAACGTCGTAAAAACGAACGTCTACAAAAAACAATCATCGGTGCCCTACCTGCTGGATTCTTGGGTGTTGGTGAACCATTAATCTACGGGGTTACTTTACCTCTTGGTAAACCATTTATCACAGCTGGTATCGGTGCTGGATTTGGTGGAGCATGGGTAATGCTAACAGGCGTTATGGCAGGAGCATGGGGTCCTTCAGGACTTGTTGCTATTCCATTAATGCAAACTCCTACAATGATGTTAAACTTCTTTATCGGGCTTGTTATTTCATACGTAGCAGGTTTCATTATCACAATGATCTTTATCAAAGACGATTTAGTAGAAAACAATTAATTTCCAAACAACTCTTCTTAATACATTTATATGAAAGAAAAACACAACCGCGTCTCACGGTTGTGTTTTTACTCTTTATGTGCTTGAATCTAAACTCGCAGAAACTAGTTTACTGCTTCGTCAAATCCGCAATCCAGTTCGGCTCTAACTTCAAAATCAGTTTTACCAAATGGTGCTTTCGGTAAGATGACAGCGCGTGTATTATTTATATCACAGACAGTGTCTGTTTTGTTGTTCTTGAAACCTGCAATTATAGCTTCGTTTTGGGAAGCATTGTAACGGCCTAAGTTATCTAAATTAATTTTAATTCCTGTTTCTTGGAATTTCTCAAGGAATGTTGTCTTTTCCTCATCTGTTTTTCCGTCAGTTACATTGTCGTAATAAAATGATTCGTAGAAATCCGATCCCATTTTAATCAAGTCTGTCTCTAAGGCATCCTTACCTTTTGCTTGTTTGCCCATAAATTTATAGATAGAAAATCCTCCCACTACAAGCATTAGCACTACAATCACCGTGATTGCGATTTTTTGAAACTTATTACTCTTTTTACTCATTTCAATTTTATTCTCATTGCTATTTTCGTTACTCATTGTATTCTCCTATTGTTTTGAACTACTTGTCTCTGGATTTGAGTTTCTGTAATGGTCCTTTTTTCGTGTAACTATCAAAATAATAATTATGAAAATGAGGGATAAGATTACGACACCTAACCAAATGTATGCTGGATGTATTGATATATTTGATGATGGTGTTGCCTCACGATTGACCTCAACAATGTACGTACTCATAACTCCATCGGCTCCAGTCGCATGAACTTTAATATAATTCACACCAGGATATAGTTTTTGATTACCTGAAATATTGACACTTGTATTTCCGAATTTTGGGGTTGCCGTAACAGCAAGACTTGTCACGGAATTTTCAACACTCATCGTGTAGTATAACACATCTTCTTGGAATCCTGGGTTGATTGCGTAAGCTCCTACACTCAGTGCAGAAAGTTTTCCACTTGTTTCTGTCGCAGCCTTCATGACATCAATTGAAATTGTACGCTCTGACTGATCTGCTGCAATTACTTTTATAGTAACGGTATTATGACCTGGCTTTAAATTGTTTGCACCTTCGATGACAATGCGTGAATTCGGATCTTCACTAATGACATTTAAATTCAAGTTGACTGTTTCTTTTCCGACAGTCGCTTGATAGTGTGTCACATCCCGGCTAAATGCAGGGATTAAATTAAGACCTTCAATAGCACTAATATGGTTATTTGTCGAAACATTTACAGTGTTGTTGTTTGCACCTGGAGTCCCATTTCCTGAATTACTATTTCCAGTATTACCTCCGTTATTGCCACTGTATCCAGTATTACCACCATTATTACCAGTGTTTCCAGTGTTATTACCATTGTTTCCAGTGTTTCCAGTGTTTCCAGTGTTATTACCATTGTTTCCGGTATTGCCACCGTTATTACCATTGTTTCCGGTATTACCACCGTTATTACCATTGTTTCCGGTATTACCACCGTTATTACCAGTGTTTCCAGTGTTGTCGTCAGTTCCCGAATCACCTTTAACTTCTCGATTTACGATGATGGTGTAAGTATCTCGAACACCTTCTTTTGATAAAATTTCAATCGTAATTGTGTTCTTACCTTCTTTTAAGACCTGAACACCTTCACCAGAGACAATTTTACTCTCTTTATTCGCAAGGGTCGGTAAAATCGTAACAATTTCAACCGATTTATCAACATTGACAGTATACGATTTTACATCTGCTTTAAAAATTGGATTTAGCGGTAATGCCGTATCTGCGTTAAAGACTTCGAGATTCGTGAGTGCGTCTTTTTTCATCGGATTGGTTGGGTCAGTTGGCTTCGTTTTTGTAATTTCAACTGTATAAGTTCGGCGTGTACTATCTTCCGCTTCTACAATTACTTTAATCGAGTTTATTCCATCTTTAAGGTTGTGGATACCATTTCCTGAAATGAGTTTTGCTTTAACGTCTGCAAGGACAGCTTCGACATCTACACTCGATGTTGTTGCAGGGACCGTTGCTTTATAATCAAAGACATCCGACTTGAAAGTTGGGGTTAAAACGATAGGCTTTTGATTGTCTTTAACTACCAGTGTGGATAACTGATTGTTTGCGGATTTATCATTGGGCTGTGTTCCTTTAATAACTTTCACTGTATAGGTTGATGTGGAGCCGTCTTCAGCCTTTACAACCACATCAATTAGGTTATCACCCGTTTCAAGTTTGTGATTTCCAATTCCTGATAAAATGGTTCCGTTTGCATCATCTACTAGAGCTGCAATATCAATCGCTTCCACATCATGAGCGACAGTAAGTGTGTACGCTTTATGTTTTGGATCAAAAGCAGGGTCAAGTGGTAACACTGTTTCCCCATTTTTAATTTCTAAACGTGCTAGATTACTGTTACTCGATTGTTCGCTTGGAAC
This sequence comes from Erysipelothrix aquatica, assembly GCF_009828775.2. Lineage (GTDB taxonomy): Bacteria > Bacillota_I > Bacilli_A > Erysipelotrichales > Erysipelotrichaceae > Erysipelothrix > Erysipelothrix aquatica. The sequence goes on along the minus strand of NZ_WTSY02000022.1, from coordinate 21,361 downwards.
TTCAGGGTCACCTATTGTTAGGGTTGCACCTTCGACCATCGCATTTTGCTCGTTGAAGTTAGCGTCCGCAACAGAAGCATTTTCTAGTGATACAGCTGTATCGCCATCTGGCGCACCTGCAAGAACTTCAAAGGATACCTCGAATAAAACAGTATCACTTTTTTGTGCGAGTGAAGGCGGGGTATCGTCATAGCCAACAAAACGCAACGATCCGGCAGATGGTGTACTTGAAAATGCCCACCCTTTGATACTATTTTTCGATTCCACATACGATAGTACCGATGGATCATACTTCAGTGTCCCAGAATAGCCATCAACACCACTTTTAAGGAGTTCTGTATGGTTGACTTGAATTTCAACTGTAATATGTTGACCTCGACTTACCTTCTGTGTCGAAGGTAAGACGGTCAACTTTGGACTATTGGCAGATAACGGCATGACCAAATGCATGGTTACCATGGTCACTACCATAAACAGAACGGCAATGACCTTAATTCTTTTTCTAAACATTGTTGCTATTTTTCTCATTGTTCATCCTCGTTCTTTTCAAATATATTTTTACTTCCGAGAATATGACTTCGGATTCCAATTAAGTCAGCGACACCAACTTTCTGATCGGCGTTGACATCGGCTGCGAGGCGTTGCCAATCCGTGAGTGTTCCGCCAAGCACATAACTACGGACACTAATAATATCAGCCACACCGATTCGGCCATCACCGTTCACATCACCCTTCACGATAATTGTTTTCTCATCGTATTCTTGATGGTCGACAACCAGTTTAATAATAACGCCACTTCCCACTATATCAGTATCTTCAAGTTTAGAACCATTACGGTAGAAAACGAGATGCTCTTGAGGATTCGTCATCTGTTGCTTCACATCGAGAACCGATTGGTTATCATGAATAGTTTGGATATGTTTGGGTTCAATTGTATGGATATCGGACTTAAGTTTCATATCTGAAATCTTAACATCAATAGTATAAATTCTATCTTCCATGTCTTCACGATGAACTGTGATTGAAATGGTGTGATCACCAACGGATAGATTTTCATTGCCGGCAATTGAGACACTGGCCATTGGATCTTCTGATACTGCCACAACTGGAAGTGTTAATGATTCGTTGCTGATGATTGATGTCGTGTAAGTTTGGGTCATCTTATCGAATGATTGATCTAATGTGTGCCCCTCTAATTGAAGGTATGAGAGATAATTACTTGATGTATTTCCGCGATTAACAACAACAAAATATGTTGCGCGTTCATGACGTTCTCGAGTTACATGGATTTCGAAAATATTTACACCAAGCTTAAGTGTTTTAGTTCCAACCCCTTCAATCAAAGCACCTTCGAAGGCTGATGTTGCACCAATGTCTAAAGTATCAACATTTCCCTCGACATCAACGTAGTATTGGCGTACACCCGTGCTAAATGATGGTGACAATGTCCCTTTATTCACAGTTAAGGTATCTAATCCAAAGTTTGAACTGTATGCTCGGTTCACAAACAAGGTGTAAGTTACCTTTGTCCCATCTTCTGCTACGACCTCAATTTCAATTGTATTACGACCTGGTTTGAGTGAGTGTTTACCAAGGTTTTTAATAATCTGTTTTTCTTCTGTTTTCGTAGCAAAGACTTCAATCGTTTCTACTGCTTCGTCAACATCGAGGTTGTATGCTGTTTTATTAATGTCAAAGACAGGGGTCAATTTACCAACATCTGTCCATAGATTACTGATTGCAGTATTGGACGAAGCTTTTCTATGAAACATTACAGTATAAATCCGTGGCAAGTTATCTGTTCCCACAACACGAATTTCATGTGAATAAGGGAAGGATACAACTGGAATTGTACCCAGACCTGTTATCGTTGCATTATTCGTACTGGTTGCTTCAAATGTAAATTCACTATCCCCATCTTGTACATCGATGAGGTACGTATTTCCGAATTTTGAAAATTGTGGTGATAGGTTGTATGACCCATGATTGTTGCCGCTCACAAGTAGAGATTCGAGGTAATTTTGGGATGGTGCTTGTCGGTTAACATGAATCCGGTAAGTGTTTTTATCACCATTTTGTGCGGTTACGATAACATTTACGACATGATTACTCCCTACTTCGATGTTTGACTGATTTTCCACATCAACACGACTGTTTACGGGATTCGTATAGAGCGGGGTTATGTTATCAATTTCATTTGGAATCGTCAAATAGTAATCGGTTTGAAGCGGATTAAATTTAGGACTTATGACACCTTCCTGAACACTTAAACTATCAAGGAGTGCTGTATTGTCTGCATCACGTGCAAGCGTAATTGTAGTTGTTTGCTGATTTCCTTGTGAGGCTGTGACGGTAATTGTGATCACATCCTTGTCCGCAAATGATTTTGGATACGTGATTTCGACATGTGCATTGTTATCTTCTGGTATCGCTGTAACATTTGCTGTGTCACTATTTATTTTGTAGGAATAAACAAAGGTATCTTTATCGAATCCCACGATGTCGATGCCGTTGATCTGGAGTAGTTTTAGATTTGCGTTCGTGGATAATGCTTTGTCCACAGCGACATTGTAAACTTTTGAAATGTTGTATGCATCTGTCACTTTGATGATGAAGCGTTTGGTTGCACCATCATTGACAGGTTTGCTTACTTCAACCCTTGCATCTTGATCTTGAGGTGTTGCTTCAATCATGACGGCTTCAAGGTCTATTGAAGCAGGTACTGTGTATTCATACTGTTGGGTTTGTTCATTCCACAATGCTTTCCAACGTTGACTTCCATATACAACTTCAACTGATTCTAGCGTTGTCTTATCCTTCACTTTGTGGACGCGAACCGTGTAGTCCGTTTTATAGTTTCCATTCGTCACTGTGATTTTAATCGGAGTTACCCCATCTAATAGGGCAACTTCTTTAAAAGTCCCACTTATTGTGGCTTTAGGGTCTTCTGAGATTGGAGTCAATGAAAGCGTGTGTGTTGTTTGGGGCACATAAACATCGTACTCAAGAGTCCCTGCCTCAAACGGAGGTATAATGTCAGCACTATCAGATGTTAGTGATGTTAATCGTGAGGATAATCCTCGATCAACGTGTATTTGGTACGTACGACGTTCCCCATTTTTGGCCTTAACCTTGATATCGACAGTACGTGGAAGACTTGACACCGGAATCGATTCCAACTCACTGGCATTTTCAACGGTTACACCAAATCGATCATCGAGTGTGTAGTAGACTCTAAATGTTTCAACTCCTGGGAAAATTGATGCTTGGTACGTCATGACTTCTGGATTAAACTCCGGTTCAATGAGTCCTTGATTTTGCCCAATATGTAAGTCACTCAAGAAATTGTAACTTTCTTTTCGAATCTTAAATGTGTAAGTTAATGTTGCTTTTGTTTCTGATTCTGTTTGGATTTCATAGTTGACTTCATCATAACCTTCGATTTTCACAATACCATTTGGTTTCATTCGTGTTTTAGGATGCATTGTTTCTACGTTGAAATCGCTCGAATCCCAGAAATTTTTGGAACTCGGAACATCAATGGTATATTCGTAAATATCAGGATTGAATGCAGGCTCAATTTTATTTTTGGGGTCATTAAGATTTAATATTTTTAATCGTGCGTCGGTAGAAGGTGTTCGGGTGTATTCAATGTGGTACTGTTGCTTCGTAATTCCATCTTGTGCCTTCGCTTCAAACGAAATACGATGCGTACCTGGCTCGAGTTCGTAGGTACGATTAATATTACCACTGAGCGTTACCGACGTATGATTTGGCGTTGCCTTGAGATCATGCGTTAGGTCTGCCGCTTCAAAGGGTTCATTAATTCTGTAAACTTGACTTCCATCCCAATCAGTACTTGGTTTGGATAAATCAATGACATGTGTACCAACCTTTAAATCAAGCAATCCTAGTTTTCGTGTGACAACGATTTGGTACTGCTGCACAGGCACGGCTTGATCTTCTGCTTGAACTTGGATACTGAAGATATTTTTCCCCGGTTTAAGTTCAAATTCACCGAGGCCTTGTTGTACCTGCGCATTTGCATTTGTTGGATTCGCTTGAATTGTAATGGTATCAACATCAGCGGGAACATCTAAGATTTCAAAGAGATCATACGGTTCATCATGGACCGAATGATTAAGTTTTAAAGGTATCGTTTCCCCATTTGATTTATAGCCATCGACTGTTAATGATTGCAACGATACGTCTTTTGACAACGAACGCGTAAAGGTAAACTGATATGTATTCACCAATGTCGTTACGGAATCAGTCAACGTGATTGATAATTGCTTGGTAGCCATACCTTTCATTGAAAATGTATGTTCAAGCGACTCCACAATATTTGTCGCAACATCCGGTACGATTTCAAAAGTGACGGATGTATCTTGAAGTGCTAGATAGTCATCTAAGTTAATAGTAAATGCAGTTTCACCTGTATAAGCGGGAATAGTTTTACCATTAATTTTAAGGGATTCTATTTGAGGCGGCATCACATCTGGATACATAACGCGAATGTGATAGGTCCCTGCTAATTCCCCACTCTGTGTCGAAACATCAAACGTGTAGATATTGTCTTGGGTTCGCGAGAGTTTAAGTGGATCATTATGATAGTTTGAAATCACATATCCGTTTTCGATTGTAATGGGCGCTAACGCAATATCCTTCTTACTAAATTCCTTCTTGTTGATGGGGACATGAGCAACATAGTAGTAGTTTCCAGGAATTGGATTCGTGATACTTTCATCGTTCTCAATACGCTCAACATTATCTCCGGGAACGAAACCATCAACGCCAATGTTTGAGACGTTTCGAGTTACCTCTAAACGGTAAACTTTCGTTGTTATACCATCATGCGCTGTGACAGTTACTGTAATGTAGTTTTTGCCAACTTTTAAGTTTGAATTTCCGTCAATTTGAACTGTTGCATTCGGATTTTCTGCACGTGCAGCAACACGAATACTCGTCACTTCATTCCCAACATCTTCCAAAATATAGCTAAGAACATCCTTATCCAATTTTTGGAAATCTTGTTCGTTGATCGTGAGAGATTTTAAGTCCGCATTGGAATCCAATGTCCGAGTAATTGTCAGAACATATGTTTGTTTCTTTCCTGATTCTGAAACAACATCAAGAACTATCGTATTCTCACCATAATCTAAGACGACATCTTTCTGGTTCGTTACTTCTCCATTGATTAGAAGCGTCGCTCCTTCATGTTGCTTATCGGCAATGATATTTATCGTTTCTTGAGATGAATCCACAGTTTGTGTATACACATTATCCTTAATGCTTTTTAGCACATCCTCACCATCTATTTTGAGAACAGTTAGATTATTGGCATCAGATTTAGCGCGATTAATGGTCACTGTATAAACTTGCTGTGACGTTCCATCTTCTGAATTAACTGTAATAGTTGCTTGCGTTGATTCGTTGTCAATATTCACTGTATGAGGTATTGTTTCTAAAATTACACCATTGGCTTTCGCTGTGGCATCAAATGCAACTGCATCAATATCAGCACCAACATTTAGCGTATAGTTGTGTATTTTCTCGGAAAATTCGGGGGTCAACACGCCCACATTACTCGATAAACTTTGTAGTGCTGCTTCCGAAGACTTCGCCCGGATCACTGAAAAAATATACTGCGACTGTAAACTACCTTCAGCATTGGAAATTATTTTAAATGTATACGTATTTAAGCCTGTGCTCAAATTGATGGCATCCCCACCTTCAATCCGTGCATTTTCAGGCAGTGTAAATTCCAGACTATCGATACTAAATGTCGTGACTTCGTAAGGTACGCGAACTGTATATCGATACGTTGCAGTATTATCACTAATAGTCTCATCTTTAGCGATACCATCACCTTGTCCATTCGGATCTAAAGGTCTGTTATCGGGGCCCATTGGATCAGGTTTTATCGTTTCAACACCGCTATCAGGCTTGGGAACAAAAGGATTGTCTGTTCCACCCGTTCCATCGGTGATTTCTGTAGCAGTATTGGCTTCCATAGTAACTTGGATCGTGTATGTTTTAATACTTTCATTTTCTGCTGCCACGTGTATTTCAAACGTATTTAGCCCTGTGACCAATGTGTGTGTCCCGAGTATGGCTTGATTTACAATTTTGGAAGCATGTTTTGGATCGACAGCAGCTGTAATGGTGATCGTCTCATTCTTATTAAAAGGAATTGATCCTAAATCATAATTCGTCGTGTTTGCATCAAAAGTAGAAATCGTCTCCGTATTCTTAATGCGTGCACTCAGCGATTGTAAATCATTGTTCTTTTTTTTATCTCGGATTACCGTGATTGTGTATTTAGCAGGTGTTCCGTCTTCTGCGCGCACTTCTAGGGTTGTTTGATTCGAACCTGGAACCAAATCCAGTACTCCTGAGAATGTATTCGGGTTTTCGCTTAAATTCTTGAGCGAGTCACTGTAGACACGTGCTGCATCAAAATTCGTAGTGGTTACAATTGGAACTTCTGTCACTTCATTATCAACTGTAATTGTGTAATCACGAACGCCTTCTTCCAGAACAATTGCCTGATCCCCGACAGTTAATTTAGATAGCGTTACATCACTAGAGTTCCTGTTAAAGGTGTATTCGTACTGTTTCTGTGAGCCTTTATTTCCAAAGACTTTTGCGTATTGCGGTTGTGATGACTGCGCCATGACAGTCAAGCTCAATTGCGTTTTTTGCACATTGCTTGGACTAAGCGTAAGTACATTTCCTTCAACTGGACTTTCTGACAAATAATGAATGGTGCCATTGGGATCGTTCAATGCTGGATTGAGCGTTACCGTTTTAATATTTTGTTTGACGTTTGTTGAATTAGACTGATCAAACGTTAACACACTGCCATCATCCGTCATTGCTGTCATAGATTTAATGGACACATCGTCAGAGAGTCTAAGAATGTTCACACCGTAACTCTTTAGCGTATTCCCATTGTGCTTAATAACGACTTCAAATTTATTATTGCCCAGCTCAAGACTTCGGTCATTGATATTTCCCTGCTTCCCAAGTACCATGGATATTCCTGCGGGTGCATTCTCTTTCAAGGTTATGTCACCACGAATTTTCTCAACCTGACTTGGTACAACTAAATCAAAACTGTCTTTTTCGGCACTAAAAAATGACTCCATGTAGTCATGTCCGTCGACATCTGACCCGTCTGCATAAATATTAATCGATTGGAGTGCAGCACCCAAATCGGGTGCCTCTCCAGCAACCGTTAATTTCAACGTTGGATCGAGTGTTCTCGGAACAACGCTTTGATTCGAAAAGTTGTTCGCTAGAACCAAATCATTAAGTTTAAAATTTATTTCTTTTCCTGCTTCGGCTTCTGCTTTAACTTTAAAATACATGGTCATCATTGGACCACTTGCTTTTAATGCACGATCTGGGTACTGAACCGTTTGACCCGTATACTGGACCGTGCTATCAATAATATTATGATTGACTACCCAACCAAGAATTTCATTTCGACCTTGACGGATTGTTGTGAAGGCGCCCCCTTCAATATCGAGAGGGTAGATAACTTCTTGGTTATCAATGACAATTGGTTCGACCAATTTATCATCATAAACGATTTCATATTGAAACATGGCGATATTATTATCACCATTCGTTTCAATATTAACGTCAAATCGGAAAACATCTCCAGGTTTAACTGTAGACCCAGCCGGCAATGGCTTGGAGTCTTGGATATTTTCATATGGATAAGTTTGTTCATCATAGGTTCTGAGACTGACTTTGTTAGGTGTTGCTGCTGACACTGAATAATTTTCTGAAAATATAGTTCCAGAAAGTAACAATACCATTATCAGTTTAAATACTTTTTTCATCTTATCCTCCTATTCCATTTAATGTACTTATTTTCTTCAAGATATAGTTGGTGATATAACCTTGATCAAGAACGTTTACGACTTCATCATGATTGATGTTTGCTGCTAAGCTTTGGTAATCGTCAAATGTTACGATTTTCAGAATGGAGTTCATGATATCTCCCTCATCTAAAACGTTTACAATACCGTCACCATTCACATCGCCCATGACCACAACGACAAGTTGGTCGTATACGGTTTCTCCGTATTCAAGTTTTAATACCATACCCGTACCCACTAATTGACTACTATCCGTAAGCTCAATACCGTTTTTGTCATAGACTTTTAGGGCATCTTGCTCATTTGTAAACATCTGCTTGTACGATTCAAGCGTCGTTGATGGTTCTGAACCCACAACGAAATCCTTAAGCGTTTCTGCAGGTGTTTCTATTGCGTCAATACGTTTAATATCTAGTGAGTCACTGGATAAGGTTAAATTCATCACCGTCACGCCAATGCGTGTTTTAATACCAGGATTTTTTTCACTGCTAATTTCAATCATTGCGCCACCTGGCTTTAGGGCTGTAACGACACCACTTTGATCAATACTCAAGACTTCAGGGTCTGAAACAGTCCATACCAAGCCTTGATGGGTTGCATCCTCTGGATTTACGATTGCCTTAATAACTTTGACCTCGCCTACATTGAGAATTAAAGTAGGTGATTCAACATCAATCGTTCGAATATCACGTTCTCGAGTAACGACAACCGTATATGATTCCTGAGCAATACCATTTTCAGCAGTTGCAACGATCGTAAAGCTTGTTTCACCATACGGAATGGAGCGAACTTCATGACCCGTTACTGATGTTTGAGCGTTGGATGCCGCTACATCAAATCCCATCTCCATAATCGAATCTGGAACAGTAACATAGTATGTTCTTATGGTCGGGTCAAATGTTGGTGAAAGTACGCCTGTTCGCGGTACGATGTTCGTAATAGATGCATCATTAGCGACAGGACGCTTAATAACAAACTCATAGTGACGTTCATTTCCATCTTGACTTCGGACGGTAATTCTATGCTTGGTTTCACCCGCGCCAATTTCTACGATACCATCTCCAACAACAGTTGCTCCTTCGGGTAAGACTGTTTTGAATTCCACAGATTCACGACCTTCAGCTACTGTAACGTCGTAAGGACCTGAATTTTGCGGATCAAATGGACGTTCGAGTGTCCCACCATTCACGATTAGTTCATGAAGTGTATTGTCACTATTGGGAAGACGGTTAATACGCACGATATAAGTACGTGCAACATTTTCTGACGATGTTACCACGATTTTATGAACATTCACACCAACTTCTAAATCACGTACTGTTCCGGTTCCACTTATCATGGATTTTGCATCTTCAGGAGTTGCTATTAAATCCATCTCATGTACCTCAAAAGGCACTGTTATATCATAATTGTTGATGTATTTGTCAAAGCTTGGTGAGACATGACCTTTATTGGTCGTTAAGTTTTTCAAGAAATTACTACTGAAAATCTGACGGTTAACCGTAAACGTATAAACTGTATCCGGAATATTCTCGTTGTTTTTAACAACAACCTTAACCGTATTATCACCAACTTTTAAGTTCGTATTTCCAATTATTTCGTAAGTACTTCGCGTTGGATCTTCAAGAATCACAGTATCGAGATTCAATTTGGTGACCTCATTGGGGACCGTTAATGCATAATTTTCAATATCTTTATCGAAGTTTGGATTTTCGATTAGAGCCTCTTTGAAGCGGATTAGCGTTGCTTTTGAACTAATAACCGCCTCACGAGTAATATCAACATCATAGATGCCCACATCACCATTACTACTTGTCACAACGACATCAAATTCATTGAGTCCTACGGCAACTTCCTTGATGCCTGCTCCCGAAATAACCGCTTCTGGATCTTCGGATTTTGCACTTATTTCAACTCGCTCTTGCTCATGACTAAGGTTTGCTACATATGCTGAACGTAAAGGACTAAATTGCGGTTCAAGGTTCCCAGGTCGGATCGCCAAGAACGACAAGCGTGCATTGTTACGTGGTGCTTTTACAATTTTTATAGTATATGTCATTGAAACACCGGATTTACCAGTTACAACAATATCGACATTCTTTCCAGCACTATCCGAAACATCTACAATTCCAACACCTTCAATAGAGGCAATAGCATGTTCATCTTCCGGCTTCGCACCAATCATGACACTCTTCACATTTGGATCAATCTCAAGTGTATAGGGTCCACCATTTGTTTTATCGAATGGTTCTTTAAAAGTTCCGACATTGGCTGTAATTGCATCGAGATAAACACTTGATTGTGATGATTTGTATACTTTTACTGTATAGGTATCTGTACTCTTTCCATTTGCAGCCGTTGTGGTAATGGTTACAGTATTGTTGTCATCACCAAGAGGTGCATCAATACCATTTCCAGTAATAACCCATTTAGTTCCTAATGCACTTGGAGTAACAGATGGGGTTAATGTACTAACACCATTTGCTACATACAATGCATACTCTTTTCTTCCTTTTGAAAAAATTGGTGTTAATAGTCCTTCTTCAAAGCTTAATTTACTTAGAGTTGCATCTCCTGATAATGCTTGATTAATAATTACTTCATAGGTTCGTAGAAGACCATCCTTACTTTGGACGACAACCTTATATGAATTCCTTCCCGATGCAACTGGGAACGTGCCAAGTCCGGAAACAATTGTCGCATCATCACTCTCTTTTGTCGCATCAATTGTAACTTCAGTCGTAGATGTATCAACATTTACAACATAGCGCGTTGTATCTGGTTTGAAGCTTGGGGCAATACCTTTACTTGGTGTTACTGACAAGGATTTCAAACGATTGCTAAACATTGATGATTCTTGTTGAATAACGTTCAAGGTATAATCACGTGCATCGCCATTTTCTGCGGTCACACGAATCGTAAGGTGATTCTCACCATGGTTAATACCTGAGACAACTACGTTTCCTTCATCATCTCTCACACTTGGATAACCTAAAACTTCGTACGTTGCTTTCGCATCTTCTGGTGTCACAGTAAGTGTTACATCATCGTGAATGTCAGAAATGTAGGTCGTGTAATCTGTGCGATTTTTATCAAACACAGGACTGAGTAACCCTTCACTGAGCGCTAACGATGACAGATAGTTATTGTAGGATGCTGAGCGCATAACTTTAACGGTATAAATTCGTGACGACCCGTCAGGTGATGCAACAGTAAGCGGAATTGAGTTTTCCCCAAGCGCAAGATCAATCCAACCACCACCTGTCACCTTCGCGACTGGACGATTTAATGCGACACCCTTCACGGAAATCCGTTCGACATTTTCTGGAACCCAAACGGTGTATTCAGTCGTTTCCATATCAAATTGAGGCATCAGATCACCGTGACTTAGTTGAATCGTTTGCATTCGATTATCATAGGCGCGATGAATCGTGACAGTTCGCTTCACTATATCGCCATTTTGGGCTGTAACACTGATATCAAAGACATTTGCACCAAAATCAAGTGCATATTCACCGGTTCCAAGGATGTTTGCTAAAGGATCCGTTGATGTCGCCTTAAGGTTAATATGATCAACACCCATATCGACTGTATACGATAGATTTTTCTCTGTCAGATCAAATGAATGGATGGTTTCTCCGTGCTCCGCACTTAATGAAGTCAGCGATGTATCATCTGATAGCTTTTTATCGACACTGACATAATACGTTTTTGTTTTTGTTCGATCTTCACTCGTAACGACGATTGTTACCATATTCTTTCCATTCAGTAATGGGTCATTACCACGAATAACGACACGAGCATTGGGAGAAACTGGTGTTGCATTGATTCCCAATTTCGAATCATGCTCCCCAACACTGATCGAGTAGTGTTGCTTTTGCGGATCAAATGAACCTTCATTGAAATTTAAGTTTTCAGGTCCTGATGGTGTTTCTCTAAACGGAATTAAGCCAACAAGGGACGCATCATCAGACATTTCTTTGAAAATTGAAATTGTATAGATTGCGACATTTCCCTCGTGCACCTCGGTCGCCATAAGTTTAACGGTATTCATACCTGGTTTGAGTTTCACTTCAACACCATTTGTTGCTTTATTACCCGTGTCGTTGGCCGATGACCCTGACACTAATGTAGTTTCAACTTGTGGCACACCTTGAACTAAGACCTTATCTGTTGCAGAGGATACCTTAACGGTATAATTCATCATCGCACGGTTGAATTTAGGCGAGAAATCCTCTCCCTTACTGATAATGACCCCGTCTTCACTGACCGTAATTGTCTGAAGATAATTGTTGTAACGTGGTTCACGTAAGACATGAATAACATAGTCTTTGGTCTCCCCATTTTCCGCAATCCCTCGAACAATTACATCATTATTTCCTTCAGTCAGATACTCATTGTTAAGAACCTCATAACGTGCTTTCGAATCTGTCGTTTCTGCTTCAATTACCAATTGATCAAATTCTGAAGCAACAGTTGTGCGATACGTTGTCACGTCTGATTCGAATGGAAGTTCAATACTTGGGTTAGTTATCTTTAAGGATTTGAGACTTGCGTCATCACTTCCAGCACGCATTATTTTGATGTTAAAGATTCGCGAGAGGCCGAATGGTGATACAACTTCAACTTGAATGTCATTTCGCCCGATTTTAAGTGGGATGTTATTTATATCAAGAGGATTATTGAATCGATCATAAACATTAATAGTTTGAGACTCGTGACCTTTCTTAACAACGAGTCCAACACGATCTGTTTCGCGTGCGACATGACCTTCAAACTGTATCGCATCATTGTTATAAGATGGATCTAAGACAGCATTTTGTGAGTCAGTTAGTGTTACATCTTCAAGATCAAGTGTGCGCGATAAGTTACGTTTGATAATTAGCGTATAATTGCGAACATCACCATTCTCCGCCTCGACACCAATTGTCACCTTCGTTGCATCTCCAATCAATTCTCTATCTCCAATCGATGAAAGAATTTTAGCTTTAGGGTCTTGGGTAAATGCACGAATAACAACAGACGTTGTTCCCGCTTCGACACCTACTTCATACTCAGAGACATCTGGGTTAAACGGAATTTTAAAAATACTTCCGTCTACTTCAATCGATGATAACTTGTTATTGCGTGAACGAACATATGTCACATTAAAGGTGTATGTATTACTTGTTGTTCCATCCTCACTTGTAACTTTTATCTTAAATGGTTTCAAAATTCCTGCTTCGAGGTTGATTGCTTCTTTCGGTTCATAGGTTACTACTGCTTTATCATCAGCTGTAACGAGTTTCTTTATATAAGTATGGTCAAATGTTTTCACATCACCACTCATCTCCAAGTCATATGTGAATACGTTTGGATTGAAAGATCGATTCAAAGTTCCTGACTCAAACTGTAATTCTTTAATTGTAGAATCATTCCCAGAACTTCGATCAATCAAGATACGATAGGTTTCAATCGTATGACCATCTACAGCGCGAACTCTTAACTCATATATATTTTCATTTGTAGTACTCAATACTAGATCGCCACTTGTTTCAACTCGAGCATTTGGGTCGACTGTTTCAAATTTAATATCACTTGCATAGAGTACTTTTTTACTGTTTGGAACCTTGAGATGATATGTATAAACTGATGCATCAAAGTTTTCTTCGAGTTCATAGCCCGTAACAGCGAGTTTTTTCAATCTCGTTTCGTCTGTTTGTGGTCTTGTAACATTAATTGTGTACACCTTCGTATCACCATTCTCTGCAGTTACTACAATTTCCCGAACATTTTTTCCAGGTTCCAACAATTGACGTGTGTGACCTGTAACCTTGGCATTACGATCTTCTGTATTCACATTAAAGGATAAGTAGTTCGTCGTACTTTCGGTTGTTACGTTGTAAACGTCTTTGGTGTAATTAAAGTTCGGGATCAGCGAACCATTACTTGGTGCAATGTTTGTGAGTGTATTGTTTGCTGAGGCCGGTCGATTCACGACAACCGTGTATGTTTTCTGAATACCAGAGTCACTAGTTACAACGATTGGAAGTCTATTTTCTCCTACATGAAGTTTTTGTTGACCATCACCCGTAACCGTTGCAGTCTTACTTGTCGCCATGATATTGATACTTTCAGTTCCTACAGGAACCGCTTCATTCACGGTATAAATGTCAGTTTGAGGGTCAAATGTCGGTGAATACGCCATATTTTCACCCTTTAGTTGAATCGACAAGTCTGTAAGCTGGTTATCATTTGAATGAGCACGATTCACAACAACGTGATATTTTCGCTCAATCTTGGTTCGTGAACTAACTGTAATTACAAAGCGATTTTCGCCATACATAAGCCCGAATTTTTCGAGACCAGACACGGTTGATGTTGACAACGTTGCTTCACCATCAAATGTAATTGTTTCTTGATCATAAGGAACTTCAACACGATATTCCATGATGCCTTTATAAAATTGTGGTGTTATCAACTCTGCATCAACCGATAGATATTCAAGGAAGTTGTTGGCATAGATTTGACGATACACTTCCAACACATACGTCTCGACTTTATCTTTAGCACTTGAAGTCACTTCAATCTCAACAACATTACGCCCTTCAATGAAGTTTTCATTACCACGAACCACCACTTTCGCCTTAGGATCTATTTTCTCAAAATCCATTTGCAAGGAAGTCATTTCATTATCCACAGTCAACATGTAATGTGTTCTTGCCGGGTCAAATCCATTTTCAAATGGGTAATTTTGAACCTTAAGATGTTTTAACTGTGCACTGTTAATTGGGTCACGTGTCACTGAATACTTAAACGTCACAACTTCTCCATTCTCTGCCGTGACATTCATGATGATTGTATTTTCCCCAACCGTTAATGGGTACTCTTTAAGACCAGAAACCGTTGCTTTCTCATGATTTGCTTGAGCGTCCAATTTAAACGTCTCCACTTCATAAGGAAAACGGTATGTATAATTTCGAACATCATTTGAGAAATCCTCTTGACGTTGCTCATTCACAAATACATCTGTTAACGTATTGTCATCCGCACCTTCTCGATGAATGACTACTGTATACGTTTTTCGTAGACCAGACTCGCTGACTACCTTGATATCTACATAGTTGTCGCCAACATTAAGTGTTTGAACTTGGCCATACTGAACCGTTGCATTTGAATCTGATGTGATTGCATCAACGTTAACTTGCGTTATATCATGTCCGACAGTAGCTTTATAGACTGTCTGATTGCTTGAAAAACCGGGGTTTAAACGCACGCCACTAATTGATAAACTTCGAAGATTTGCATTCTTTGACGGTTCTTTATTGATTGTCAACGTATAATCTTCAACTGTGATACGGTCTTCCGCTGTTACACGAACGATGACCACATTTTTAGTCCCAAATACAAAACTATGGTTACCAATAATTTCAACAGTCGCTTTATTGTGGGTCGGTGTTGCACTGATTCCTAACTGAGTATTTTCAGTCGTACCGGTGTAGTTAAATACATTCGGTTTAAAATTAATGGTGTTATTTTTCAATCCAGATACATTCAATCGACTTAATGTAGCATCACTGGATGGTGCCCGATTAACCAAAATCTGTGTATCTCGTATAATATTGTTTTTTGCTGTTGCACGAATATTAATTAGATTATTACCAACTTCTAATGGATGGCTCCCCACTCCCGTAAGTGAAACATCTGCAGTTTTTGTTTTTGCATTAACATTTAATGTTGTAACGTCATTGGCGACATGAACACGATAGAATTGCGTATCCGGATTAAATCCAGGTATCAATTTTCCGGATGATACCGTCAGATCTGATAAATGAATTGTTTCACTTGGCGCATCTTGTACATATACATTTAACGTATAGTCTTTGAATGTATCTTTTGCTTCCGAGTGGACCCTTACCGTCACCTTATTAGCCCCTGCTTGCAGCCCTTCATTTCCAAGAACACTGACCTGTGCCTCTGGGTGTTGTGTTGCTGTTTCAAGGTTAATTCGTGATGTTCCTTTTGGTACCATAACATCATATTCAATGACATCTGGTTTAAACCCGCGGTTTAACGATCCCTCATGAACTATTAAGGTTTCTAAATCAGCATTGGATGAAGCATCTCGAACAACATCTAGAACATAAGACATACTTGCACCACTATCCGCAGTTGATTGAATGGTAATTATGTTCGACCCAACCTCTAAATGAGTTTTGCCAAGCCCTTGAATAGCAGTTGAGGAAACTTTTGGAGTTGCATCGATCGTAATTGTTTCAACCTCATTACCAACATTAATCTTATATGCTGTTGTTTGGGGATTAAATGTTGGGTCCAACGTTGCGCTAGGACTTGTCGTGAGTGCGGTTAATGTTGGATCACTGTTTTTTTCCATATTTACATGGACTGTATAAGTTTTGGGTTCATTGTTTTCAGCTGTCGCAACAATGCTTAACGCATTATCTCCTGGGACCAAATAGACTTTTCCTACACCACTTATACGTGTTAGTGGATGTTGAGGCGTTGCCGCAAGGTTGAGTGCTTCTTCTGTATACGGCACCGAGACGGAATAGGTTTCTATTTCCGGATTAAACGCTTCAATCTCAAACATACTGCTCGTGATACTGCTTAGATTGTTATTTGTTGCGAATGGTTTTGTGACTGTAAGTACATATTGGCTAACACTTCCATCTTCTGCTGTTACCCGGATATTCACGGTATTATCTCCCGGATAGAAACGTGACGTATTTCCAGTTATAGAATATGAGGCAAATTCACTTTGAAGTTTTACCTCGATTTCCGGTTTCACGACGGTATCCGCCACACTAAGTGTCTGACGAAGGACATCCGATGAAAACTCAGTTATCTCAACACCAGAAATTTTAATGCTCGCTATTTTCGAATTACTGGATTGTTTTCGAACTACATTAAGTGTGTAAGTTTGTACCGTTCCGTCTTGAGCTTTCGTTTGAATGTTGATAACATTCGAACCTACGCTTAAGTTATGCTTCCCTGCACCAGAAACTGTTGTTTCCTCTGCTTCGGCTACGGCATCTATTTCGACAAAATCAATAGCATTATCAACAGTTACCACATAATTGGAAATTACTTTTTGGAAAGACGGAGACAATGGCAAGATTGTATCTTTATGCTTTACAGTTAACTGCTTTAAGAAAGTATTTGCGTTATCCTCACGGTAAATATTTAAGGTATAATCTTTTGTTTCACCATTATTTGCAGTGACACGATAAATAACTTTGTTTAAACCTAAATCTAAATCATCTTTATCTTTTAGAATGGTAACTTTTGCCTCTGGATCCATCGTTTGATAATGAACATCGATTTCTGAGAATTTTGTATACTCGTGAGGAACCGAAACATAGTACTCTGTGATATCTGGATTAAACTCTAAATCGCGTTTCGGTGCATTAAGGGCAAAGGTTTCAAGATCCGCATTCCCTGTCATATCACGATCAATGGTAAACGTATACGCATGATAACTTGATCCATCTTCACTTAGAACGTCAATGTATTGCGTATTGTCAGGACCTGGCTGTAGTTCGAGTATCCCTTCTCCTGTAACGACTTGATACGCATGATCTTTAATAACTGAAAACTCGAGTGAACGAATACGGGATGGTACAATCATCGTATAATGTCCGCCGTCCGAATTTAAATCATTATTGGGATCAAATGCTGGTGATAATTTGCAGTATTCATCAGATACGCCACACAGCGAAGGGATTAACCCATTAATTACGATATCTTTGGGAAGTGAATTTTCGGATGCATCGCGATTTACTTTAATTGTTGTAATTCGAATGGAACCATCTTCTGCAGTCACAGGAATTTTGAATGTCGTCGTCCCGGCAGGAATATCGAACGTACCGTTTCCGGTAATGGTTGCATATGGATCCATCGGAATTCCTTTAATCGTGAGTTCCGTGTCATCTTTACCTAATTGAAGCGTATAATCTGTCTCTTCAGTAACAAATGTAGGGCTTAATGTTCCTTTGCTCACTTCAAGACGCGACAGGTGATTGTCTTCCGAAGCTTTTTTAAGTGCCGTTACGCGAACAAATCCATTTCCTTTATTACCTTGTGTAAATCCACTTTCTTTGTTCGGCATACTCTGATTGCCACTTAGCAATGCCGTGTCTTTTAGCATGAATCGTGAAGCTGGCGCATAACCGGACGGTTTATATGATTTATCAGTATAAACATAGCCCGATCCACCACCGCCTCCACGATCATCATCACGCGAATAATCCGGATAGACACCACCACCGCCGTACCAGCCACCACCGCCGGCACCACCACGACCATCTTTATAGTAACTACCCGCTCCACCGACACCAAAACTTGCATAGTTTCCGGCACTCGATTGCGTTCCTCCTTGACCACCCGAACCATATGATTCTGTTCGAGATACGCCGTTGATTCCACCTCCGGCACCTCCAGGTTTGTTACTTGCACCAACAGACCCACCGCCGCCGGCAACTAAAATACGATTAAAGAGTGAATCTGATTCTACACGAATATCAGATGCGCCACCGCCATAGACATTAGAAGTTCCTGATGATGCACCTCCATTCCATCCGCGCGCTAGCGAATTCCCTGCACCACCAACGTAGATTATGATTTCTTCACCTTTTTTAAGAGGTACGATACCCGTTGCATATCCGCCCAATCCACCAGAACTTCCGCCACGGTTTCCACCTTCAGCGCCCCAAGCTTCCAGTTGATAATTTCCTGTATAAGGAGCTGTGAAATATTGGACTTTACCGGTATAAACGTAATCTGTGGCAATACTTTGGGCGCCATCGCCAGCATCACCACGGTTAACGTTCAAGGTGTAAACCTGTTGCCCAATGTTTGGTTCGTCAACCGTAATTAACACTGTATTTTTTCCTTTACGTAGATATCCATTACCGGTGATGTTCACCGTTGCCTCATGATCAAATGGAATTGCTGTAATATTCAGCGATACGGTAGCGTTTGGAATTTGCACATCGTAGTTGAAAATTTCCGGATTAAAATCAAATGTTAGTTCATCTAACTCAAGCGATTTAAGTCTGTTTGAATCTTCAATCTTTGGTGTAATTCGATATACATTTTGTGTATTTCCATCCTCAGATGTAACATTAATCTCGAGTGCTTTGCCATTTTCAAGAATGTGATCACCCAATCCAGTAATTGTTTGTTTGGGGCGATTTGCGATTGCAGTAATAGCAACAGCTCGATCTGCATCATAAGGAAGCTCTAATACATAGTCATAGATATTTTCGTTAAAGCCTTCAAGTACTACATCATTAACTGATATTGCAGATGCATTCGCATTATTTGATGGGTTTCGGTGCACATTAAACGTATAAACATTCAGGGTTCCGTCCTGACCAGTTACCGTAATTGGATATGCTGTAGTTCCAGGTTGAATCGTAATTTCTTGATCATTATCCCAGTTATGTACAGCATTACGATCTGTAGTTGTTGCTGTAATTTTTAGTTTGGTCGTATCTGCATCGATTGCGACATTGTAATTTTTAGTCGAAGGTGTGAATGGCACATCAAAAGTACCTTCACTAAAGGTCACATTACTGAGCGTCGCATCTGATGAGTATTTATTCAATAAAGAAATCCGTACAAATCCGTTGCCTTCATTCCCCTCGATAGTATGGCCCTTGTGACCTGGCATGGATTGCATTCCATCGAGTAGTTTTTCATTATGCATTATGTATTTTTGAGAAGGTCGATAATTAGTTGGCTTGTATGACTTTTCACTGTATACATAACCAGATCCACCAGCACCAGCTCCGGTCGAATTGCGATAGTTGCCAGCGCCGCCGCCACCATACCAACCGCCACCGCCTGCTCCAGCGCCATAATCAATAGAGCTACCACTCGATTGGCCACCACTTCCACCCGATCCAAAACCTCCAGATATGCCGCCACCACCAGATGCGCTTTGACTTGCACCCGTTCCGAATTGGCCAGATGATCCAGTACCGTTAATTCCAATTAAGCCACCACCAGCACCGCCAGTGTATCCCCTAACACTTGACCCACCGCCACCAGCAACTAGAATACGGTTGAAAAGACCGGTTCCGCCGACACGAATGTCCGAAGCACCGCCTCCATACGAGCCACCACTAACGCTGGTCCATGCACTTCCACCACCATTGTATCCGCGACTTTTAGCTTCGCCACCACCAACGGTGACATACATCTCAGTTCCCGCTTCGAGGAAAACATCTCCGGCAGCGTAACCCCCTTTACCGCCAGCACCATTTTTTTGGTCGGTGCCTCCTTCACCACCCCACGCTTCAAATTTATACACTCCGGTATAAGGAACTTTAAAACGTTGAATATTACCAGTATAACCAAATTCCATATCACGATTTCGTGTTGCTTTAATAATATAAACGGTACTTTCAAGCCCCGGTTTAGAAACCGTAATGCGAATTGTATTCTCTCCTGGCAACAATTCTTCTTCGGCAGCTCCTTCGATTTTGACGGAAGCTTCCGAATCAAAAGTTTGGAATTTAAAATTAATTCCTCCGTACAAGTATGATTTAAACTCATACTCGTAAATATCAGGTTTGAATGATTCCGTAAACGCATGCGTATATTCGTCACTATAAAGACTGTATAACTTGGTACTTCCAGAACGTTGGAAATTTAATGTATATTCTTGCGTCTGTGTTCCATCTGCTGAAATTACGGTAATTTTATGGCGTAAGTGATGATAGTTCAGTTCAATTTTTCCGTCGCCCACAATTTTTTGATTATTGTGGCGTCTATCAACGGTAATTTCATCTTTAGCCATGTATTCACTGGCTATCGGGATGGTATACTCCGTTACCTCTGGATCAAAGCCATCAATGACTTTTCCATTGATCCGTATCCCTTCAAGATTTGCGGATGATTGCGTATTTTCGCCAAAGTAAGTAATTCGGGCATATCCTGAATTTGAATGTCCAATTTCACGAACACCATCGGGACCAAAGAAGCTGACATTTCCAGATAACAGTTCCGTATTGGTGAATTCATACTTCGCATCGGGTGCATAGTTTGAAGGTCGGTAGGACTTATTAATTTTAATGCCATCTTTGATGGTATCGCCCGTTAAGACATAACTTGATCCACCGCCTCCAGCTCCTGTTGTGTTGCGATAGTTGGAAGCACCCCCGCCACCATACCATCCACCACCACCGGCTCCGGCTCCATATTCGATAGTACTACCACTACTACTTCCTCCAGAAGCACCCGGTCCAAAGCTTCCGGATATACCACCGCCTCCAGATGCACTTTGGCTTGCACCCGTTCCGAATTGTCCAGACGATCCAGTTCCATCCATACCAACGACACCACCAGCATAACCACCAGTATAGTTGCGAACACTCGACCCGCCACCACCGGCGACTAAGATTCGGTTGAAATGACCGGTTCCCCCAACGCGAATATCAGTAGCTCCACCACCATAGGATCCT
>NZ_WTSY02000021.1 GCF_009828775.2 Erysipelothrix aquatica | reverse complement strand
CTATACCGTTACAGAAGATGCGGTACCGGGTTATCAAACATCCCAAACAGGACTCGATATTACAAATACGAAAATTGAACCACCGATAGAGCTTGTATCAATCAATGGAACCAAAACATGGGTTGATGACCAAAGCCCGCTTCGCCCTGAAGCAATTATTGTACGCTTGTATGCAGACGGTACTGAAGTAACGAATGTTGCACCAATCTGGACTAAAGCAGGTGATGTATGGACTTATACGTTTAAGGATGTTCCGAAAATTCATGAAGGTAAAGAAATTACCTATACCGTTACAGAAGATGCGGTACCGGGTTATCAAACATCCCAAACAGGACTCGATATTACAAATACGAAAATTGAACCACCGATAGAGCTTGTATCAATCAATGGAACCAAAACATGGGTTGATCAATCCAATCAATCAAGCCAACGTCCTCTTGCTATAACAGTACGCTTATACGCTGATGGTAAAGAGGTACAAAATGTTAAACCTGTGTGGTCTAAAGCCGATAATGTTTGGTACTATGAATTTGCAAATTTACCAAAATTTGCAGGAGTACGAAGTATTGAGTATACAGTTCGTGAGGATGCTGTTCCCGGCTATACAACGCAGATTGAAGGATTCGATATTACGAATACATTAAATCCTAAACCTGTATTACCAGAAACAGGTTTAGCGGATAAGAATTATGGATGGATATTAATTGCTGGTGGTTTTGTCATGATGCTCGCATCACGAATGAAACGCCGTCCAAAACACTAAGAGTCACAAATAAGTTAAAAAACCGCAACTTTAAAAAAGTGCGGTTTTTTCAACTGTTATTACGGTCTACAAAAAACTACAATGAATCATACCCTCACATAGTGGAAACATTGCCACGTTTTTTGTTATGATAGGAATGAGGGACTCTTATGAAAAAATATCGAAAAAATCTAAAGGCATTGTTTACAATGATGTCTTCAAATGAAGGAACACTCTTCACATACGCATTTGCTTATTCACTAATCGTTGGGATTGCTCCCATTTTAATTTTAGCAGTTGTTTTTATTGGGAAATATGTTGTCCCAGTAGAGCAACTTATTTCATTTCTACAGCGTTATATACCGAAAGACTTAATTGAGCCGTTTGTACTCTATATCTCGGCTTCTAATTTTGATAACTTAGGACTTTTAATTACATTGTTTGCTGCGAGTGTATGGGTTGGATCCAAAAGTATCTACTCATTTTTAATTCTGAGTAGTGAGCAAGATCAAGTATCGGTTAATGGTTGGTTACTTCGCGGGCTATCGGTTACTTATTTCTTGCTGATTTTAGTCGGAGTTGCAAGTGTGGGGTTGGTTATGGGATTCTTTGACTTCTCATACAAGCTTTTTGTCATTCCATTGGTTATCGGCTTCTTTATGGTTTTTTACCGTCTGATGTCTTTTCGCTATACCAAGTGGCGGGAGGTACTTCCAGGAGCTATTATAGCAGCGTTAATATTACTGCTTTTAGGACAACTGTTCTTCGTTTATATTAATCGCTTTACGAATTATCAAACGATTTATGGTCCGCTAGCATCCATTATGATTTTACTGATCTCGGGATGGTTTATTGCCTGGATTATTTTCTTTGGCTATAGTATCAATTATGTCTTTAGAGACAATGAATCAGAATTACCAGAAAAGAATCGCCTTATCCGATTCTTAACGAAGTTTTAGGAGGTCGTTATGTCACCAGAATTTAAAACTGAAGTTGATAATGTTACATCGTTATGGGGATATATCTCGTCACCGTTTGCACAACGTGTCATTGCGACTGCAATCTTATTCTTTGGCGTGTGGGTCATTAACCGTGCGATTGAAAGTGCGATTGATCGCATTGCCAACGAGCGTCGAATTGATATAAATAAACGCACAATTTACCAATTAATCGCGAAAATTATCCGCTACATACTCTATGTCATTGCATTTACTTTCATGCTTGAAATTTTCAACATCTCAATTGCTCCGTTACTTGCAATTGGTTCTGCAGTCGGTGTTGCAGTTGGGTTAGGTGCACAAGAGGTTGTACGTGATACGATATCTGGATTCTTGATTCTTACAGAAAATCAATATGTAATCGGCGATGTCGTAAAAATCGAAGATTCTGTTGGGGAAGTCGTTGAAGTAACACTACTGTCGACGATTTTGCGTAATGGATTAACAGGTGAAGTCATTACCATTCCCAACGGTGAAATCAAAGTTATCGTTAATTACTCAAAAGAATATATGAATGCTTATGTTGATATTCCGATGCCTTATGAAATGAGTACAGATTCCATCATTTCAACTTTACAGGACATTGTTTCCCCAATGAATTATGAGGGCGCACTTTCGCCGGTTGAGGTTATTGGAATCGTTGACTTTGCTCAAAGTGCTATTAAAGTTCGGGTGAGTGTTAAAACCGAAGCCGGCAAAAATTATGAAATTGAACGTCGTATGCGTAAAGATATAAAAAATGCGCTGGATGAAAAAGGAATTGCAATGCCGTATAATACTCAAACAGTTCATCTTAAACAATAAAAAGGGCTCCGCAAGGAGCCTTTTATTTTTGGTAGTCAACATCAGAAAGGTCGAAGCCATTAAGTGCTAAAAAGTCATGCTTAAATTGTTCGAAATCTGTGACGGATTTAAAGTTTTCTGCTGTGACGTCATTCAAAATGGCCTGTACATCTCGTTGGGTTGCGGTGTCGAGCTCATACGCGTCTAAACGATAGAGTCCATCCGCATCAACGATGGCTTGATTTCCATAAATCATATCTTTGTATAAACGGTATTTATGCATCGTGATTGACTCATGTGATTGCTTCATTTTCATGACTTTAAACAATGCGCTTGCATACAAGGCAACAGTTGGGATAAATACTGACGCTTTGGTTACAACAGTTTTCGATGCTGAAATAATAGCTTCACCATGGATCGGTTGAAGCTTCTTATTAATTGCGGCATTAGCGCGTTCTAAGTCCCGTTTGGCATTCCCGATTGTGCCATCCTTGTAAATAGGATACGTGACTTCTGAACCAACATATGTATAGGTTACAACTTTAGCGTGGTCGTTTAGAAGATTGGCTTCTAGAAGTGCATCAACCCAAAGTTCGTAGTCATCGCCGCCCATAACAACTCGTGTATTCTCGATTTCTTCAGGTGTTGCCGGTTGTAATGATTCTTGGAACAGTGTCTCTTTCGCAATATCGATTGAATAACCTTCAAAAGGTGTACCAATGGGTTTCAATGTTGATACAAATTTCTCTTGGGTATCGGGATGGATGCGAATACCACTAGCAACCGAATAGACGACTAAATCAATTTTGCGACCAGCTTCTACAAAATCAGCAATAACTTTTTGCTTCGTTTCATGGCTAAACGCATCAGCATTCAAATCATCTGACGCATAGCCATGTTCCTGTGCCAATGTCGCGAAAGCAGTGTTGTTGTAGTAACCAGCACTTCCAGTGCTACGCCCTTTAGGACCACGCTCAAAACTGACGTTATAAGTATAGGCATGAGCATTGAATGTTAACGCAATACGAGTTGCTAATCCATAGCCCGAACTCCCGCCGATTATCAAGACGTTGAGTGATTTTTCTGTGATATTTGGAAGATTTTGAACTTCTTTAATTTGATTTTTAATGTTTTGGAAACACCCTTCTGGGTGGGCATTGAGTGCGATATTATCGCGAATTAACGGTTTGATTGTCATCATAAACACGATTCTCCTTTGTTGACTTACAAAAATCATTATATTATCATTTAGTTTGAATATCAAACTATTTGTTTGGAGGTAAATTATGAACATTGATGATATCAAGCAATTAATAGACATTTTAGAAACATCAGGACTTGAGTCCTTAACCTATAAAAATCAAGATTTTGAAATAGCATTACAAAAACCAGTAACAAATACATTTATACCATCGCAAGCGGTTGCCCCGGCAGTGATTACACCAGTTAATCCAGAACCTGCACCTGCAACCAACGCGATGACATCTCCGTTAGTCGGTGTTTACTACAGTAAACCATCACCAGATGCGCCTGAATTTGTAAAAGTTGGACAAACTGTCAAAGTCGGCGATATCCTTTGCATTATTGAAGCGATGAAAGTGATGAATGAAATCAAAGCGACACAAGCAGGTGTCGTAAAAAAAATCTATGTATCAGAAGGTGCTACGGTAGACTTTGATCAACCGTTATTTGTAATTGAATGACAATGATTCAAAAAGTCTTAATCGCAAATCGTGGAGAAATTGCTGTTCGGATTATTCGTGCATGCCGCGAATTGAACATCAAGACTGTGGCAGTTTATGCCACGGTTGACCGTGATTCGTTACATGTAAAGTTAGCCGATGAGGCAATCTGTATTGGCGATCATCGCCTTGAAAATTCATATTTAAATCACAACGCAATTCTACAAGCTGCTGTGAATACTCAAGTCCAGGCGATACATCCTGGATTTGGTTTTTTGAGTGAAAATGCAGATTTTGTCCGTGCATGTGAACGCGTTGGAATTACCTTTATCGGACCAAGTGCAGACTTAATTGATAAAATGGGCGATAAACAAACTGCCAGAGAAACGATGATTGCTGCTGGAGTACCAATTGTGCCCGGATCAAAAGGGCTGATTCATGATTTAGCGCAGGCTTATCAGGTTGCAAAAGAGATTGGTTATCCTGTACTAATCAAGGCGACGGCTGGTGGCGGTGGTAAAGGGATGCGTGTTTGTTATGATGCCTCTTTATTGGAAGATGCTTTTAACCAAGCACGTCAAGAAGCTTTTAATGCATTCAACAATGCAGACGTCTATATCGAAAAATTTGTTGAAGGTCCCCGACATATTGAGAT
Source organism: Erysipelothrix aquatica (assembly GCF_009828775.2). Lineage (GTDB taxonomy): Bacteria > Bacillota_I > Bacilli_A > Erysipelotrichales > Erysipelotrichaceae > Erysipelothrix > Erysipelothrix aquatica. The sequence goes on along the minus strand of NZ_WTSY02000021.1, from coordinate 32,514 downwards.
TCAAATATTAGGAGATAAGCATGGGAATAGTGTGCATCTTTTTGAACGTGAATGCTCGGTTCAACGCAACAACCAAAAAATGATTGAAGAAGCACCAGTACAAAACCTATCGTCTAAGACTCGAAAAAAACTGTATGATGTCGCTACAAAAGCTGCGAAACAAGTTCAGTACGTCTCCGCCGGAACGTTGGAATTTATCATGGATAAAGACGAAAATTTTTATTTTATAGAGATGAATACCCGCATTCAAGTGGAACATCCAGTTACCGAATTAATTACGGGCGTGGATATTGTAAAAGAACAAATTCGAATTGCTGAAGGAAAACCGCTCTCATTTAAGCAATCAGACTTAAAGATAAATGGTCATGCTATTGAAATTCGTGTCAATGCAGAAGATCCTGACCAAGGCTTCAGACCCATGGCAGGAACGTTGAATGGGCTTCATTTTCCGGGTGGAAATGGTGTTCGTATTGACTCGTTTGTGTACCAAGGGTATAAAATTCTTCCATTCTACGATTCGATGATTGCGAAAGTAATTGTACACGGAAGTAATCGAGATGAAGCGATGGAGAAAGCCATTCGTTGTTTAGAGGAAATTGACTTGGATGGTATTAAAACGAATGTGGACTTCCAACTCGAAATTCTTCTGAATCAAAAATTCCAAGACAATGTGTATGATACGACACTAGTTCAGACACTATTGAAGGGAGATAAACATGTTTAAAAATTTAAAAGATAAAAAATCAAAAGTAGATGCAATAAAAAATCCTGAATATTTATCTGCGTCAATCGAAGTTCCGGATGGCATGTATGACAAATGTCCCAAATGTGAAAAAACGCAGTTACTCGAAGTCATTCAGAATAATCGTTGGGTATGTCCTGTGTGCGACCATCATTATCGTATGCATGCGGCGTCACGGGTGCAAATGACTTTTGATAGTTTCCGTGTATTCAACCATCGGGTTAAATCAAAAGATCCTTTGAATTTTCCAGGATACGCTTCTAAGTTGGATGACTTGAATTCAAAACAAGGAGTCTATGATGCAGTTGTCTGTGGAGAAGCAAGCCTTGGCAATCATGAAGTTATTGCAGTCATTATGGATTCAAACTTTCTGATGGGGTCAATGGGAACTGTTGTTGGAGAAAAAGTAACACGTGCGTTTGAACGAGGTATGCAACAAAAGAAACCTGTCATCGTATTTAGTGCTTCTGGTGGTGCACGGATGCAAGAAGGGATGCTAAGTCTGATGCAAATGGCAAAAACAAGTGGAGCTGTGGGCCGTTTTCAAGATAATGGTGGCTTATTTATTAATGTCTTAACAGACCCAACTACTGGTGGTGTTACTGCTAGTTTCGCCATGCTCGCAGATATCATTCTTGCGGAACCTAAAGCACTTATTGGCTTTGCTGGACCGAGGGTGATTGAACAAACATTGAAACAACCATTACCAGAAGGATTTCAAAAATCTGAGTTTTTATTAGAGAAAGGATTTGTGGATGCAATCGTATCACGTCATGATATGAAACAAGAACTCGTAAAAATACTAAGCATTCACGGTAAGTGACATGACGACTGCATGGGAAAAGGTTGAACGTGCGCGTTCAAAGAATAGAATTAACACACAAACAATTTTCGATACCATCCTTACAGATTTTACGGAACTTCATGGTGACCGCTACTTTGGTGATGACTCAGCCATTAAAGGCGGTATTGGCATGCTCCAAGATATGCCAGTCACTGTGATTGGTGTCGTTAAAGGACGCGATACCGAGGAAAACCTGAAAGCGAATTTTGGAATGGTGCATCCTGAAGGGTATCGTAAAGCACTTCGTCTTATGAAACAAGCCGAAAAATTTAAACGACCAATTATAACATTTATTGATACACCAGGAGCGTATCCAGGTATCGGTGCAGAAGAACGCGGACAAGGGGAAGCAATTGCTCAAAATTTGATGCAAATGATGACCTTTGAAGTACCTATTATTGCGGTTATTATTGGTGAGGCAGGGAGTGGAGGTGCATTAGCACTTGCTGTTGCGAATGAAGTATGGATGCTTGAAAACTCAATTTATAGCATACTCTCGCCAGAAGGCTTCGCCTCGATCTTATATAAAGATGCATCAAAGGCAAAGGAAATTGTTGATGATATGAAAATCACGAGTGATGCCCTCCTAACCCTGGGAATTATTGACGATATCATTGTAGAACATGACGATAACCAAGAATTGGCGCAACAAATCGGTGATAAACTTTATCAATCACTTTCAAAGTATAAGAAGAAGCGTGGATCAAGTCTTGTAAAGCACCGTTATGAACGATTTAGAAATATGGGTGAGGTAGAACATGGTAACAAGTAAAATTATTGCAACAGGAAGGCATGTTCCTGATTTTAAAGTGACCAATACTGACTTAAGTAAAATTATGGATACCAACGATGAATGGATTCAAAAAAGAACGGGAATTGAAGCCCGCCGTTTTAGTGATAAGAGTACAACCTATATGGCAACAGAAGCAGCTTTTGAAGCTGTCGCATCTTTGGATGTTGAGACCATAGATTGCATTATTGTGGCAACCTATACTCCGGATACATTCATTCCAACGGTTGCGAACCAAGTTCGCTCAAATCTTGGGATTAAACGATCCATTCCTTCATTCGATATCAATGCAGCATGTTCGGGATTCCTCTATGCCTTTCAAAACGCGCATGCATTTATCAAGGCCGAAGTATACAAGCGAGTCCTTGTGATTGGTGCGGATTTTAACTCGCGTTATCTAGACTTTGCGGACCGATCGACTGCAATTTTATTTGGTGATGGTGCTGGTGCGATTGTGATGGAAGCGGCATCTTCAGGAACGATTGATTGCGTCATTGGCGGCGAAACAGATGTTTTAGGAAGTATTACTGCACCCAATTTAACCGATCATCCCAATCCGTTGTTGCCTCGCAATCTAATTGCCCATGAACATTTCAAAATGAAAGGTTCGGATGTCTTTAAATTTGCGGTGAAAACGATGGAAATTGAAATTAATGCCATACTTAAAAAGCATAATTTGAGTATGGACGACATTGATTATGTGGTATCACACCAAGCCAATCAACGGATTCTTGACAGTGCAGCACGTGCGCTCAAGGTACCAACACATAAATTCTTGAGCAATGTTAAAGGGATTGGTAATACGTCTGCGGGAAGTGTGCCTATATTACTGGATGAAGCAGTTAAAGACGGCCGAATTCAACCCGGAATGAAGATAATTATGATAGCGTTTGGCGGTGGTCTGACCTATGGGACCGCGCTTTTGGACATCTAATTCAGTTGACAGATAGACGATAAATCTATATAGTTTGAATATCAAAGTAAATTAAAGGAGCAAAATTATGAACGAAAAAATTAAAGAAATAGTAGCAGAAATTTTAGATGTTGAGGTAGCAACAATTGCAGAAGATGCATCAATCTTAGATGATTTAGGAGCAGATTCAATTGCTGTGATGGAAATTGTCATGGAACTTGAAGGCGAATATGGTGTAGAAGTCCCAACTGAAGATATTCTGACATTAAAAACAGTAAATGATATTGTCGCATATATCGAATCGAAACAGTAATGAGAGTTGGTTATATTTTTGCTGGCCAGGGCCAGCAGTTTGTATCCATGGGCGAAGATCTTGTAGCGTTATACCCCAGTGCGGCACGTACATACGCTCAAGCATCACAAATACTAGGATATGATGTTTTAAAATTAGATGAATCACAACTTAGTGAGACACGATTTACCCAACCTGCACTCTATGTACTGCATACGGTTATTGCCCAATTACTAGAAACAAACAACATTACAGCAAATGTCGTTTGTGGTTTGTCATTAGGAGAATACAATGCCATTACTGAAGCAGGAATCATCGACTTTGAAACAGGACTCACACTCATCCAAAAACGAGCAGAAATTATGCACAATGCCCTCCCTCCGTACACAAGTGGCATGGCAGCATGTCTCAAGACTGATCGTCAAACGGTAGAAGCGGTACTTCAAGGTCATGACGTCGCAATTTGTAATGTTAATACACCGTCACAAATTGTAATCGGTGGGAATATAGATGCACTCGAAGCTGTTATTCCAGCGCTCAAAGAAGCTGGTGTTCGAATGGTAATACCTTTAAAAGTATCAACGGTATCTCATATGGCATTGCTTAAGCCCGCAAGCACATTATTACGCGGTGTACTTGAATCAATACCTTTCGGAACACCTAGGATTTCATTCATCAATAATATTCATGCACAAGTCCAATCCGATAATTTTGTGGATACATTAGCACGTCACATTTCCGAACCAACGGAACTTGCGGCATCAATCAAAAAAATGGTAGATATGGGTGTGGATACGATCATTGAGATTGGACCTAAAGGTTCAATTTCTAAATTTGTAAAAGAGATATGTGGCGATACCGTAAAAACGTATAACGTCTATTCTGCTGAAACATTGGGAGGGCTTATTGATGACCAATAAAATAGCAATCGTAACAGGTGCAACAAAAGGGATTGGTTTGGCGATCGCCCGTCAGTTAGAAAGTGACGGCTATCGTGTATATGGAACATATGTTCGAGATTATGAACCGGACTATGTTGCTCGTCTTGAAACACCGACATTTAAACTTCATCAAGTAGATGCACGTAACCTTGAAGCATGTGATGCTTTTATTAAAACAGTGCAGACCGAACAAGGTCGTATTGATGTTCTTGTCAATAATGCTGGTATCGTTAAAGATAACTTAATGATGCGCATGCAAGCCACTGATTTTACCGATGTTGTGGATGTTAATTTGGTAGGACCTTTCAATATGGTTAAGGCAATTACTAAGCCAATGATGCGCCAGAAAAGTGGTGCAATCGTCAATATTACGTCAGTAATTGGTGTCGTTGGTAATATTGGACAAGCAAATTATGCAGCAAGTAAAGCCGGACTTATTGGCTTTTCTAAAAGCATAGCTAAAGAATTCGCAACGCGCGGTATTCGCGTTAATTGTGTTGCTCCAGGGTTTATTGAAACTGAGATGACAGCGTCACTTGACGATGCCATCCGAAAACCAATCTTGGATGCAATTGCACTAAAACAATTTGGGGAACCCGAAGACATTGCACACGCCGTAAGTTTCTTAGTGAGTGATCAAGCAAAATATATAACTGGTCAAACACTAAATGTGTGTGGTGGCATGGTGATTTAGAGGTAACTATGAAAAAACGTGTAGTGATTACAGGACTCGGAATTGTGAGTCCTTTAGGTAATGATGTTGAAACGGCGTTTCAAAACGCGATTGATGGTATCAGTGGTATTGAACGCATTACACATTTCGACACAACAGATTTAAAAGTAAAAATTGGAGCTCCGGTTAAAAATTTTGATGGGTTAAAGTATTTGAGCAAACGGGATGCACGTCGCCAAGATCTTTTCAGTCAGTTTGCGGTCTATGCTGCAAACGAAGCATATCGCGATGCTGGGCTCAATGATAAAAATCACGATCCGAAGCGAACCGGGGTGATTATGGGAACCGGCATGGGTGGTATGCAGACCTTTGCAAATGACTTAAATCGTGCTTTTGAAGGTGGATATGGTAAAATTCCTCCGATGTTTATTCCAATGATTATTCCCAACATGGCAGCTGGTAATGTCGCGATTTCACTAAATACAAAAGGTCATGTTTCATGTGTTACAACAGCCTGTGCTGCCGCAACACATGCAATTGGTGACGCATTTCGCATGATTCAGTATGGCGATGCTGACATTATGCTAGCGGGGGGAACAGAAGCTGGTGTATCACCATATACACTTGCAGGATTTAATGCCTTAACCGCATTAAGTACTGAAGAGGATCCGTCACGTGCGTCACGTCCGTTTGATAAAAACCGTAACGGTTTTGTTTTAGGTGAAGGATCAGGAGTCCTTGTCTTAGAATCATATGATCATGCAATGGCTCGTGGTGCAAAGATTTATGGCGAGATGGTTGGCTATGGTTCAACTTGTGATGCCTTTCATATCACCGCTCCAAATGGAGAAGGAGCTGTCGATGCGATGCGTCAAGCCTTAAGTGATGCAAACATGGATCCGAAAGATATTTCATATATTAATGCGCACGGAACCAGTACACCATTAAATGATAAATTTGAATCTCAAGCAATCATGGAAGTTTTTGGAGATCAAGCATCAAAGGTTGCAATCTCGTCAACAAAATCTATGCATGGCCATGCTTTAGGAGGAACTGGTGGCATTGAAGCCGTTTTGTCAATTAAAGCGATGGAGCAAAGCATTGTCCCACCAACTATAAATTATGAAACACCTGACGAAGACTGTCCTTTAGACTATGTCCCTAATGTCGCTCGCAAGATGGAAGTTAATGCAGTGATGTCGAATTCCTTAGGATTTGGTGGACATAATGCCGTTATTGTCTTCAGAAAGGATGTGTAGTCTTATGTTAATGAATTCAAATGATATTCAAGCGATCATTCCACACCGATATCCATTTTTACTGGTTGATGCGGTGAAAACGATGACGGAAACATCTATTGTTGCACTTAAGAATGTATCTGCAAATGAGATGCATTTCATGGGTCATTTCCCTCAAAAACATGTGATGCCGGGCGTTTTAATTACAGAAGCTTTAGCACAAGCTGGAGCAATTGTATTGTTGTCGCAACCGCAATTTAAAGGGAAAATAGCGTATTTTGTTGGGATCGATAACTTTAAATTTAAGAAACAAGTGATTCCTGGAGATCAATTAGAACTTCATGTTGAACTCGTAAAACTCAAGAGTATTATGGGAATTGCAGAAGCAAAAGCGTATGTTAATGGGGAGGTTTGTGCCCTTGGAACAATCAAATTCGCCATTGGCGATTAAAACTGGAATCGATTTAGTGCATATGACTCGTTTCGAGAAACATGTCACTGATCAGCGATTTTTGCACCGTATCTTAACAGACCGGGAAATGGAATTGTTTGAAGAACTTACCACAACCCGTCGAAGATTAGAGTTTCTTTGTGGTCGTTATGCGTGTAAAGAAGCATATTCAAAAGCTATGGGAACTGGAATTGGTGTGACTGATTTTCATGATTTTGAAGTCTTGAAAAATGATTCAGGAGCTCCAGTTAGCGATAAAGGCGCAGTCTCAATCAGCCATGATGGAGCGTATGCGATTGGAATGGTGATTATTTATGGATAATTTTTATATGTTAGTAACTTTTATTGCGTTGCCGTATTATTGGATTCGTTCGCAATGGTTGCGCCGTTATGGCTCAGATGACCAAATTGACCGTGAGTTGAAGATGTATTCACGTCATTATTTTGGTATCAGAGGTAAAACGATTACTCCGGTGAATCGACCGGTGGATCCAGGTACCTGTATCTACTTATCGAACCATCAATCCCATAATGATATTTTTGTTACCCTAGGAATTGTTGAAACACCATTCCGCTTTGTTGCCAAAAAAGAATTGTTTACAAGTTTTATAACAGGGTCATTTATGAAAATGTCCCGTTCGTATCCGTTAGATAGGGAAGATCCACGCCAATCATTGACCCTACTTAAACAAGCACTTGAAGATACTACTGAAGGTCATTCTTTACTGGCATTTCCAGAAGGAACACGGTCCCATCAGAAAGAAATGGTTGAATTTAAAGCGGGCATGTTTTCCGTGCTTCGAAAGAGCACGGTTCCAATTGTCCCAATGTATATCAAAAATAGCTACAAGAAAAACACACGTAATTATGAAGTGTTCTTTGGCGAACCCATGCTCCCGGAAACTTTTAATAAACTGAAGGGAACAGAACTAAGCCTTGAAGTAAAACGTCGTATGGAGATGTTGATGCACCAAGCTTATCAATAAAAAAGCGACTTTTTAAAAGTCGCTTTTCATGTCATCGTCTGAAATGTGCGTTTCATCGACTGTAATGGCAGCAAATGATCCCCGCGTTACCTCTTTGAGTTGGAGTGGATTAAGACCCATCTGCTGTCCAATTTTACCCGCTGATACAATGATTTCATCCATCGACTGTGCAGAATCAGCAATAACTGTTGGAAACTGTTTCTTCATGCCAAGTGGAGAGCATCCTCCCCGCACATATCCAGTCAAATCAAACAATTTATTCAAATGTAAAAGCTCGACCCGTTTCACACCGAGTGCCTTTGCTGCCTTTTTCATATCGATATGATCAAAAATTGGAATAACCGCAACAAAATGGTCACTGCCACTTTCAAGGACAATCGTCTTGAATATCTTTTGGGGTGGTTGATTGATTTGAGTAGGTACATCGATTCCTTTTTCTATCTCATCTTTACTATATTCGTACATATTATATGCATATTTTTTTTGATCAAGAATACGCATTGCGTTCGTTTTCTTTACTTTCATGTAATCACCTACAAATAGTCTAACACAGAGTCTTAATGAGATATAGTAAATCGCGTACAATCATGTGACTGGAGCTTCTGAATAACAAAAACACAGGAATTATGTGGAATGTTAATTCATAGGGTAAATGCTTGAATATGTGTCTTGCTATTGGTATTCTTGTTACATCAAGCAAAGTAAATAACATGTGTTAAGTGCCAGAAGGATGGGAAGTCGCCTCTGGACGAAACGAAAGTGCAGTATGTTATTGCCTCCGTTGCATAACTTTTCTTTAACTTGCTTGAAAAGAAAAGAGGATTTGAAATGAAAACAAAACAAATAGCAGTGATGGCAATGTTTGTTGCAATACAAATTGTTGTATCACGTTTATTGAGTGTGACGACTCCAATCACAAAGATCAGCTTTACGTTTATACCCTTAGCAGTAACTGGGTATTTAATGGGAGTGAAAAAATCGATGCTTATCGCGATAATTGCTGATCTAATTGGAGCTACACTATTGCCTTCAGGGCCCTATTTTCCAGGGTTTACCGTCTCTGCAGCAGTTACTGGTGCAGCATGGGGAATGTTGAAAGGTAAGGATAAACCGTGGCTTTGGGTCATTGGGATTTCATTCTTTCATTTTGCATTTGTAAGCTTACTGTTGAATTCGACTTGGATCTATATGATGGGTGGAAAAGCCTTTTCCGCAATCATTGGGCCCCGTGTGTTAAAGTCAGCGATTATGCTTCCACTAGAAATAATTATTAACGGTTCGCTCATCACAGCGTTACAACGCCAAAAATTTGGTGAGAAACTGATCAATGGTCTATAATAGACCATTTTTATTATGGTACACTAGGTGTAATTGAAAGGGTGATAGTATGAAAAATGATGCATTAATTTCACAAGAAGCAAAGTATGAAAAAATTAGTGTCATTGCGGACCAACTTGGTCTCAAAGAGACCGAGTATGAAATATATGGGAACTACAAAGCAAAACTTGATTTATCACTGTTAGACCGCCCACGAAAAGCAAAACTAATTTTAGTGACAGCTATTAATCCAACACCTGCGGGTGAGGGAAAAACAACGGTTAATATTGGATTATCGATGGCGATGAACCAACGCGGTTATAAGACGGTGACAGCACTTCGGGAACCATCTTTGGGGCCAGTATTTGGCATGAAGGGTGGCGCGACGGGTGGTGGGTATTCACAGGTTATTCCGATGGATGATATTAACCTCCATTTTAATGGTGACTTTCATGCAATTACGGCTGCCCATAACTTACTCGCAGCTATGATTGATAATCATATTTATCATGGTAATGAACTCAAAATCGATCTTAATAATATTGTTTGGGGACGTGCATTAGATACGAATGATCGTGCCCTACGACGTCTCCACATTGAAAGCAAAAAAACACCACATCAAACATTTTTTGATATTACAGCGGCGTCGGAAATTATGGCGATTTTCTGCTTAGCAAAAAATATGGATGATTTACGAAATCGTCTATCAAATATTATTGTTGCTTATGATATCGAAGGCCGCGAAATACTGGCGAAAGACCTCGAAGCAGTGGGGGCGATGTTGCTCTTACTCAAAGATGCGATGCGTCCTAACCTTGTGCAAACGCTAGAAAATACACCTGCAATTATCCATGGTGGCCCATTTGCCAATATTGCCCATGGTTGCAACTCAATTATTGCGACTGAGATGGCAATGAAACTTGGTGATTACGTTGTAACTGAAGCGGGATTTGGTGCTGATTTGGGTGCGGAAAAATTTTACGACATCAAATGTCGCGTTGGAGAATTTAAGCCAGATGCAACAGTTCTAGTAGCGACAATACGTGCCTTAAAGTATAACGGAGGCGTTCCGGTTCATGCCTTAAATGAAGAAAACCTTGAAGCGTTGGCACTTGGGAGTGCTAACCTTAAGCAACATCTTGAGAACATGCGGAAGTATAGTGACAACATCGTGATCGCAATTAACCGATTCCCAAGCGATACGAAAGCAGAAATTGAGTACCTACAAACATTGGCATCGACGCTCAATGTTTCAATCATACTAACCGATGTTTATAGCCAAGGGGGTTCGGGTGCGCTTGAACTTGCGGATCACGTTGTTGCCTTGTGCGAAAAAAACAACCGTTTTAATTACCTTTATGAGGCATCCGTCGATGTTTATAAAGCAATCGATACCATTACTTCGGAAATATACCGTGCGGATCGGGTAGACTATTCCGATGTAGCAAAAGCGAAAATTGATAAGATTCTGGAAACCTATCCACAAGGATTACCGGTGTGTATCGCTAAAACACAATATTCCTTTAGTGATGACCCCAAAGCACTGAATGCTCCGCGGGACTTTGTCGTCAATGTTCGTGATGTGCGTTTAGCTAAGGGTGCTGGATTTTTAGTAGTATTATTGGGAGCAATTATGACAATGCCTGGATTACCCAAAATACCAAATGCGGTAAACATGGACTATGATGGTACAGTCATTGGATTAACTTAAGACGCATTTGCGTCTTTTCATTTTTATTCAAATGAAATCGCATACAACACAGACTCATAAATTGTGATAAACTATCTGTAGTAAATGAGGTCAGAAAAGATATGGAAACTAATGTCAATGAATTACTAAAAAATGAATTAAACCAATTCAAAGCACACCAAATTGATGCTGTTTTGGATTTAATGGCAGATGGCAATACTGTTCCGTTTATTGCACGTTATCGTAAGGAAGTTACAGGAAGTCTTGATGAGGTGCAAATCCGTGAAATTGCAGACCGTTTCGAGTATCTTACAAACCTTGAGAAACGAAAAGAAGAAGTTATTCGTCTCATTGATGAGCAAGGGAAATTGACGGAAACGTTACTTGTAGATATTCAAAATGCATCAGTTCTTCAAAAAGTCGAAGATTTATACCGCCCGTATAAACAAAAACGCCGCACAAAAGCGACAATCGCTCGTGAGCGCGGCTTAGAACCATTAGCAGTCGAATTTATGGCATTACCAGATTCGTTCAATCTGGAGGTGCTGGACTCATACCTAAACGAAGCGTTTGAACTTAATACCCGTGAGGATGTTTTAGCGGGTGTTCACGAAATTATTGCGGAGGTTGTTTCAGATGAGCCAAGTTACCGCGAATGGATTCGTGATATGACCTCAAAACATGGGGTTGTCGTAAGTAAAGTTAAAGATGCAGAGAAAGATGAGCGTGAAGTCTATGAAATGTATTACGAGTTTTCACAGCCTGTTGATAAAATTGCATCGCATCGAATTTTAGCACTAAACAGAGCAGAAACAGAAGGCATTTTAAAAGTTGATATTGAGATTGATGAAGCTCGTATTCTTGAGTACTTCCGTCGTCGCATAATTGGAAACAAGAGTAACTCTGCAACTGTTGAATATGTCCAAAATGGTTACACAGATAGTTACAAACGGTTCATTAAGCCAGCCATTGAACGTGAAATTCGAAATATGATGACTGAAAAAGCAGATAAACAAGCAATTCATATTTTCGGTGAAAATCTTCGAAATTTACTGCTTCAAGCACCTTTAAAAGGTCAAACGGTCATGGGATTTGACCCAGCATATCGTACTGGTTGTAAATTAGCAATCGTTGACGCAACGGGTAAAGTCGGTTCGATTGATGTTATTTATCCACATGAACCAGCACCTGAGCATAAGCGTGCACAAGCTGCGACAATTTTCAAAAATCTTATTACAAAATTTGATGTAGATACCGTTGCAATTGGTAACGGTACAGCGTCTCGTGAATCGGAAGCTTTCGTTGCAAAAGCCTTAAGTGAACTTGGTGGGAAAACAGCCTTCGTGATTGTGAATGAGGCAGGAGCGTCTGTATATTCTGCTTCTGATGTTGCACGTAAAGAATTCCCGGATTTACAAGTTGAACAACGTTCGGCTGTAAGTATTGGACGTCGCCTTCAAGATCCACTGGCAGAACTCGTGAAAATTGATCCGAAATCAGTTGGTGTCGGTCAATACCAACATGATGTTTCCCAAAAAGAGTTAACGACTGCACTTGATTTTGTCGTTGAAACAGCAGTTAACCAGGTTGGGGTTGATGTAAATACAGCATCACCACAGCTCTTGGAATACGTTGCCGGGCTGACAAAAACAACAGCACAAAACATTGTAACTTATCGTGAAGAACATGGCATTTTTAAGAATCGTAAGGCGATTAAAGATGTACCGCGTCTCGGTCCTAAATCATATGAGCAAGCAATTGGATTCTTGCGAATTCCAAATGGGGAGTACATCCTGGATAACACAGCAATTCACCCTGAAGCATATGCTACTACTGAAAAAATCTTAAAACATTCAAATATTAAACCTGAAGAATTGGGGAAAGAAGCAACTAAAGCCAAAATTGAAGGCATGTCAATTAACGAGCTCGCTTCGTTATACGATATTGGAAAGGTTACCTTAGAAGATATTTTTGCAGCATTAAAACAACCAGGACGTGACATGCGTGAATCAATGGCAGGGCCATTATTACGTAAGGATGTCTTGAGTATGGAAGATTTAAAACCAGGTATGGAACTTCAAGGAACTGTTCGAAATGTCGTGGATTTCGGTGCTTTTGTTGACATCGGAGTTAAACAAGATGGTCTGGTTCATATTTCTAAATTAAGTAAACAATTTGTAAAACACCCAACTGATGTTGTGTCAGTTGGCGATATTGTTCAAGTCTGGGTATTGGAAGTTGATCTCAAAAAACAACGAATTCAGCTTTCGATGATAAATACGGGCGAAAATTAGTATATGGAAAGTACCGCTAAAAACAAAGTATTTATCTTACTTATCGTTAGCTACAGCTTGATGCTTGTCTCATTAATCATGTATAGAAATAGTTTCATCATGATCTTAGCTCTTGGAATTAGGCTGATAGTAACAGTTTTCCTAATGAGAAGTATCAAAGATAAGTTATTGGTGGTTGCATTCTTGTTTCAAGTTCTAAGTTTCGTTGTTGTATTTGGAAGTGGGGTACTCCTTGAAGTTCAATCAATCGATTTATACGAAACCGTAATTTTACAATCGTATTCGCTACAAGTTGGCTACATTCTCATGGGTGCGGCGGATGCTCTTATTATTTACAACTCATCGCGTTTCACTCAAAACTTCATATTTGTGAAAATTTATCGCATATTATCGTTGCTGATTGTCGTATTCGAGATAATTGGAATTGTCGGTTTCCTTTATCCAATACCGATGTTTTTCGGAGTTCTTATGTCGGTTATGGAGTTTACAACTTTTGGCGGTTATGTTGGTGCCTTGATTTTTGATTTTAAAGAACACTATATTCAACAGAAGATTACTAAATAAAGGGCAGAGCTAAAAGCTCTAAAAATGACTGATCAATGAAAAAATGGAGACATGGAATTTATAAAATTTTAGCATGTAGTTATATTCTTTCGGCTGCATCATTAATTCTTCAGCGAAATGAAATACTCATGACATTTGCGATATTGCTTCGCATTATGATAACAATGTATGGATTTAAGAAAACGAAGTCACTAGTGTTAGGAACGAGCGTAGTAGCACAGTTCATTAGCTTTTTGATCGTTTTCATAAGGGGTTCGCTATTAATGAATCGGCAACTCGACCTATTTACGATTGTTCGATATCAAGCGATTACGCTACAGATATCATACGTGTTGATGGGCATTGGAGATGCACTTATTATGCTGTTTGTGGCGAAATCAACTGAGAGTATATTTTTGGTTAAACCATACTATATACTCTCAATGACTATGGTGCTATTTGTAAGTGTTGGAACTGTCGGTTTTTTAACACCGATTCCTATCATTCTCGAGGTGATTGTTTCCGTATTCGAATTTACGGGATATTTAGGATTCATAACATTGATGCTTGTTGAACTTATTTTGTATCCAAAGATATTTATGAATGAGCCAAAGTTGTAGATTTTCAATATCATGTCAATAAGGGGCGAACGATGCCGAAGCAAAAACATTTCTTACTGGTTCAAGGATTGCTCATTATTGCCTACACTTTTTTCTGATTTCGATTCTTATGCGAAGACATGAAGCATTAATGATTGTTGGATTGGCAATTAAACTAATAGGCACATTCATTAGCTGTTTGAATTGTAAATCGAGAATGCTTCTAGTCGGACTCGTGTTACTAGTCATTAGTTTTATGACGGTACTTGTTCTTGGAAATCGACTTGAAGGTGATGGATATGCTATGATTCAGCTCATGGAAATCCAGGCTATTGTATTAGAAGGGGCATACGTTAGTCTCGCGTTATCTGATATAATTTTAATGTATCAATCTTCAAGGATAACTCAAAAGGCTTTGCTTGTTCCGGTATACCGAGGTTTATCGTTGTTGGTTCTAGGAATTGTAGTTATCGATATTTTGGGCTATAGTTTTCTCATTCCAACAGTTTTAATCGTAATGATTTCAGTGTTAGAGTTCGAGAGTTACTCTGTCTATGCAATGACACTGTTTTATGAGATGATGCAATACCGCAAAAATTTATAATTTTATGCATATAAGGAGAAGCTATGAAAACTAAAGAACAGATCACCCAAACCATTATTTTAATTAGTGGACTGATTATTTCGATGCTGGCGACAATATTTAAAGAGTATCCGATTGTCATGGTCATTGGATTAGGAACACAAATATTTGCAACATTTAAGTTATTCACAATTACCAAAAACAAGTATTTGATTTGGAGTCTAGCATCCTTAATGCTAAGTTTTGCGATTGTTTTCTTGAGCGGTACATTTGTTCCAATGATGACAACTGATATGTTCACAATGATCGCAATCTTATCCAATTTCTTGTTGATTACGTATGTTCTAATTCGGATGGCGGATGTCCTTCTAATGGTTTATGCGTCAGAGAATGCGCATAATGATTTCTATAAGCGATTCTATCAATTTCTTGCCATTTCGTTTACAGTGATGATCTTAGTAGGTTCCGTCGGAACCTTCCTTGAAGGATTCACAATTATTCTGGTGCTTGTCTCAGTATTAGAGTTTGTATTCAGAATCGGTTTTATTCTAGCATTGATTCTAGAAGTCTATCATTCGAAAAAAGAGGCCTAACCTCTTTTTTGTTTAAAAGGCAGTTGATTTCACAATATTGTATTTCGACCTAAAACTGTCTAAAATAACCTAAGAAAGAGGTACCACATGGAATTTATTACCCTTTGTTATCACGAATTTCGAGATACCCCAATAAATACGGAAATACAGTCTATCCCTGTTGAAGTTGCGAACGGATACCAGGATAACTTACCCATCGCTTTGTATACGGACATTCAAGACTTTAAGGAACAAATGCAGTATTGCATCGATAATGACTTTAATTTCATAACTCTAGAGGACGTTGAAGCTTTCTATAAAGATAGAAAGATGTTGCCGTCTAAAGCTATATTATTGACATTTGATGACGCTTATCAGTCCATGAAGAAACTTGCTTATCCGCTGCTTAAAGCAAACCAAATCCCGGCTACTATGTTTGTAGTTAGTGATTGGATGCATGAAAAGAGCAAGGAGTGGGATGCTGCTTTTGCTCAAACAATGTCTTGGACAAATCTCGATGCTATGTCAGATTGTCTCACAACAGCAAATCACACCCATAGGATGCATCAACGTGTACATCTTCAAGGTTCAATCCAGACAGAACCCAAGCAAGCTATGGTAGATGATATTCTAAAGTGTGCAGTATATGTTGATGCACCTAGAATATTTGCATATCCATTTGGATTCTATGATCCTTCAGTATTTGCGTCTTTGAAAGAGGCTAATATAGAATTCGCATTTACAACGAAGCCAGGTGTCAACACCTTAAGCACCCCACGGTTCGAGCTTAAACGCAATATCATTCCTTATAAAATGCCGCTTTCGGCATTTGTTGAACTGTTAGAAAAGAGATAAAATGAAGAAAATAATAACACTGTTAGCCTGTTTATTCGTCCTTGCTGGATGTTCAAACACACCCAAACCAGATTTAGAAACGCCTTTAAAAGTAGGTACCCTTGCAGCAGAATCCGCATTGCCAATCATTATTGCACATGAGGAAGGATTCTTTAAGAGTGAGGGGATAAATGTGGAAATTGTCCCGTTTGCCAATCCTCAAGAACGAAATGCAGCAGCACAAAGTGGCGCTATTGACATGATGATTGCTGATGCAATGACAGCATTTGCGTTTCAAGAACAAGGATTTCCATATATTATAACCTCAGATATTAACGAAGATTTTAAAATTATTGCATCACCTAATTCCGGTATCACAACGATGAAAGACCTACAAGATCAACGTGTTGCGCTGATTCCAGGTCTGTTATTAGAGTACGTAATGGATGAGATTGCTACCAAGGATGCATTTGATTATCAGGTTTTAGCGATGGCATCTTTTCCAGGGCGTTTTGAGGGACTACTTCAAGACCAATTCGAAGCAGTAGTATTTACAGAACCACAAGCAGGTATGCTAGTCGCTCAAGGTGCACATTTACTTGGAAGCTCCAGTGAGTATGGTATCAAGGGTGGAAGTTTGCTGACGAAAAAAGATCGTATTGAAAAAGACCCAGAAATTATTGCTCGCTTCTACCGCGCGTATAATCAAGGAGTTGAGTACCTTAACAAGAATCAATCCGATGCTTATGCAGACGTCTTGACGCAATATGCATTCCCTCCTCAAATGGGAGCCTACATTGATCAAAAAATAACCCCATTTGAGAAAGCAAAACCAGTTTCAAATGATCAACTTGAATCGATTGCGACATGGTCTCTCAGTAAAGGATTAGTAGAACAGTTACCGACCATCAAAAATACCGTTAATTTTAGTTTTATCGAAGAATAGGCCAGTCCTATTCTTTTTTTTGTTTGTTAGTAGTGGTTGGTCTAATGATGGGCGATTCATCAAAATATATTGGTCTGTTTTTCTAGTTTTTCCTCTTCCTATTTATATAGTGAATAATGTGGGGGACAATTTTTGGTTATCGCAAAATTAAATTTTGGTAAGTTATTGATATTCGACTTAAATAGCGTAATATAGTAGGGAAGCTTGTTTGATTGAGACGCATGTTTGTGGTACGATTTACCTAGCATGCTCGAACTAAAACAAGTGAAAAGAAGAAGCAATGCAGACATGAAAAGGAGGCAACGATGACACGGAAAATAAAAATTGCAATTTGCGTTGTTGGAGCAATCATTCTATCGATAATCGATTGGAGATTGGGCGTAGGTTGGTTGATTGGTTGGACTAGTTTACTGACACTCGAACATTTCAGAAATTTGTTCTATAGCATCATACTTGATGAACAACAGTTTACTGTCAAAAAGTACGTTGGATATATCATCTTTGTATTTGTGATTTTATGGTTACCCTTGCTCTTAGCATTTATGTTCCCAGCGTGGATTAATCCTTATGCGATAGCGACAACATACTTGCTAGACCGTTTGCTACTTTTTATGACAGGAATTTTTACAAAGGAGAAGGCAAATGTTGCAAGTTGAAGTTTATTCGATTTTGATCATTACAATTGGTCTCTCCATCGCGTTTTATGTCGGAGGCAAGCGGCTTAACAATTTGCCGCTTACTGAAAAGCCTCGCGGAGGCGTCTTAAAAGCAATACTTTATGTTAAGACGATTTCTGATTTCACAATTCAAAACATGGGTGAAAAACACGGGCGACGAATGGCAGCGTATATTGGGAGTGTATTTATTTACATTCTAGTTGCAAACATGTTCGGACTAACAGGATTAGCTGCACCTACAAGTAACTATTCAGTAACACTTGTACTTGCAATTATTACATTCCTTTTAATCCAACATGCAAAAATAGATGCAAATGGCGTAAAGGGATACGTCAAAGGATTCTTTGAACCGTTTTTCCCCTTTGTCATTCCGAACTTTTTCGGAACGGTAGCACCACTGATCAGTTTGTCACTCCGTTTATTCGGAAATGTACTCTCAGGAACGGTTATTATGACATTGCTCTATACGTTTACGGGTTGGATTAGTAGTTTTATCCCCGGTATCGGTGGATTTAACTTCTTCGGAGTGATTGTTGCTCCAGTATTACATTTATATTTCGATATGTTCTCTGCGTTTTTGCAGGCGTTCATATTTATATCATTAACATCGATCTTAATCGCTGTTGAATATCAAGACTAAACTAAGGAGGATATTATTAATGGAAGCAGTAAGTATTGGAAAAGGATTGGTAGCAATCGCTGCCGCACTAGCAGTTATGACAGGTATTTTCTCAACAGTAGGACAAGGTTATGCAGCCGCTAAAGCTGTAGAAGCCGTAGGTAAAAACCCAGAAGCGGAAAGTAAAATTCGTTCAATGTTAATTCTTGGAGCGGGTATTGCTGAAACAGCTGCGATTTACGGTATGCTTATCGCATTCTTATTAATTTTTGTATTCTAATAATCAAAGGAGGGTATTATGAATTTAGATATTGCTGCAAAGCTAATGCCAGATCCTTGGACGATGGCTGCACAACTTGCGGCCACTTTTGTAATCTACATTATGTATCGCAAGTACCTTCACGAGCCGGTACAAAAATATTTGGACGCGCGTGCTGAACGTATGGCTGAAGAAATGAAAGAAGCAGAAGCGTACCGAATGGAAGCAAAAACAATGAGTGCTCAAGCACAAGAAGCATATTCTGAATCAATGGATAAACTAAAAATCGTTGAAGCGGATATGTTACGCGATGCTGAAAACAAAAAACAAGCAATTATTGATTCTGCTCAAGAAGAAATTGAAAATGAGAAAATCAAAATGGCAGAAGCCTTAAAAAATGAAAAAGCTGCACTTTACCGCGAAGTATCTACATACATGTTGGATACAGCCGTTGCGGTAAACCGCAAAGTATTGTCGGAGCGTGAATTAGATCACTCTTCAATGCTCCAAGACCTAGAGAAGGAAATGGAAGCTTATGATCATAAGCACTAAGCAATACGCTCAAGCTCTATTTGAAGTGTCTCTGGAACAAAACGTAGTTATGGATGTCTATGCGGAGTTACAAGCCGTGTCGCTGATACTTGAAGATGAAAAGATAAATCGTATTTTTACCCGAACATATCAAGACGAAACAATTCTTGATCCATTGTGGAAAACGTTGCGATCGACCTTTTCAAAACAAGTTGTCAATTTCTTACAACTTCTTTATCAAGCAAACATGATGAAGAGTTATGAGCGCGTAATGGCAGCATTTCGTGACTTATTAGAAATTCATGAATACTTAAGTCGTGTGGATGTAGTTAGCGCGATAGCATTGAGTGATCAAGAAAAAATATCATTACAAAAAACTTTGAAAGAAAAATATACAGGCGAATTAGAAATGCACTATGAGATTGACGCAAACTTGCTTCAAGGCATGATTGTTCATGTTCGTAGCGATATCTATGATACCTCAGTAAAAAGTAAACTGGATCGTATTATTAACCAAGGAGGATTACAACAATGAGCAATCAATCAGCAAACATTCTCGAAATGTTAAAAGAACAAATTGCTGGAATTGAATTTGACACGAAGAGCGAGGATATTGGTCGCGTATTTAAAGTAGGTGACGGTATTGCGTTTGTTCGTGGTTTAGACCAAGTCCTCTCGGGGGAAATGTTACGTTTTAGTGATGAGGTTTATGGACTCGCACTGAACCTTGAAGAGAACCAAGTCGGGGTTGTTCTACTTGGTGATGACTCATTAGTTAAAGAAGGTGACGTCGTCTATCGAACCCAACATATCATCGAAGTAGGTGTTGGTGATGGTCTTTTGGGACGTGTCGTTGACGCATTAGGACATCCTATTGATGGTCTTGGAGAAATCAACTATGAAGGACACCGTCCTGTTGAACGTGTTGCTCCAGGTGTTATGACACGTCAGTCAGTACACCAACCTTTACATACGGGACTTAAAGTCATCGACTCTATGATTCCAATTGGTAAAGGGCAACGTGAATTAATTATTGGTGATCGCCAAACAGGTAAAACAAGTATTGCTTTGAATGCAATTATCAACCAAAAAGGTCAAGATGTTAACTGTATTTATGTTGCTATCGGGCAAAAAGCATCAACCGTTGCAATGGTTGTTGAGAAACTCAAGGAACACGGAGCAATGGATTATACCGTAGTCGTATCAAGTACAGCCAGTGAGCTCGCACCACTTCAGTATCTTGCACCGTATACAGGGGCAGCTATTGGTGAACATTGGATGGATAATGGTAAAGATGTACTAATTGTTTATGATGACTTATCAAAACATGCGGTAGCATATCGAACCATCTCATTACTATTACGTCGTCCTGCAGGTCGTGAAGCCTATCCTGGAGATGTTTTCTACCTTCACTCACGTTTGCTTGAGCGAAGTGCAAAACTAAACGAAAACTACGGTGGTGGATCAATGACTGCGTTACCTATCATTGAAACACAAGCTGGTGATATATCCGCATATATACCAACGAACGTTATTTCAATTACAGATGGCCAATTATTCCTGAACTCGGATTCATTCAATAGTGGCTTTAGACCAGCTGTCGATAGTGGGATGTCAGTTTCACGAGTTGGATCAGCCGCACAAACAAAAGCGATGAAACAAGTTGCCTCATCATTGAAACTTGAATTAGCGACATATCATGAGCTGTTATCATTTGCTCAGTTCAGTACTGACATTGATCCAGCAACCCAAAAGATTATTGACCATGGGAACCGTCTTACTGAATTACTCAAACAAGGTGCACTTTCAAAGACACCTCACGAATTGATGATTCTAAGTATGTTCTTAAATAAATACGGGTTCCTCGACATGCTAAGTGTAAAAGAAGTTTTACCATTCGAAAAGTTCTTACACGAACGCTTTGTTTCATCACATCAAGATCTTTTAGATCAAATAAAAGCGAACTTTACACTTGATGATGCCCTAATTGAGACGCTCAAAACAGTAATCAACGAAGAATTAGAGCGCTTTAAGATAAGAAATAATGCCTAATACACAAGCCATAAAAAAAAGAATCCGGTCCATCAAATCGACACAAAAAATCACGAAAGCAATGAAGCTTGTTTCGTTGAGCAAACTTCAACGGTATCGTGATCGAAAAGGACACTTCGAGGCTTATTACGATGCTGTGAGTCATGCAACAACACAGTTTATAGATTTTGAAGTGGCGACTGACAATAAACCGAAGTTGTATTTTGTCGTGATGCCTGATTTAGGATTGTGCTCAGCTTATATTCAAGGTAATATGCGAAAGTTACTTTCTGTATATAAACCTGAAGATAGTGTAGTTGTTATTGGAACACAAAGTTATGAATCACTAAAAAACAAGTCAGTTACAATCGTTAATCCGATGCAATCGAGTGAACATTTTGAGTTGCTAGATGCTGTAAAACTATTAAAACCGTATCTTGCAACACACCAAATTGTTACGATTGTTCCTGATTATGCGAATGCACTGAATCTTGAATTTGAACTCCATACGTTGCCTACAGTGGTATCGGGAGCACGTGATCAAGTAATTTACGAACCGAATTTTGAAGATGTTGCAGCAATCATGATTCAACAAGCATTAATAGCCTTGTTGCGTCACACATATTTGACATCAAAAGTAAGTGAGCATACAACACGTCGTATTGCGATGGAAAAAGCGACAGACAGTGCAGAAGACATGATTGAAGACTTAGGTCGAAAATATAACCGTATTCGTCAAGAGGCGATTACACAAGAGATATCTGAAATTGTTTCAGGAATGGAGGGTTAACGATGAAAGGTAGAATTGTACAAATAGTAGGACCAGTTGTTGATGTTCGTTTTGATAGTGAACATATGCCGAAACTCTACAATGCGCTTGTAGTTGAACACGGTGAACTCAAAGTAACACTTGAAGTATCACAACATATTGGTAATGATTTAGCCCGTTGTATTGCAATGGGAACTACTGATGGATTATCTCGTAATCTTGAAGTCGTTGATACAGGAGCAGCTATTAAAGTTCCTGTCGGCCAAGCTATTCTTGGACGTATGTTTAATGTCTTGGGTGAAACAATTGATGAAAAACCATTTGACAGCGAAGGCGTGGAATTCCATGAAATCCACCGTTCCGCACCGTTATTTAAAGATCAAAAAACAACCAATACAGTATTAGAAACCGGGATTAAAGTCATTGATTTGCTTTGTCCTTATCCACAAGGTGGAAAAATTGGTCTCTTTGGAGGGGCTGGTGTTGGTAAAACCGTATTAATGCAAGAACTTATTCACAATATTGCGATTGAGCATAGTGGACTTTCTGTCGTTGCTGGTGTTGGAGAGCGAACACGTGAAGGAAATGATTTGTATCACGAAATGAAAGATGCAAATGTTCTTGATAATACAGTTCTTGTCTATGGACAAATGAACGAATCCCCAGGAGCCCGGATGCGTGTTGCATTATCAGGCTTAACGATGGCGGAAAACTTCCGCGACAATAATAAGCAGGATGTTCTATTATTCATCGATAACATTTTCCGATTCACGCAAGCTGGATCTGAAGTATCCGCATTGTTAGGCCGTATGCCTTCGGCTGTTGGATACCAACCTACACTTGCTACAGAAATGGGACAACTTCAAGAACGCATTACATCTACAACCGATGGATCAATTACATCCATTCAAGCAATTTACGTTCCAGCGGATGATCTAACTGACCCTGCTGCAGCGATTACATTTACGCACTTGGATGCGAAAACAGTATTGGATCGAAACATTGCGGCACTTGGAATTTACCCAGCAGTTGACCCATTAGAGTCAAGTAGTAATCTGTTGTCTGAAGATGTTGTTGGTGAAGAACATGTCTATGTTGCAACAGAAGTTCAAAAAATACTTCAACGATACAAAGAGCTCCAAGATATTATTGCGATTCTTGGAATGGATGAACTGAGCGAATCCGATAAGCAAATAGTAAACCGTGCACGTAAAATCCGTAACTTCTTGTCCCAACCATTCTTTGTTGCAGAAACATTCTCAGGAATATCAGGATCCTATGTATCCATTGCTGATACTGTTCGAAGTTTCAAAGTAATTCTTGACGGTGAAGTAGATCATTTACCAGAGCAAGCCTTCCTCTTTGTCTCGACAATTGAAGAAGTGTACAAGAAAGCAGAAGGGATGATGTAACGTCATGTTTACCTTTAAACTGCTTACACCCAATGGGCTCTATAAAACATTAGAAATAGATTCCGTAACTTTGCCAACCACGGATGGCCAGCGAACCATGCTCGCCAACCATATGGCAACCGTAATGCCAATCGATATTGGTGTTATGTATACAAAGAAAAACTCTGAAATCGAAAATTTTGTGGTTTCGGAGGGACTCTTTACATTTGAAAACAACGTTGCTACACTATTAGTATCTTCGGTTGAATCAGAATCAGACATTGATTTTGAACGTGCAGCAAAAGCAAAAGCACGTGCTGAGGAACGCATAGAAAGTAACAATCAACAACTATACGATATGAAGCGTGCTGAACTCGCGCTAAAACGATCGTTAACGAGGTTAAAACTTAGAAAATGATACGTTCAATTAAATCATTCTTGAAGAAACGCACTATTCCTCAATATATCGCAATGGGCTTCGCATCAACAATTTTTGTTGGTGCTTGTTTGCTTTCTTTACCTATCGCATCTCGTGATGGGACGTGGACCAATTTTTTGGATGCGCTCTTTGTCGCAACATCCGCGGTTTGTGTTACTGGTCAAACGACAGTAAATACAGCTGCACATTGGAACTATTTTGGAAGCACAGTCATCATTTCCCTAATTGAAATTGGTGGGCTTGGATTCATGTCTGTTTTTGTATATTTCTTCCTGTTTATGGGTAAGAAAATGACATTACGGCAACGCCATTTACTCCAAGAATCTGTTGGTGCTGAAAATGCTGCCGACGCACAAAAATTAATCCGCTATATCGTTAAATTCTCATTGTCAGTACAGGCACTCGGAGCAGCGGTATTAGCAATCGATTTTATTCCTAAACTTGGATTTCTAAAAGGAATCTACTTCTCAATGTTCCACTCCATTTCCGCATTCAATAATGCTGGATTTGATTTGTTTGGAAACAGTCTCGAAGGGTTTACGCAAACACCTCTAGTACTACTAACAATCGGAGGTCTCATATTCTTTGGAGGTCTTGGATTTATCGTGTGGCGTGATTTGTTGACGTTTAAACGAAAAAAACGTTTACTTATACATACAAAAATTACGTTAATTACGACAGTTGGTATTTTAATTATCAGCTTTGTTCTATTCTGGGTGAGTGAATCAAGACATGGGACATTTGCTGGATTGCCACTTTGGGATCAACTTGTAAATACACTCTTTATGGCGATTACGCCTCGTACAGCAGGGTATGCCAATGTTAACTATGCTTTTATTTCCCCAATGGGAATATTCTTAACCATCATCCTGATGTTTATCGGTGCTTCATCCGGTTCTACAGGTGGTGGCGCCAAGGTTACAACATTTGCAACATTATTCCTCTTTATGCGTGGTGTATTCAGTGATACCCAACCGCGTTTTCAATCTAGAGCTATTCCGATGGATCGCGTAATTAAAGCGTTGATGATTCTATTTATTGGGATTGCGATTGTCGTCAGTGCATCACTCATTCTATTCATCACTGAAACCATTCCGCCTGAGTTTGGTATTGAATATATCCTGATGGAAGTCTTCTCATGCTTTGGAACTGTTGGACTCACCATGGGATTAACACCAAACTTAACCAGTATTGGAAAAATCGTATTAATTATTGTAATGTTCGCAGGTCGTATTGGGTTGTTAACATTCTTCTTATCATTCGGAAATCATTCGGATATGAAAGAGCCAACTTTAAAATACCCAGAAGCAAATATATTAGTGGGTTAGGAGAAAACTATGACAAATAAAACAGTAGCAGTCCTTGGACTAGGATTGTTTGGAGCCTCAGTTGCAAAAACACTTGCACGGCATGATGTGGAAGTTATTGCAATGGATAAAAAAATGGAACGTGTCGATGAAGTCGCGATGCATGTTGAACATACGATTCAAGGTGATTTTACAAAACTTGAACATCTGGAAGCAGCAGATATTGGTCAAGCTGATATTGCAGTCGTTGCCTCTGGTGAACGATTGGAAGAAGCTATTCTATGTGTTTTAAATCTTAAAAAAATTGGTGTAGCTCAAGTTATTTGTAAAACCAAAAATAGAGATTATCACGATGTTCTCAAAAAAGTTGGTGCAGACCGTGTCTTATTACCTGAAGTTGAAATGGGTAAACGGCTTGGGAATGAACTTGCCCGTCACTCTGTAATTGATGCCTTGCGAATTGATGATCGATATAACTTGGTCGAAGTTCACCCACTTAAAGAATGGGAGAACAAATCAATTCAAGCACTAAATTTACGTCAAGAGTATGGTTTTAACATCGTTGCTCTCAAATGCTGTGTGAACAACGAGTTTATTATTAATGTTTCACCAGACTATATTATTCGAGATGGTGACCTTCTTTTCGTACTTGTTGAAGAAAAAGACTTAGATCGCTTCAATGACATGGAAGATAATAACTAAAAAGTAATCATTCAAGTAATGATAGGATAACTATCATTACTTTTTTAATATCTGTAAAGGTTTCTAAACTGGACGAAAGTTACAAGATTTCGTAAAATAAAAACACGTAAGTTCAAAGTAAGGGAGTGGTGATGATGGAACAAAAAACATTTCGACCAAGCGTTGCCAAAAGTTGGCTGATACCATTCGGAATTCTTAGTATCGCATTTTATGGACTGGTGATTCTCGGATTCAGTTTTTTAATAATGGGCGGAACAAAAATTGGCTGGTCAGATGTCTTAGATTTTTTAGTAAGTGAGAAGATATTCCAATGGATTATTGTTCCCATTACGATTGTGTATCTTGCACAGTGGGGATATGGGATCGTATATGCTCGAAAAGCATCCATCCAATGCAATCACGATCAGATACGTATAAACACGATTTACAGACACTATGATATTGTGTATGCATCGATTGACCATGTTTGGTTGACTGTGAGCGCCGCAGACCTTGGTACACGATTATACGTTAAAACAAATGATAAGAAACTATCAACAGTGATTCGGTTACGTCTGTATACGACCTATGATGTGCAAACACTTCGCGCGAAACTTGAAAGTGTTCAAATCAAAAAATTGTGAAGCTAAAATAAACCCTCACAAGCACGTGACGATGCATAAAGACAATGTAAAACCTGGTAGCTATCAGGTTCTTTTTATAAGCAAATACCTTGCAACATATACCTATAGGGGTATAATGAAAATAGATACAGGAGGTCATGGTATGACAATACACATTACAAACAAAGATTTTGAAACACAAATTGCAGAAGGACTGACTTTTATTGATTTTTGGGCAGAATGGTGCGGTCCATGCCGTATGTTAGGTCCTGTAATTGATGAACTTTCAACAGAATTCGAAGGTAAAATCAAAGTCGCAAAAGTTAATATTGATGAAAATCCGGAAATAGCACAAGAGTTTGGTATCATGTCGATTCCAACAATGATTCTTTTTGAAAATGGAAAACCTGTCGAACAAATTCAAGGATTCCAACCAAAAAAAGCATTGCAAGAGTACCTGGAAAGTAAGATCTAGCAATGAGAGTTGTTGTAGTTGGAGGTGTTGCTGGAGGAATGTCCTTCGCAACCCGTTTTCGAAGACTAAATGAAAATGCAGAAATTATTGTTTTAGATAAAGGGCCCTATGTTTCATTTGCAAACTGCGGACTGCCTTATCATATTGGTGGTGAAATTGAGGATCGTGATGATCTCATCGTCGTGTCACCGGAAACACTGAAGGCACGATTTCAGCTAGATATTCGTCCCAATCATGAAGTTGTCGCAATCCACCCAGAAACTAAAACAGTAACGGTTGTAAATGATGAAGAAACATTTAACCTAAGTTATGATAAATTACTTTTATCACCAGGAGCGAAACCGATTGTTCCGCCAATTCCAGGCTTGGCCGAGTCTCACAATATTTTTTCTCTTCGCAATCTACCAGACATGGATAAAATTGTACGTCACATTGACCACAATTCGCCTCAAAAAGCAGTCGTAATTGGTGCCGGATTTATTGGTCTTGAGATGGCTGAAGTATTGAAACATCGTGGATTGGATGTCACAATTGTTGAAATGGCTCCGCAAATACTTGCGCCCTTAGATACTGAGATGGCTCAATTTGTGCGTGCTGAACTCGAAGCCAATGGGATTCAAGTACTTGTCGGTAAGGGTGCCCAGGAATTCAAGAATAATGGCAAAACAATTATCTTATCTGATGGTGCCGAAATTGAATCCGATTTAACGATTTTGTCAATTGGTGTTATGCCAGATACAGAGATTGCTCAAAAGGCTGGTATTGAAACTGGTTTTAAAGGAGGAATTCGGATTGATGAGTTCTTCCGAACGAATGTGCAGGATATTTATGCTGTAGGTGATGCAGTATTAGTTAAACATATGATTACTCAAGAAGAGACGCTTATTTCACTTGCGTCACCGGCAAATCGTCAAGGGCGACAAGCTGCGGATGCAATGTCGGGGCTCCCGCGTAAACATCGCGGTTCGTTAGGTACTTCGATTCTTCGTGCTTTCTCGATTGGAGCTGGAAGTACGGGTCTCAATGAACGCCAACTTCAAGCTTTAGGGTATCCATATGAATCGGTTCATATTACAGGAAAAAATCATGCAGGATACTTCCCCAACGCAACTGCGATTAACTTTAAATTAATCTTTGATCCACAATCTGGTGCAATTTATGGTGCACAGGCTGTGGGTGAAGATGGGGTTGATAAACGCATTGATGTTGTTGCTACTGCGATTAAAGGTGGTATGACTGTTGAAGATCTTCCGGAATTAGAATTAACCTATGCACCACCATTTGGTACTGCAAAAGATGTTGTAAACATTGCTGGTTATGCAGCCCTAAACATTGTGGAAGGTTATTCGGAAGCCATTCAATGGGATGAAATTGAACAATATCGTAATCAAGGAGCATACCTTCTAGATGTTCGAGATGCTATGGAAGTGAAAGAAGATGGGGCACTTGACGGATTTCATAATATTCCGTTAAACTATCTTCGCTGCCGCTTGCATGAAATTCCTGAAGATGTTGAGGTTATCGTTGCATGCCATAGTGGTCAACGTAGTTATTCAGCAATGCGTGTTTTAAAACAAGCGGGGTATAAAGCGAAGAATCTTGATGGAGCGTTTAAGTATCAAGCGCTGATGCACCCACAATCCGTTTCTAAGGAGTGATAACGATGAAATGTGATAAGAACCTATTAAATCGCCTAAGTCGCGCAGAAGGGCAACTAAGGGGTATTACGAAGATGATGGAAGAAGGACGTCCTTGTGAAGATGTCTTAACACAGCTTACAGCTGTTCGTTCCAGTATTGACCGTTTGATGCGCTTAGTCGCAATTCAAAATCTCATGGAACATGTTGATGTTACGGATCAGACAAAAGTTGAATCTGCAGTCAATCTTCTTACTAAAGTTTAAGACGTAAAAAAGACATCCAAGTGGATGTCTTTTGTTTATGCTTTGAGTGTTTGAGCAAATTCAGTAATGAGCGGGTAAACGTTTATTTCTTCAATGAGAGATACGGCATCTTGCAGTGCTTTATCGTCATGGTTTAGAGAAGCATTCACTGCATCGACATAATCAATGATTTGCTTGTTGAGGCCATTGACCTTACCAAGCGGCGTAATAGCATCGGCAAACTGTTTGTCATGTGTTAACGCACTCAAGTGTGCGAGATACAATAACTTAAAACGTCCATTATCGTGCAGTCTTCCTCCCATGACGCCTTCAAGATAATTTTGAATATCATGATTGTTTGAGCCAGTTAGCAACATTGATAGAGCTGTTGCATAATAGAAATCTGTAGAAACAAATGATGGTCTTAAAGCACTTGGAAAATTAGCAATAACATACTGAAAGACTTCGCACGCCTTGTCAGCATCCTTTTCTTCAAACAGGACATGGTATAGTTTTTCCCGATCCATTTCGGCTGCGAGTAAGTTAAAAACGATTGTGGCGGCAGCTAAGAAAAAAGCAAAGATAACGGTAATAATTGAGACAGAACCAGGTTGTCCGACATTATAGATTAAATATAAAAACCCAAGAATAATCACAACAAGTGATATAAGTAAGCGTTTCTTAATTGTTTTGATAAAGTTTTGAGCGATGTGTTCAGGTGTAGTATCCATAATGACCTCCAATATTAATCTAATTATAACACAGAGAACCATAAAAAAAGAGCCGAAGCTCTTTATAATGATTCCTTAAATGCACGCCAACTTCCTTCTGGAAGGTAGATTGCCTCTTTTTCAAACTGTGTGTCCAAATGCTTACTTGTATAGACGTAAACATCTAGGACCGTTGTGGATCCATCTGCCAATGTAATGGTTTTAGGAATCCGTGAATACTCATCATCTGCTTGATGGTTATAGCCCTCCATCTTATCAATGGCTGGAAGAATTGCAGCTAAGTCTTTGATGTGAATAACTTCACCATGAACGGTATCATCACCATCTAAGATTGCTGGATAGCCTTTATAAGGCATATCGTAAAGTTTTCCTTGAACTGTAGCAGGTTGAATGTCCAACACATGACCACGTAGATATTTTTCGTAGTTATGGAAGTTCTTCATGAGTGATCCATAAACAAACATAACATCAGACATTATGAAATTGCGCCACCTTGGACTTTAATGTCTTCTGCAGTTGTAACGGTTGTTGCAATTGCAATCTCCAATCCTTTTGAGATTTGTTCGATTGAAAGAGCTGGTGCTGTTGGTTTATCAACAACTTGTTGTGTTGCGAATGGAACATGAATGAATCCACCACGCACATTTGGGAATTTTGTTTGAATTAAATATAGAAGTCCATACATTAAGTGGTTACATACAAATGTTCCCGCTGTATTTGAGACACTTGCAGGTAATCCTGCTTTTTTAATGTTGTCAACGATTGCTTTAATTGGTAACGATGCAAAGTATGCAGGAGCACCATCTTCACGAATTGCTTCGTCAATAGGTTGGTTTCCTTCATTATCTTTAATACGAGCGTCGTCTTCGTTAATTGCAACGCGTTCTGGTGTAATGCCGAAGCGACCACCAGCTTGTCCAACCGTAATGACATAATCAGGTTGGTGTTCTGTAATTGCTGCTTCTAAAACATCAATTGATTTTCCAAAAACTGTAGGTACTTCCAGTTTAATAACTTCGGCACCTTCAATTGTATCGGGTAATAGTTTAACTGCTTCATATGCAGGGTTCATGGCTTCTCCGCCAAATGGATCAAATCCAGTAATAAGTACTTTCATTGGTTTACCTCCTCTAGAATGCTAAGAAATACATAAGGAAAATATGTACTACCAATAGTATTATAGCAAATGGCGCTTGGAACTTGATAACAGAATACTCATTTTTTGTTTCTAACAGTGTTGCTGAAAGAATATTAAAGTTTGCTGCCATTGGTGTTAGCAGTGTTCCACAGAACCCAGCAGTCATAGCAATCGCACTTGCGATGATTGGATCACCACCAGCTGCAAAGACGAAAGGTATCCCGATTCCAGCGGTAATAACTGTAAATGCTGCGAATGCGTTACCCATAATCATTGTGAAGAGGGCCATCCCAACACAATATGCAATGACGCCTAAGAATGCGTTACCTTGGGGAATTACGCCTCCAAGAAGTGTTCCGATCAAGTCACCGACACCTGCCGATGTAAAGACAACACCAAGAGCACCTAAAAGCTGAGGAAGGATTGCTGTTGAACCCATGGTACGCATTAAGCGTGTTCCATCAGCTGCGGCAGTCTTAATTGGTGCTTTTGTTATAATGAAGACTGTTGCCAACCCGATGGCTGCTGAAAGACCAATCGCGATATAACCAAGGTTTCCAGCGGATACAGTACTTGGCGCAATCATTGGTAATAATGTTGAAAGTGCAAAGGCACCGACAGCGATCATTACGGATGGTAAGAAAATTAAAGTACCAATACGTCCCGATTGTTCATCACGAAATGATTGAGCAATTTGTTCGATATCTCCAACATTTACAGATTTTGTAATTGAGAAGATACCCAGTGACAAGACAAGAATTCCATTGATTGCATTTGGAATTTTAGGTCCAAAAATAAAGAGAACAGCTAAGATGGTCCAGAAACTAAATGCCCCGTAACGACGAACATCTTCTGTTGAACGGTATACGTTAATTGCTGTAGCGAAGAGTATAAATCCAATAAGGATATACCACATTTCTAAAAAGAGTGCCCAAAAATCCATTATTTCTTACCTCCTGATTTAATTTTACGATCAAGGAGCGCCATTTGAACACCACCAAGTAAAATTGCGCTTATGAAGACTGGCATAGACCATGCTGAAATTCCAGCGTTGGATACGCCATGAATACCTGCATCTGTAAGGGTCGAAACAATTAAGTTAACACCACTACTTGCAGGGAATAAGTTTTGTCCGAAGAAGTTACCATAGTTTTCTGCTGCGGCTGCTGCCCCTTTAACGGTGTCTGCTTCCACATCATTGAGCGGCACGCCACCTCGATCGGCGATTGCTGCCCCTTCCGCCATTGGATGAATTAATGGACGAATGAACTGTGGATGCCCCCCTAAACGTAACGATAAGGCTGCGGCTGTTTGACGAATCACTTGGTATAACCAAATAACGCGTCCAGCAGTTAGTGCGCTCATGCGTTGGATTAGAGCAACTGCTTGCTCACGTAATCCGTAACGCTCACTCATACCGACAACAGGTAAGGTGAGAATGAAAATACTCATACCCCGGTTTCTCACAAATTGAGAACCAAGCGTCTCGAGAATTTCCATAAAATTCATGCCGCCAATTAATGCAGTTACGACTGCAGCGACAAGAACGACTGCAATTGAATCAAGCTTCATTGCGAAACCGACAATAATAATACCGATTCCAACAAGGAGCCATAAATTAACATCTGCCATGCTTTTTCTCCTTTATATTCTATTTATCATTGGTTAATTATATCTAGTATTTTAGTTTCTTACAACCGGATTATGTAAGAT
>NZ_WTSY02000020.1 GCF_009828775.2 Erysipelothrix aquatica | reverse complement strand
TAAAGCCGAAGCCTTTTTCAGCGTTAAAGAATTTTACTTTTCCTGATTCCATAAAAAAATACCTCCCTCTAAAATATGTCTCATATAATAACAGGTGTTAGGTATTATTTAATGTGTTTAGTCATATATTAATGTTAGTATATCAGTATTTATGACTAAAAGCAAATTATTGCATTTTTTATTGTTCTTTGTAGAGGTGGCTAGGTAATAATAAATCCAATTATCAGAAAATAATAAATGAATAAAAACCCCTACATAACCCCTACAAGTAAATATATCGAAAAATCACAACTAACTAGAACGCACTATTTAGTGGCGTTTAACACTATTTAACATCAGCTCAAATCTCTATTTTTAGTATCCCTCCGAGGACGCCAATAAGATAAGTAAACACACCTTCGGTGTGTTTTTTTTATAGGATGTATTGGGTGACATGATGGGATTATTACGTGAATAGGGAAGAAAAAACAAATTTGTAATACAACTAGGTATTTCATTTCAGGTTTTCCCTTGAAAATCAGCAGTGTCGTCCCGAATCACGTTGAGCTTGGTGTAACTGTTCGATAAGAACCTCTAAAATCAAGGGTACGCTAAAGTTTTTGATTCTAATGAAAGTTATGAACATATGTATATAAAAAAACTAATATGTTATAATAAAATGTACGTGAATAAATACATGGGGTGAATATCGTGAAAAAATATTTTAAGGAAATGACGACTGAGAAATATATCTTTTGGGGGATCATTATTTTATTATTTGCAGTGAGGGTCGCGGCTTTCTTTGACCTAGGAGCTACTTACAATCTCGATAGTGATGATGCAAACTATGTTTTGAGTGGTATGCACTTTGCTAAAACAGGAGAGCTCATTATGCACGGAGTCCGGAGTGCGCAGATTATGCCGCTTTTGACTTGGATGTTAGCAATTCTGTCAGTCTTTGGAAGAACGTTCGAAGGAACGCTTATTCTCGGAAGAATTTTAATGTTTGTTTTTGGTGTTGCTTCTGCAGCTGGAGTTTATGCGATTATTAGAATGTATGCAAAACCATTGTTTGGTTATTTGGGCATGTTATTTTTCATACTTCCACCGTACATTTGGATGGATAATCTCGTTCTTACGGAATCAGCATTTCAATTTGCGTTTGTATTTGCGGTTTACTATACCATAAAATTAGCGAAGTCGCATTCGTTGAAAGACTTATTGTGGCTCAGTTTCTTCTATATGTTTGGGTTCTTATTGAAAGCGAACTTTGGTGTGTATCCGGCATTTGCGTTTATTTATCTACTCTTAGAAAGATATCCAATCAAACTTTGGTTCAAACATGGACTCATTATGTTCTCAATTCTTATTGCATTCCTGATTCCATGGACAATTCGTAACTATATTCAATTTGATCATTTTATCCCGACGACATATGGCGCAGGGAATCCAACACTTCTGGGGACTTATCAAGGCTATGGATATCCAGATCCATCGCGAGATGAAGGATTCTTGGAAAGTATTCAAGATGACTTCGATAAGGCTCGTGAAGGGTATTACGATCCTGAAACGGATACCTATACACCAAGTTATATGCGTAAGTACTTTGCGTTAGAGCATGATGCGCTCTTTGCGAGTGCCCGCCTCGATGCATGGCGTAGTGAGAATCTAAAAAGCTACATTTATAGCACCATTTATTCTAAACCAAAAGAAATGGTTGAATCCTACTTCTACTGGCATTCAGTGTTTGGTATAGAGACTTTAGGTACCTTCCATCCGCGATTAATCAAAGTGGGAATTCTAGCAACAATGATTGGATTCTTTATTTCGAAGAAAACACGAACATTGATGTTCCTTCTCGGGTCGCTGTACTATGGTAACCTCATAATTTATAGTTTCACATTCTCGTTTAATCGATATGCGGCCACACTTCATTTCCTAATGATTGTAGCACTGATGGTTGAACTGGGAACATTCTATGAATTCATTAAACGAAAGGTGAAAGAGCGAAATGAAAGTCTTACTAATAATCCCAGCCTATAATGAAGGCGAAGGCATCGTTTCACTGATTGCAAAAATTAAACAAGCACGGCCTGATATTGACTATGTGGTCATCAATGATGGATCTAAGGATAATACAGACGAACTTTTAAAGGCACACAATATCAATCATGTGACGCTTGTAAAAAATTTAGGAATCGGTGGTGCAGTTCAGACCGGATATCGTTATGCGAAAGACAATGAATATGATATTGCCATTCAATTTGACGGTGATGGTCAGCATGATATTAATTCAGTACAAACGCTTATTGACGCAATTGTTTCCAAGGAAGGCGATCTCGTGATTGGATCTCGCTTTGTCTCGGATAGTAGTAGTGAATTTCAATCATCTTTTATGAGACGTGTTGGGATTACTATTCTTTCAACGTTGATTAAAATCACGACGGGTAAGCGAATCCTCGATGTAACATCGGGGAATCGCGCATGCAATCGCGACATCATCGAATATTTTGCTGATGAGTATCCAATGGAATATCCAGAGCCAGAAAGTATTGTTCATGTCATCAAACGTGGCTATACGGTCAAGGAAGTTGGCGTTACAATGTTTGAGCGTGAGTTTGGTGTCTCATCAATACGCGCATTAAATTCTGTTAAGTATATGATCAAAGTAGGCTTGTCAATCATAATTGCAAGTATGGCGAGGTAGCAGATGACAGACAGTTTAAGAATTGTGTTAGGGATAACGTCGTTGCTAATATTAGTAATCGTTGTCTTATCATTAAAAAAACAAAAACTTGGAATCAGTGATGGATTTTTTTGGCTCATCATGGCTTTGGGAATTTTCTTGTGCTCATTATTTCCATCAATACCGATGGATTTATCAACGACACTAGGTTTTGAAACACCATCAAATTTTGTCTTCTTTGCAGGTTTACTTGTAATGCTAATCATTATATTTAAACAAAATATGACAATTCACAAACAAAAATTACTCTCAAAAACACTAATACAAGAAGTGTCTTTGATGAAAGCACGCGAGAACAAGGAGTCTGAATTATGATTTTATTCATCATATATGTAATCTTATCGACAGCTGGTTTAATTCTGTTTAAATTAGGCGGCACAGCAGGAACACAGGGCGCAACGTACATCAATAGTGTACTTTCAGTGTCACTCAGTATTAAATCGATTTTGGGAATTCTATGCTATGGTATTAGCTTTATTCTGTGGCTATTAATTGTTCAAAAATCTGATTTATCATTTATTTATCCGTTATCCGTTGCGGTAATAAATATTTTAATTTTAACCGGTTCACACTATTTTCTTGGTGAAAGTATTACGGTTTGGAAAATGGTTGGAATCGCATTAATTGTTGCAGGAATTTTTGTGATGAACATAAAAGGAAAGTAACATGTCGTATACGAAAAGTTTTATCAAAGGCATTTTAATCGGAATTTCTTTTTTAGTACCAGGGTTAAGTGGCGGTACGATGATGATTATTCTTAATGTCTTTGACGATGCAATCCATGCATTAAACCAATTACTGCAATTTAAGCCCTATAGGCTGGCATATTATTGTGTTATGGCATTCGGAATTCTTACAGGTATTACTCTTTTTGCAGGGCTTATGAGTATCATTTTATCCTTGTATAGTGGTTATGCGATGACATTCTTCTTGGGTGTTATCCTCAGCGGTGTTTTAGAAATTGGTAAGTTACTTAAAGGAATTAAGATTGGTTTTAGACATGTCATTGCATTTGTCGTGTCGTTCTTACTTGTGATGCTTTTGACTTACACAGAAGGACGTTTGGTCAATGTTATGGAAGCAAGTGGTATGTTCCGCTTTGTATCACTGGTCTTAATTGGAATTCCGACATCTGTAGCACTCATTCTACCTGGTTTATCAACGTCCTATTTATTTCTTGTCTTTGGGATTTATGAGAAAACCCTAACAAGTATTACAACATTTGATTTAGAGTTCTTATTTCCCTTACTTTTGGGAATTTTACTGGGTGTCGTTTTCTTTACGAGATTCATTGAATATGCTATCGCAAATCACAAAGAAACAGTTTATGTTTCAATACTCGGGCTTATCTTAGGATCGTGCATGAGTATGTTTGCGGAAATATCATTTGGATCAATTCCGGAATTACTATTGAGCTTAGTCTTTGGAATTGCAGGTTTCCTTTGCATTACTTTCATCACAAAGGTATTCGATAAGAACTAGTAGAAGATTCGTAATTTAAATCGTTTTAGATGCAAGTAGTGGGTCATCATCATAGCAATATGATGCTGGCCTTTTTTTATCTTTCGATTTAAGTCTAAGGAAGCGCGTGCTGTCAACGCATGTCTTTGCGATTCCGATGACCCAGACATTAATCCTAATAAAAAAAGTAAGTGTCTGAAGTACGAATGATGACAGATTCAATCTATGTGCTAAAATAATACTAGAGGTGAAACTATGAAAGCAATCGCAATCGATACATTCGGCGGTGTTGATACACTGCATGAAATTGAACTAGAGATTCCACAAGTTGAATCTGACCAAG
The DNA here is from genome assembly GCF_009828775.2 of Erysipelothrix aquatica. GTDB lineage: Bacteria > Bacillota_I > Bacilli_A > Erysipelotrichales > Erysipelotrichaceae > Erysipelothrix > Erysipelothrix aquatica. Next base: position 36,426 of record NZ_WTSY02000020.1, on the reverse strand, counting down.
TATTAATAGCAGTGAAGGCAGTATCAGTAAATCCGGTTGATACCAAAATTCGTGCAGGATTGATGCCGGGTTTTCCAAATAAACACTTTCCTAAAATTCTGGGTCGTGATGTGGCAGGGGATGTTATCGCGGTCGGTTCGGCGGTTTCCAAATTTAAAATTGGGGATCGTGTTGTCAGTGATCCTGCACCTAAAGATCAAGGAACCTACAGTGAATTTACAGTGGTACCCCAAAATCGCTTAGTAAAACTACCAGATAGCATTGGCTATGAAACTGCTGCGACACTACCAACATCTGCAGCTACTGCCTATCAAGGCTTATTTATCCAGGGTAATTTAAAACAAGGACAACGTGTCCTTATCCATGGCGGTATGGGTGGTGTCGGTAGTATTGCGATTCAACTTGCACACCAGGCAGGTGCATTTGTAATCACAACTGCATCCACCAAGAATCATGACCGCTTGTTAGAACTTGGAGCAGATGTAGTAATTGATTATCATACAACACAATTCGAGACGGTAGTTTCTAACATTGATTTAGTGTTTGATACGATTGGAAATGATACGCAGATAAAAAGTATAGAGGTGTTGAATGAGACTGGGAGTATAGTCACGATCGTAGGAAAAGCTGTCGAGTCAGATAAGGTTCGATTCTTTAGTAATAAATCATCGGTGGAGGTACTTGAAGCTCTCGTAGCGAGACTTGATGAAGGAAGTCTTCACCCAATCATTGGCGAAATCATACCAATGTCGGTTGCGGCTATCCGGGATGCACATGAAAAAATTGAGCGTAACCAAACAAATGGAAAAATTGTTTTGATAAATGGTACCTCAAACATCCTATAATGTGATATCATTATAATGTTATAAAGGGGTGAAATAGTGCGACTCTATAAAAATGGAAAACTCGTGAATGGCGAGACAATTAGCATTGGTGTTGATGATGGATTAATCATTGCAATTAATCCCACCAATGAAAGTGCGTATTCATCAATCATCGATCTTGACAGAAACTATATTTCCGCAGGGTGGATTGATATGCACACACATTGCTACGAGCGAATGGATTTGTATTATGATGATCCAGATGAAATTGGTTATAAAACAGGTGTTACAACAGTGATTGATGCAGGAACTACTGGTGCCCTTGATATTGGAACATTCTATGCCGATACACGATTAAAAAAAACGCGAGTCTATGCAATGATAAATATTGCGAAACAAGGTATTAAAACTCAAAATGAACTCGCCGACTTAAATAACATCGACATCCAAATGATAGATCAAGCAATCACGAAATATCCTGATTTTGTCATTGGGTTTAAAGTACGAATGAGTGCATCTGTAATTGGGGATAATGGGATTGTGCCATTGGAAATCGCAAAATCCATTCAGACGCAATTTCAGAAACCTTTAATGGTTCATATTGGATCCAATCCACCACTACTTGTTGATATTTTGACACGTTTAGAAACAGGGGATATCGTGACTCATATCTTTAACGGGAAAGAGAATGGGATTTTGAATCATCTTGGAAGAGTTCGTAAAGAAGTATGGGATGCACACAACCGTGGTGTCATTTTTGACATTGGTCATGGCCGTGAAAGCTTTAGTTTTGATGTAGCACAGCAAGCGTTCAAAGAATGTTTGTTGTGCGATACGATTAGCAGTGATATTTACCATCATAACCGTGTCGAAGGGCCTGTTTATAGCTTGGCGCATACAATGAATAAATTATTGAGTGTGGGTTATTCTCTAGAACGTGTTATTGAGATGGTAACAATAAGACCGGCAGAGATTATGAGGCTTCCCAAACTAGGGACCCTTGCGGTTGGTAATTATGCCGATCTCACAATTTTTAAGGAACAAGCAATCCATCAGACCTTGGTTGATTCTCACGATGTGACGCGAACACTAAAACGTGGAATTCAAGTAGCGGCTGTAGTGATTAAAGGAGAATATATTGAGTTATGAGTGAAATCCGAAACGAGCTATCGTTAACTCGAGTGATTAACGCATCTGGTAAAATGACCATTTTAGGTGGCTCTAAATTATCAGAGGCTGTAACAGAAGCAATGTGCGACGGCTCACAAAATTTTTATGTAATGTCTGATTTGATGATGAAATCGCGTCAATGGATTGAAATGAATTATAACGTTGAGGCGGCATGGATTGTGAGTTCCGCATCTTCTGGCATTGCGCAGACCGTTGCTGCGGCAATAGCCCAGGATAACTTGGATGTAATACTTAATCCCTATGCACCTAACGTTACGAAGCGAAATATTGTGATTGCGAAAGGGCACATTGTAGATTACGGAACATCTATCGAAGTTCCAATCCGAATGGGTGGTGGTACCATCATTGAAGCGGGATTCGCAAACGCATGTTCAAAAGCACATTTTGAGTCGAAAATCACAGATGATACGGCTGCATTGCTCTATGTCAAATCACACCATGCAGTACAGAAAGGCATGCTTGAGCTAGAAGAAGTCGTCGAACTCGGGAAAAAGTATAAGGTACCCGTAATCGTTGATGCCGCAGCAGAAAGTGACTTGAATCTTTATTTAAACAAAGGAGCAGATGCTGTAATCTATTCAGGAACCAAGGCGCTTGAAGGACCAACGTCAGGGGTTGTTGTTGGAAAAGCAACATTTATTGATGTGTTAAAACTTCAAGGGCAAGGGATTGGTCGCGTCATGAAAGTGGGTAAAGAATCGATTTTTGGACTAATGGCTGCATTACTTCACTTCAAAAAGAGTCAACCAGCAACGAAAGCAATGCAAGAAGCATTCATGGCACCACTTTTAGCTCGGATGAATGCACTTGATGGAGTACGTGCTGTAAGTGTTCAAGATGGCGCAGGTCGCCCAATTTATCGTGCATCAATTGCATTTACACATGCCAAAGATGCAATACAGATGACGAAAGCGTTACAAGAAAATGATCCCAAAATATATACTCGAGATTATCGAAAAAATGAAGGCATAATCGAGGTGGATCTACGTGATGTAAGTGAAACAGAACTGGAAGAAATTGCGCAGGCAATAGAAACACTGTATGGAGGATTAAAAAAATGACATTAAATGTGAAATACTTAAACGACAGACTGGCACTGAATGTCTTAACCAATTCAGTAGAAAATGCTCAAGCGCTTGTAGAGGCTGCAGAAGGGCATGTATTAGTTGGTGTATTGTCCAAAAATTATCCAACAGTTGAAGCTGCTGTTCAAGATATGAAACGTTATCAAAGTGCAACCGATAACGCGATATCTGTAGGATTGGGAGCTGGTGATCCAGGACAATGGGAGATGGTTGCTCAAATCTCCAAGATTATTCAACCTCAACATATTAATCAGATGTTTACAGCAACAGGATACACACGCGGACTTCTGGGTCAAGATCAAACAATCGTTAATAGTCTCGTATCGCCATCTGGAAAAGTAGGGTATGTAAATGTTGCTACAGGTATTAAAAGTCGTGAAGAAGCAGTTGCACTCGTTCCAATTCGTACTGCAATTCGTATGATGCAAGAAATGGGAGCATCATCAATTAAATTCTTTCCAATGAATGGATTGTCAACTTTTGAAGAATACAAAGCCGTCTGTGAAGCATGCGCAGAATATGATTTCATGTTGGAACCAACAGGCGGATTGGATTTAGAAAATTTTGAAATCGTCGTTAAGACGGCACTTGATGCAGGTGTTAAACGCGTGATTCCTCATGTTTATTCATCAATCATTGATCCAGAAACTGGAGCAACTCGACCTGAAGATGTTGCGACACTCTACACCATAATGAAAAAACTAACCCAATGAAAAAGAAAATAGTCGCGTTTGGCGAAGTCATGATGCGATTAGCACCCCCAATGTATACAACACTTCAACAAGCACAGATGTTTGATTTTATGTTTACAGGAACAGGTGTTAATGTCTTAGCTGGCCTTTACGGTCTTGGATTTGAAACAACGCTATTAACTGCACTACCTGACAATAATGTAGGATATGCTGCTGCATCACATCTACGACGATTAGGTATTAAAGATAACCATATTAACTTTTCAGGGAATCATTTAGGGTCATACGTCATTGAGTTTGGTGCAGGTGCGCGAAGTTCCCAAGTAACATATTTGAACCGTACTGAAAGTTCGTTTGCGAAAGCGAACTACCAACTCGAATCCTGGGAGTCTGTGGTAGCGAATGCGGATATGTTACACATTTGTGGTATTTCACTTATTAACGAAAACACCTATAATATCGCATTAACATTGATGGATATTGCCAATGATCATCATGTTCCGGTTGTTTTTGATAGTAATTTCAGACCATCCTTGTGGCAAGATGATCGCATCCATTTATATAAAGAAATGTATGAAGCGATGCTCAAGCGGGCAGACATTGTTTTTGCGGGTCCTAAAGACGTTGTTAAATTACTCGGTATTGACGGCGATACAGAAACGTTGATGCAATCTTTTCAGAAACATTATGCGCTTGAATATGTTTTAGGAACAGAACGCTTTGAGCAATCCATTCAAGGATTTATTGTTAGCAATGGTGTCTGCAATGTATCCCAGCGATTCCCACTTACAATAATAGATCGTATTGGTGGCGGTGATGGTTTTGCAGTGGGGGCACTCACCGGTATACTTGAAGGCATGGCACCAGAGGATATCGTAACGTACGGCGCAGCGAGTGGTGTTTTAGCACATACTGTCTACGGTGATGCAGTCATTGTGAATCGTATTGATATTGAAAATCTCATCCAAGGTGTGAAAATAGATTTAAAGAGGTGAAAACACCTCTTTTTTTAAGCAATAAACTGTTTTTTAAGATAAATTATGATATTGTAAGCTTATACCGATTCAATGTTTGGACAGAAGAGGTAGAACGTGAAAAAACGAAGCATGTTAATAATTACGCTCATTGTGGGCGTGATGGTAACTGAAGCAATATTAGCAGGCTCGGTGTCGAAAAATACATCTCCATATGTACAGGGATCCCAACCAAATATAATTCCTGTATCCACCCCCCATTCAGGCAACATAAATGCGGCAATTGGAAATGGCACACAAACGGATGACAAAAAAATAGAAAAAGTCCAAACATACAAGAGTCGTGTAGAGAATACACCTATCGCGTTTGATACACAGTATGTGTATGACGATACGCGTGAAGAAAAAGATTCGTATATTAGTGTGGAAGGTGTTGAAGGAATGCTTGAAAGCACATATAACGATGAATATGAAGGGGATGTGTTCGTAGCAACAACATTAGTCTCAGAAAATACAATGACCGCACCAATTGATGAAGTTATTGTTGTTGGGACTAAAGTTAGTGCAGGGTCAAGTGAATCAAATTCAAGTGGCCAGCAACCAGCAACTCAAGAAGTAGCAGTACCTCAAGGAAATTATGATGATGGACTTGCTCGATCAATGTTTGATGCGATGAATGATATTCGTGAACGAAACGGATTAAGTCGCCTACGGTGGTCGAATCAACTTTATGACTATGCAAAAATTAGAGCACAAGAGATCTCGGTTGTTTTTGACCACAGAAGACCTGATGGGTCTGCATGGGATAGTCTTAACCCAGATGTAATCTATGCTGAAAATCTCGCTACAAAGGCCTACAAAGTGAATGTGGCGATGGATGCACTGATGAATTCGCCGACACATCGAAAGAACATTCTTTCCGAATTCCCAATGGGAAGTGTTGCTGTCTTTAAGGCAAGCAATGGCGAATGGTATTGGGTGCAATTATTTGGTTATTAAGAAATACAAAAGCAGGATCGTAAGATCCTGCTTTTCTCATAAAAAAACCAAGCGAACTTGGATCGCTTGGTGTAAGTGTAGTTTTGTTAATAGAGAAGAGACATTCATTATTAGTTATATACTACACATGCATGCACCTATATTAAAACATTGAACTAATTGTAAGTCAATACAAATTGGTATAAAATCTCATAAAATACACTTTGAGTGAAAATAAATTTCAGAGGTGAATAAAAAACCTATTGATATGTCAAAATAACGCAACTTATGATAAAATGAAACAGTATGAAAGGATACGTATGAATAACTACTATGAATCATGTTTAGAAGTGATTCGACAATGTATTGCTGATGAAAATCATGCAGAAGCATTGGCACTTTTAGACCAAGAACTTTCAATGCCATTTATACCTCAGCCGTATGACCAAGTATTTCGTGATTTACGGGATAACTTACGAATCGATAGAAACCCGAAAGCGCGTTACTTCGAGTCAATGGAAGAGGTTTTTGATGCGTTGAAAGGGAATGATGCTCTGAAACAAAAAGCACTCATATCACTCGAACGTATGAATTTACGTGCAGTCTTGAATGATCTTGAGGATATTATGCGCGATAAACTGATTGATGATTGGCTTAAAAAGCAGTTAGTCTTTTATTTGATGGAGCAAAATATTGATGTTTCAATAGATGTACGTTTGAACCATAAAATGTACACACTTGAAATTCTTAAACTTGAAAATCCGATTGGCAGTGAAGCATATTTACAAACTGTAGCATCACTTCGTGATATGCTAGAATCTGTAAATCCGAGCCTACTCATGCTTTGCATTGATGAATTGGACCAAAAAGTTTTAGAGGCATTTCCAGAAGAAGCCCAAAATATTGATGCGCAATCAATCTTGGACACTGTGAATCGCTATCTCAATCAATGATTTAAAACTTTTAGCACTCATCGCTTGACTGTGCTAAAAGGTATGTTATAATAGTTACGTACTAGGAGGAACACATGAAATCTACATGGAAACTAAACGAAAACTCAACAGGATTATTAACTGTTGAAGTTGAACAAAATGCTTGGAAAAAAGCACAAGATAAAGCAGTTGATAAATTAACTAAAGACGTTGAGGTTCAAGGCTTCCGTAAAGGACAAGCTCCTAAAGAACTTGCACGCAAACAAATTAGCGACAGCTCAGTCATGATGGAAGCAATGAACTTAATTGCAAATGACGCATTTGTTGCAGGAATGGTTGAACATAAGTTAGAACCAGTCGCAACACCAGAATTAGATGTTAAAGAAATGACAGCTGATTCACTCACATTACTTTTCAATGTAACGGTAAAACCAGAAGTTGAATTGGGTGAGTATAAAGGGATTAAAGTAGAAGCAGAAGATATCACAGTTTCAGACGAAGATGTTGAAGCTGAACTTGCAAAACTACAAGAAGAACAAGCAGAATTAGTTCTTAAAGAAGAAGGAACTGTTGAATCAGGAGATACAACTGTTATTGACTTTGAAGGATTTAAAGAAGATGTTGCATTCGAAGGTGGAAAAGGTGAGAACTATACATTAGAAATTGGTTCAAACTCATTTATTCCAGGATTTGAAGAAGCAATGATCGGTATGGCAGCTGGAGAAGAGAAAGATTTAAATATCACATTCCCAGAAAACTACCATGTTGAAGATTTAAAAGGACAACCTGTTGTTTTCAAAGTGAAACTACACGAAATTAAATCAAAACAATTACCAGAACTTAACGATGCGTTCGTTGAATTGTTAGATGATGAAGAAGTTAAAACTTTAGAAGCATTGAAAGCATCAATCAAACACAACTTAGAGCACAACCGCCAACACGCAGAAGAAGACCGTGTCAATGACGTTTTAGTTCAAACAGTTGCAGATAATGCAAAAATCAATGTACCAGAAGCAATGATTACAGAAGAATTGAACCAAATGTTCAATGAATTCCAACAACGTCTTGCGCAACAAGGAATGAACTTTGAATTGTACTCACAAATCTTAGGTCAAACAGAAGAAGATGTTAAATCACAAATGGGTGAAGATGCAGAAAAACGCGTTCGCACACGTTTAACACTCGAAAAAATTGCTGAAGTTGAAGGATTAAAAGTTGATGATGAGGAAGTAGAAAAAGAATTTGCTGCGATCTCAGAAGCATACGGAATCGAACTTGAACAAGTTAAAGAACTTGTCTCAATCGACGCTGTAACATACGACATTTTACTTCGTAAGGCAATCGAGTTAGTTAAAGAAACTCGTGCTTAATTAAAAGACGCTTAGCGTCTTTTTTATCCTAAAAGGAGGGATTGCTATGAGCGAAAAACAAGAAAATAAAATTATGAATGTCCCTGTCGTTGCGACACGCGGGGTAATCGTATTTCCAGAACAGGAAATAATGATTGAAGTAGGTCGTCATAAAAGTATAAATGCGATTGATGAAGCTGAAAAATTCTTCAACGGACACGTCATTCTCGTAAGTCAAAAAGACATTCTCATTGACGATCCTAAAAAAGATGAATTGTTCCAATATGGATCTTTAGTCCATATTAAATCCGTTAAGCGTAAACAAGGATTCTTACGTGTTACATTCTCGGGATTGCAACGTGTACGTATCAGTGAACTCGTTGATGATGGAAAAATGCTCTTTGGAACTGTTGAACTCCTTGAGGATATCATCGGTTCAGAAAACGAAGAAATTGCACTTATTCGTCGTATTACATCAGAAATCGAAAAAGTATCCGCCGCAAACATTACGATTCCAACAGAATTGATCAATCAACTTACTTTGGGAGTGTCAGCGTCACAATTGAGTGATCAATTTGCACAGTACTTCCCATTACAAGTTGAGCGTAAACAAGCATTGCTTGAAGAACTCGATGTTAATGAGCGTCTTTTAATGATCATTGAAGAAATTCAACGTGAACAAACGCTAGCAACTATCGAAACAACAATTAATGAAAAAGTTAAAGATCGTGTTGAAGAAAATCAACGTGAGTACTACTTACGCGAAAAAATGCGCGCTATTCGTGAAGAATTGGGAGATGCTACGGATGTTGGAGAAGACAGTGACGAATTCCGTGAACTTCTAGAAAACAATCCTTATCCAGATCATATACGTGAAAAGGCACTTGAAGAAATTCGCCGTTATGAAATGCTTCCACAAGCATCAGGTGAATCAGGTGTGGTTCGAACCTATCTAGATTGGTTGTTAAAGACACCTTGGTGGCAACAAACTACGGATATTCAGGACCTCAATGACGTTCGTAAAAAACTTGATGAAGATCATTTTGGATTGGATAAAGTTAAAGACCGTATTATGGAGTATTTGGCTGTTAAACAAATGACAGGGAACCTCGAAGCTCCTATTCTCGCTCTTGTAGGGCCTCCAGGAGTTGGTAAAACCTCTTTGGCAAAGTCTATATCAGATTCTCTAGGTCGTGAGTTTGTGAAGGCTTCACTGGGTGGTGTGCGTGATGAAGCGGAAATTCGTGGACACCGTCGTACATACCTAGGTTCTATGCCAGGAAGAATTATCCAAGGGATGAAAAAAGCTGGTGTTGTAAACCCTGTATTCTTACTTGATGAAATTGATAAAATGGCATCCGATTACAAAGGTGACCCAACAAGTGCAATGCTTGAGGTATTGGACCCAGAGCAAAATAAATTGTTCTCTGACAACTACTTAGAAGAGCCGTATGACTTATCACAAGTTATGTTCGTTGCAACAGCAAACTATCTTGGTGATATTCCAGAAGCACTTCGTGACCGTTTGGAAATTATTAACCTCAGTTCTTATACTGAAGAAGAGAAATTAAGCATTGCGAAAGCACACTTAATTCCGAAACAACTTAAACGTAATGGATTGAAAAAATCGCAGTTTAAAATTAGCGATGCATCCCTTCGTTATTTAATTCGTCACTACACACGTGAAGCCGGAGTGCGTCAATTAGAACGTACAATTTCATCGCTTGCGCGTAAGACGGTATTAGCAATTCTCAAAGATGAAAAAGAGTCAGTCACAATCACTAAAGATTTAATCTCTGAGTGGTTAGGTCAAATTATCTTTGAGTATGGACAAAAAGAAAAGAAAGATCAAGTGGGTGTCGTCACAGGTCTTGCATTTACACAATTCGGCGGAGATGTGCTTCCAATCGAAGTAACTTCATTTGACGGAAAAGGACGCCTTATCGTCACAGGACAATTAGGCGATGTTATGAAAGAATCAGCAGAAATTGCCTTTGGATATGTGAAATCACATGCCAAGGAGTTAAAGATAGCGTCTGATTTCTTTGAGAAACATGACATTCAAGTTCACGTTCCTGAAGGTGCTGTTCCAAAAGATGGACCATCTGCTGGTGTTACTTTCACCACAGCGCTTATTTCTGCACTCACTAACCGTAAGGTTGCGGCAGATATAGCTATGACCGGTGAAATTACACTTCGTGGAAATGTTCTACCAATTGGTGGTTTAAAAGAGAAGTCATTAGCTGCTCACCGCGTTGGTATTACTCGAATTGTGATTCCAAAAATGAATGAAAAAGACTTAGTTGATGTTCCGGATGTCGTTAAAGAAAATGTTAAGTTCATACCGGTTGAAACCATTGACCAAGTCATCAAAGAGGCACTTGTTTAGTGATTAATTGGAATACGCAAGATGCACATCTGATTATCTCATGTGCATCTGCATCACAGTTTCCGGAAACGACACAGAAGGAAATTGTAATGGTTGGTAAATCTAACGTTGGGAAGTCATCCCTTATTAATGCATTTACAAACCGTAAGCGTCTTGCATACGTAGGACAACGTCCTGGTAAGACCCGTCTCATTAACTTTTATCATATTAATGATGAGTTATTGTTGACTGATGTTCCCGGGTATGGGTTTGCGAACCGTTCTAAAGAAGAACAAATTCAGTATGGTGTGCTAATGGATAGTTATTTCCAACAACGCCATCCAGCAATGATGCTTATCTTGATTGATGTTCGTCGTGGCGTTGGTAAAGATGACATTATGATGCTTGATTTCGCGCGTTACAATGGCATTGAGCATGCTATCGTTCTAACGAAGACCGATAAGCTATCACGTAACAAAATCGCTAATGAGCGACGTGCAGTCAAGAAAGAATATCCTGATGTTAAAGTACTTGAGTTTTCAAGTCTGAATCACGATACTCGCGAACCAATTATTGAGTATATGCGAAGTGTTCTATAAAACCTGCGAAAGCAGGTTTTTTTTATGACAAAAAAGCTATCCGTTTAAGGGATAGCTTTAGAATTAGAACTTAATGTCTGTCATATATTTTTCGTAAACTGGGCGAATTCCGACACGATCTTTTGATAATGATGGAATAACTTGGAATGGTCCTGAAGAACTGTTTCCTTCGATAAGCTCTGCATTTCCGTCTTGTGAGACAGCAACATCCCAACCGATATAGCGTACTTGAGGAATGACGAGGCACGCTTCTTTTACTTGAGCAACGACATTCTCGAAGTTTGGAATTTGGAATCCCATAAGGTTTTCACCTGTAAGTGGATGGTTTGTATGTTGGTTACCGTGCTTGTCAATGAATGGGTAAACAACAGTCCCTTTTTCATCTAAGATTGTGTACATACCACCTTGACCAATATTATCAACGTGACCACCTAAACCTGATTTTAATGCTGTAATAAGCACTCGAGGTGTTTGCGTGTTATCTAAAAAAGTAATAATACGCATTGTATTAACAGATGTTGGTGATAGCTCTGACATCTTTGGATGTTGCGTAAAGAATTCTTCAATAAGATATTGGCGATTTGCTTTTAAATCATTGTATAGCTTTTCAAAATCGATGTCTGGAGTTTCGTTGTAGTCAATTTTATCGATACCACGTCCAACATAATCGTTTTTACGTTTAGCCATAACTTTGCCATGTTCAACGACGAATGCTTTAAATGCTTCAACATCAACTTCTTCTAAATCGATGTGTTTACGGCTAATGAATTTCGCAAATAATACATCAAATTGAGATTTATCATCAAAAAGTCCAACATACTCTCGATCATTGTAATATTTAACAACTTTGTCAGAATGTCCTAATGTAATATAAGTTTTACGTTCTTTACCGTTTAAAAGATAAAATTCAAACTCATTGTAATCAACATAGCCCGCAGTGTATCGGAATGAACACCACATCATATCAACGAGAATTACAAACTTACTTTTTCCGCTCTTTTCATGAGCATAGTTAATTGCGTCCTTGAATCCTTGACGATCCATTTGTTTCAGACGTTTAAAGTAGTACTTTATACGCCACCATAATTTTTTCATACGAATACCTTCCTGTCTTTACTATGTTATCGGTTTTAGGCTCATGTGTCAAGATAAACAACATAGTGCGTAAACGTGTAATACGGCTTAAATAGTGGCTATTCTTATGTTTCATGGGTATTAAAAGGTCTCGTAAATTGGTCAAAAAAAAAGAAATAGTGTTCTATCACTATTTCTCGGTATTTTGTGTATTATCCAGTTCAGCAATTAGACGGTCAAAGAGTGGTTTGACGCCTATTTGTGCTTCACCTAGGAATCCAGGTGACTGATATATATCGTGACCTGGGAACTGATTTCCTTCGATAAGCATTGGTCCATCTTTCGTCAAAGCAACATCCCATCCGACCATGCCTAATTCAGGAATGTGAAGGGCGGCTTTCTTAGCAAGTCCAATCATTGCCTCAAACTCTGGGACTTCAAATCCTTTGAATGTGATGCCAGTTAACGGATGAACAGCAGCGATTTTATTGAATTTACCAACCCCGTCAGTTTCAACAACACCTGTCTCTAAATTGATGCGCGCTGCAAATCCGCCACTGTTTAAATTATCAACACTTTTGCCATTTCCGCAACGAACACATGCAAAGGGAATTCGGATATGACCATTCTTTTGCAGTGTAACAATTCGTACAGTATTTACTGACGCAGGATGTAAAATCCCCATCCGTTCATCTTGAATGATGTACGCCTCCGCGAGTGTTTGGCTATTCGCCCGCATCGAGTCATATACGGTTTTTGCATTAGTACCGTCAAAATCAAAGAATTCGATACCTTTTCCACCAATCCCATCTACTGGTTTTGCGACAATTCGTGGGTTTGTTTTGAAGAAATGTTCAAAATCATCAAAGGTGCTCGTGTTTAGATCAAGCCATGCGCGATTATGATACCCATCAAAATATTTGAGAAACTCAACTTTATTATCGAGTGTATCCCATTTTTCTTGACTGTTAAATTTTGCGACATAGGCATTATTGACACCTCGAGTCACGAAAGTGCCACGTTTTGATTCTGGAACGTTGTATAATTCGAAATCCAAATAATCTACATATCCAGCTTGATATTTTAATCCGGTTTTAATGATATCGATTAGAATCAATAAGGTGTTCTTGCCCGTTCGCTGATGAACTTCCTTAGCTGTTTCATACATAGCTTTATGATTCATTTTTGTAATACGCTGAATCATATATTTAAATTTTTTCATGATATCACCTTCCATAAGTTCTTATACGTCATCAATTATATCGCATTCATGGACCACAAACAATGCTCAGAAGGGAAACAATGAAAGATGCCTTTAGAACTCTTCAAATGTCCAGATTTTAAATGTCATGTTCAATTATTTCTTGGAGTATAAATGTCTGATTTGCATATAAATATTAGAAAATCGCACAGTTTGGAATTCGATTTTGACGGCGTACTGAGCTGTAGGATTCCCATTGCTTATAGAATTGTGCAATTACAGCACCATGCGAAACGATTAGAATATGATTCCCTTTTGAGTTAGCTACGCGTTGTGTTATCTAAAGATAGATGCGATTTTGAAAGTCGGTTTCTCTCTTGCCATCAAATTGCACAAAAAAATCTTGATAAGGTGTGGAATCTATTTCAGAACGTAAAGTGATGCTTCAGAAGACATACGAACAGTTACAGAACCAACAAAGAGAAATTGAAGCATCATTACAATTTCTTGAAAAGAAACAAAGCTACTGTACGGACGTCCAAAATGGTGTGGTTCCATGCGTCAGTAATTTAGTAGCGGGAAAAACAGGCTAACTTATAAAATAAGAACTTTGAAAAATTGCTAATCACAAAAGACTATGCTAAAATATAAAAAATCAATGAACATAAGGAGTACTGTGTAAAAACGTTTAGAGAGTTGTCGTGTGGTGAAAGACAATCGTTGGAAACGGGAAAGTCGTATGTGAGATGAGATACTGAACTCAAGTAGGTAAATCCGTTGGTGGCGTTAACACATTGAGGCTTGTTGAAAACAAGTAAATTAAGGTGGTACCACGACTAACACATCGTCCTTTGGATGATGTTTTTTTGTGTTTAGAAAAGGAGTCAATGATGAACAAGTTGAGAATTCCAACACTCGAAACGAACCGACTAATATTAAGAGCTGTAACTATGGATGATGCATCAGATATGTTTGCTTATACTTCAAATCCTGAGGTCACACGCTATCTGTCATTTTCGACACATACATCTGTTGAGGATGCAGAATGGGCGATTGCAAATATCTTTATGAAACGTCCCGATAACGGATCTCCTGAAGCATTCGCAATTGTCGATAAAATGACACATCAAATGATTGGGACTTGCGACTTTTGGAGGGTTGATGGTGACAATACATATGAAATGGGATATGTTCTTAATCAAGCGTATTGGGGCCAAGGACTCATGACGGAAGCAAGCCGTGCAGTCTTAAAGTTTGCATTTGAAGATTTTGGTGTCCGACGGATGGAAATTCGTCATAACGCGGAGAATATCGGATCTCGAAATATTATCAAAAAACAAGGATTTACTTACGAAGGCGTCCGTAGACGATTGATTAAGATTGATGATCACTACAGTGATATCGTCTACTATGCGATGCTTGATGAAGAGTTCAAATAAAACAAAAAAAGAAAGAAGAGGATGTAAGATGCGTAAAGAACTTGCACAAAAATACAATCACTTAGATATTGAAAAAGATAAATACCAAGAATGGGTAGATAAAGGTTATTTTACGGCTGGAGATATCAGCAAAAAGCCATATTCTCTTGTTATTCCACCTCCAAATGTTACGGGAAAACTACACTTAGGCCATGCATGGGATAATACCTTGCAAGACATTGCAATTCGTTACCAACGACTCTTAGGTAAAGATGCGTTGTACCTTCCGGGGATGGATCATGCTGGAATCGCCACTCAAGCAAAAGTTGACGAACGTCTACGTGAGCAAGGAATTTCACGATATGATTTAGGTCGTGAAGGGTTCCTCAATAAATCATGGGAATGGAAAGAAGAATATGCTTCACACATTCGTGCTCAATGGGAAAAACTTGGAATTTCGGTTGATTATTCACGTGAGCGTTTTACCCTGGATGAAGGTCTGAACAAAGCGGTTAATAAAGTCTTTGTTGATCTTTACAACGATGGTTTGATTTATCGCGGATATCGCATCATCAACTGGGACGTCCAAGCCCAAACGGCGCTATCAAACATTGAGGTAGAGCACAAAGAAATTGAAGGGAATTTCTATACTTTTGAATATACGGTTGAAGAGACAGGCGATAAGCTTGCGGTGTCAACAACACGCCCTGAAACAATGTTTGGTGATGTTTGTATCGTTGTACATCCAGATGATGCCCGCTACCAACATCTAATTGGGAAGCATGCGATAAATCCTGCAAATGGTGATGTGTTACCAATTATTGCGGATGACTATATCGATATTGAGTTTGGTACAGGTGTTATGAAATGTACTCCGGCACACGATCCAAACGATTATGAAATTGGAAAACGCCATCATTTAGAAATGCCAATTTGTATGAATCCAGATGGCACCATGAATGAACTTGCACATCAATTTTCAGGATTAGACCGTTTTGAAGCACGAAAACAGTTAGTAGCTTACATTAAGGAAAACGGAAAGTTAATCAGTATTGAAAAACATATACATTCGGTTGGACACTCGGAACGTACTGGTGTTATTGTAGAGCCGTATTTATCGGATCAATGGTTTGTTAAGATGCAGCCACTTGCGCAAGAAGTTTTGAAGTTCCAAGAAACAGATCCAATTAAATTTTACCCTGAACGCTTCAGCCATACCTTTAACCAATGGCTTGAAAATATTGAAGACTGGACAATTTCACGTCAGTTATGGTGGGGACATCGTATTCCCGCATGGTTCCATAACGAAACACAAGAAGTCTATGTAGGAGAAACAGCCCCAGAGGATATCGAAAACTGGACACAAGATCCTGATGTTTTAGATACCTGGTTTTCATCAGCACTATGGCCTTTCTCAACACTTGGATGGCCAGAACAAACACCAGATCTTGAACGATACTATCCAACTGACTTATTAGTAACAGGTTATGATATCATCTTCTTTTGGGTTGCGAGAATGGCATTCCAAGGCCGTTACTTTACAGGGTCCAAACCATTTAAAGACGTCCTAATGCATGGATTAATCCGAGATGAACACGGACGTAAAATGAGTAAATCATTAGGAAACGGTGTTGATCCAATGGATGTCATCGAAGAATTTGGTGTTGATGCGCTACGTTACTTCTTAACGACAAACTCGACACCGGGCCAAGACATGCGTTATGTGCCAGAGAAAGTAGAAGCTTCATGGAATTTCATCAACAAAATTTGGAATGCCTCGCGCTTCGTCAACATGCATACCAGTGATCAAGTATATGATATAGAGAAAGCAACACTTTCAATGGTTGATCGTCACATTATTCATCAATTTAACCGCACACTTGATGAAGTAAATCGTAATATGGACAAATACGAGTATGCCCTTGTAGGAAATACCTTACAACGTTTTGTATGGGATGATTTCTGTAGTTGGTATATAGAACTTAGCAAATCAGGACTTCAAAGTGAGGATGAAACAGTTGTCTATGCAACGAAAGCAACACTTGCATATATGTTGAAGAATATCGTGAAAGTCCTTCATCCATTTATGCCATTTGTAACAGAAGAGATTTACCAATCGATGCCTGGCAGCTTGGAATCAATCAATCTCGAGACATGGCCTTCAATGATGCAAATTGACACAAATGGATTAGAACAAGTTACATTCATGATTAATGCGATCTCAGCAATTCGTGAACTCCGTGTTCAATACGATGTTAAGCCTTCAAAACCACTCACGGCACAACTATTGAACAACAAAGATAATGATTACGAATTCGATGCTGTTTTAAAAGCGATGTTTGAAAGTATGGCACGCGTTGCCATCGGAACGATTACCGAGAATCCCGTCAAACAACCAATTCAAGGTGGATCCATTATTTTATTACAAGATGAATTAGTAGATCAGGAAGCATTATTAGTAAAACTAAATGCTGAGAAAGAACGACTTGAAGCGGAGATTTCACGTGGTGAAAAAATGCTTGCGAACCAGAACTTTATCGCTAAAGCACCTGCTGCAAAAGTTGAAGCCGAACAAGCGAAGCTTGACGAATATCGACGTCAATTAGATGTGGTTTTAGGACAGTTAAACTAATGGAAGCTATCATTAACACCCTCGTTAAAGGTATATCAACAATGTTTCGCTTTGATGTTGAGAAAGACCCACGTGGTGCTCGTAAAAAGAGCCTTATTATCATTCTTATCTTTATCATCCTACTGTATGTAGGAGTTATTGGATCATTAATAAATTAAGAAAAGAACCGCAGTCAGGCGGTTCTTCTTTTGTATAAAAGGAGTGCATATGCACTCCTTTAAATTAGATGATATCTTTAAACCAAATGCGTTTCATAACTGAAGTCGCGATGATATACATAAGTACGATTCCGCCAACCCACATGAGGTGTGCTGAGGAGAGTACTTGGAGTTCAATTGTTGATGCTAATGGTGTTGTAACAAACAGCAATGTGATTGCAATTGCTAGGAATGATACAAATACTAGTACGCCTGAAGGGAGATTTCCAAGCGAGAATGGACGTTTTGTACGAATTACAAAAATAATCAAGGATTGCGAGATAATACCAAACGCAAACCAGAATGTTTGGAATAAGGTTGCATGTTCAGGTGTTCGAACATCAAAGACTGCATACAATACAACAAAACATGCGATATCGAAGATTGAACTGAGAGGTCCAAAGAGTTTCATGAACTTCACGAGCGATTTTGACTCAAGTTTGCGAGGCTTCTCGAGCTCTTTTTCAGTTACATTATCAAATGGAATACCTGTTTGTGCTAAATCACTTAAGAGGTTTTGAACAAGAATATGAACTGGTAATAGTGGTAAGAATGGTACAAAGAGACTTGCAACCAAAACAGAAATCATATTTCCCACGTTACCACTGACTGCCATTTCCAAATACTTGATCATGTTTACAATTGTTTTACGACCTTCAAGAATTCCTTCTTCAAGAACGGTTAAATCTTTCTTTAAAAGAATTATATCAGCAGATTCTTTTGCGATATCGACGGCACTGTCAACCGAAATACCAACGTTTGCTTGCTTCAATGCGAGGGCATCGTTGATACCATCACCCAAGAAACCAACTGTATGGCCTTTATCTTGGAATGCCTTAACGATTCGTTGTTTTTGATCTGGAGAAATCTTAGCAAAGAGGTGGCAGTGATCAACTGCATCACGTAATTCCTCATCGCTCATGGCTTCTACTTCATCCCCCATATAGGTGATTTCAGTATCGATTCCTACTTTACTGCTTACTTTTTTAGCAACACCTAAACTATCACCTGTAATAACAACAACTTTGACACCATGTCGGTTCAGGCTTTCGATTGTAGGTTTCGCACTTTCTTTAGGTGGATCTAGGAAACCAATAAATCCAATTAATACGAGATCACTTTCATCTTCGACGCCGAATTCGTGCTCTGTAGGAACATTGTTCTTCTGAGCGACAGCGATCATGCGTAATCCATCATGATTGTGCTGGGAATAGACTTCCATGGCTTCTTTACGAATTTCGTCGTTAAGTTCAAATACTTCGCCATTACGATCGATGTATCGGCATAATTTAACGATTTCTTCAACGGCACCCTTAGTAATAAGTTGACGTTTGTCATTACCATCTTCCAAGATGACACTCATTCGACGGCGAGAGAAATCAAATGGAATTTCATCTACGACTGAATAGTAATTGACAAGGTCATCCATATTATATGATTCAGCACGATTGATGATTGCGAGATCAATTAGGTTTTTAAGACCACTTTGGAAGTATGAGTTTAAGAATGCATGACGAAGGACACGCATGTCATCTTCACCATTAACGTCCATATAACGTTCAAGAACAATATTATCTTGTGTTAGAGTTCCAGTTTTATCTGTACAAAGTATATCCATTTCTCCAAAAGAAGAAATAGAACTTTGAGATTTAACAATTGTTTGATGCTTTGCCATGTTGATTGAACCCCGTGCAAGACTTGTGGTTAATACAACGGGAAGCATTTCTGGTGTAAGACCTACGGCAACTGTTAGTGCAAACAAGAAGGCCTCAACAATATCATGCTTCAAAACGCCATTAATGATAAAAATGATGGGTAGCATAATTAACATTAATCGCATTAAAAGCGAACTAATTGTTGAAATACTACTTTCAAAACTGTTGATTTGCTTTGTTTCTTTTAAACTTGTATTCATTCGGCCAAGATATGTATCATCACCGGTCCGAATGACCATTGCCCGGGCACTACCAGAGACCACGTTGGTTCCCATGAGGCACAAGTTAGAATAATCAGACTCTGTGATCATTTGATCTTCGTCGAACTTAACAAACTTTTCGATAGGCTGTGATTCACCAGTTAAGGTCGCTTGAGAAATAAATAAATCTTTGGCAGATAAGACGCGCATATCTGCTGGGATAATATCACCTGCAGATAATCGGACAATATCACCCAACACTAAATCATCAATTGGGATTTCAGTAAAGACGCCATCACGAAGTGCAGCGGTGGTATTCGAAACCATGTTGAGCAATTTCTCACTAGCAGCACTGGAACGTTCTTCTTGAACAAATGAAATCAGTGTTGAAATCATGACAATGACAGTCAAGATTGTGATGGTGAGATAATCGGGTGTTTCCCCAGTCAAGAAAAATACCGGAACAATTACATCAGTAATTAATGTAATTGCAATAACGACCATTAACACTAAGTTAAATGGATTAATCAATACGTTTACAAAACCAATAATTGGATGCTTTTTCGTCCCCTGTGAAATTGCATTTGGACCAAGCTCTTCAAGTTTTTGCTCGGCTTGGTCGAGAGTATACCCTGTTGGTGACGCTCCTAAATTATCATAGAGTTCCTCTTGGGAACTTTGGAGCAAGTCTAGAATATTTTTATTTTTTGATGTCATTCAATAAGCCCTCCTTCATCAGAAAAAGCGCACTAAAATAGATAATAACCCGAGGGAGGCCCCAAGGGATCATCGTCTAAAGAACAAGTGCTACATATACTAGAACTACAACTTTGACCTTCCATGTTGCCACCTCACTTTCATGTAAACTATAACAAAATTAAGGATTATTAGCAATAAAACGACGGATTGTGAACACAGTCTTCACAGAAAAATAACACAATATGATATACTTTTAGTGTACTAGGGGGTGCATAATGAAAAAGACACTATTATTTGATTTAGATGGAACAGTATTACCTTTAGATAACAAAGAGTTTGAACGCCTCTATATTGGGACGCTAACAAACTTTGCGAAGGATACAATCGAACCTGAAAAATTAGCGAAAAGTCTGTGGGCAGCAACCGCAGCAATGATTCAAAACACCGATCCAAATCGAACCAATGAAACAACTTTTTGGGAAGCTTTTGAAGCATTGATTGGCGCGTCAGCAACCGCATATATTAAGGAAACAATGGATCAGTATTACAACGGTCCGTTTTCGGAAATTCAAAAAGCAACAAAACCAAGTCAGGCGATGATTGAAGCAATCCATTATGCCAAACAAAAAGGATATACCGTTATTTTAGCGACAAATCCTTTATTCCCTAAGATAGCTACTGATAAACGTATCGAATGGGCAGGATTTAAACCTGAAGACTTTGATTATATTACACGATTCGAATCGAATCATTTCTGCAAGCCTAATCCAATGTATTATCAAGAAATTATGAGTGTTTGTGACTTAGAACCCAAAAACTGCATCATGATTGGAAATGATGTACAAGAAGATATGATGGCTGCAAAACTCGGTATGGAAACATGGTTAATTACGGATGACTTAATTAACCGTCAATCTGACGTTCATGATGATCATGTGACGTGGCGTGGAAATCGAGAAGAACTACTCATAAAAATTAAGGAGGATTTAATATGATTGTAGGTTGCGTACGAGAAATAAAAGAATCCGAGAACCGAGTGGGATTAATGCCGACCCATGCATTTGAGTATGTGAATGCAGGGCATACTGTAATTGTGGAATCCGGATTGGGTGAGGCAAGTGGTTTTCCTGATGCACTATACAGCGATGCTGGAGCTACGGTTGTCGATAGCGCTGAAGCGGTATGGGCACAAGTAGATATGATGATAAAAGTTAAAGAACCGCTTGAAAGTGAATATCCATTGATGCGTGCTGGACAAATACTGTTCACATACCTTCATTTAGCAGATAATGCGCCACTGACACAGGCACTTGTTGACCGTAAAGTGACAGCATTTGCTTATGAAACAGTTACTGATTCGCAAGGTCGTTTGCCGTTATTACGTCCTATGTCAGAAGTTGCAGGAAGACTCTCGATTCAACAAGGAGCAAAATACCTTGAAGGCCACTACGGTGGTAAAGGAATTCTTTTATCGGGTGTTCCGGGAGTTCATGGCGGGCATGTGGTGATTATTGGTGCTGGTGTTGTCGGTATGAGTGCATGTAAAACAGCACTTGGAACCGGAGCATCTGTAAGCATCTTGGATACAAATCTTGATCGTCTAGCATACATCGAGGATGTCTTTAATGGCCGTGTCAATACAATCTTTAGCGATGAACATAATATTCAAGAAGAATTGAAACGCGCTGACATTGTGATTGGTAGTGTATTGATTCCAGGCGATAAGGCTCCAAAACTTGTGCGCCGTGAACATCTAGAACTGATGGAAAAAGGAACAGTTCTTGTGGATGTTGCAATCGATCAAGGGGGATGTTTTGAAACGAGCAAACCGACAACACATCAAAATCCAATTTTTATTGACTCAGGCATTGTGCACTACTGTGTTACGAACATGCCAGGTGCTGTGCCACAAACATCCACTCATGCATTGGGGAATGCGACGATTCGATACGGCTTAGAAATTGCTAATCGTGGTGCTTTGGAAGCAATCCAAAGTAATGAAGGTCTATTTAATGGTCTTAATGCTTACGATGGTCACATTACAAATGCTGCAGTCGCACGTTCACAAAATTTTGAATATAACAACATGAAAAATACGTTAAAAGGATGAACTCTTTAAGCATTTTTGGTACAATAGATTAAAGGAGGTGGCCGTCATACCTAATGTAATAACACACGGATTGATGGCACTCGACGTTTACAACAAACTAGAGGTGTCAGAAGTCCAAGAGGCAATCGCAAAACATCCTAAAGCTTACTTGCTTGGGAGTAACGGACCTGACCTTCTTTTTTACTACAAAGCCTTGCCTTGGCAAGATCAAGCTTTAAATAAAAAAGTTGGTGGGTATGGAAACTTGGTTCATATCGAACATATAAATGACTTCTATCGTGAAGCTGTATCATTTGTTCGTCAAGTCCAAGATCCAGAACGACGTGCAATTCTAGTTGCATATCTTTCGGGACATTTTATGCATTGGTCGCTGGATACGTTAGCACATCCATTTGTGTTTTATCGTAGTGGCGAAATTGCAAATGAAACAAAATACTGGCATTTCCGTTACGAGTCAATGATTGACGCCCTCATGGTATCTTACGTAAAACGAAGAGACATGAAAAAATTGAAAGCGACACGATTTGTGGATGTTGATGCGACGGAGCGTCGTGTTATCGCATCATTTTACCAAATGTTATTGGCAAATGTGTTTGATATTCAAACGAGTCCACAAGTCATAGAAGAATCAATTGTGACTTTCAAGACGGCACTTGGATTCTTATATGATCCAAGTAACATCAAGACGCCTGTCATCCGGGCATATGAAAACAAGTTCTTGGAACCCTGGGCACTTACAAGCCATGTGGTGAATGGAGAACTGGATTCAGAACATGATGTGCTTAATTTAAAACACGATGTTTGGTCAAATCCAACGGATATTAACGATACATCGCGACTAAGCTTCGTCGACTTGTACGATTACTCGATTAAACTAGGTGTAATCCTTGTTGATCGACTCAACGAAGCACTTGCAGATCCTAGTGTGACATTTGATGACATACTCAGAGATTGCCAATATGATACAGGGCGACCTGTAGGTAAAGAAATGAAGTATTACAATAGTATTTATTAAATCTATAACACTATAATAGGGAGGGTTTTATTATGTTAATCAGTATTCATGGAAAAAACGTCGACATTACAGAGGCGATGTACACAGCAGTAGAGGAAAAATTGGAATTCTTACACAAGTATTTCGAAATTGACGATACATGGCGTGCAAACGTTGTTGTTAATACATACCCAACAGGCGTTAAAGTTGAAGTAACTATTACTTCAAAAATCGGACCATTACGTGCAGAAGTAATGACCGAAGATTTCTATGCTGCACTTGATAAAGTAGTCCATAAATTAGAAGATCAAATTCGTCGTCATAAGACACGTATTTCTAAGAAAAACCGTGAAGGCTTGTCACAAGCATTCATTTCAATGATCGAAGATCAAGAGGCAGAAACAAAACAAAACGAAGAAGCAGAATTAGTAAGAACCAAAACAATTGCTGCAGAAAAAATGGACCTAAGCGATGCAATCTTAAACATGGAAATGCTTGGTCATACATTCTTCATTTATACTGATGATGAAACCAATGAAGTAGCTGTTGTTTACAAGCGTTTAGATGGTGACTATGGTCTACTTGAGGTAGAATAACAAAATTTATTTTAAGTTCAGTAGAAAAAATGCTATAATTACACAAATGGAGGTTTGGATATGAGCTTTAAAGACAAACTAAAAAACATTCTAACGCCAGTAGAAGATGACGAATACCTAGAATTTTCAGATGATGAGGTAGAAACATTGAGCGATTATGAAGCACCACGCGCAAGCGATGGAACAAAATTACCAAGTGATACAAAGATGGTTCTATTCGAACCAAGATCCTTTGAGGAGTCTGAAGAAGTAGCGCGTTACTTAAAAGAAAAACGAGCTGCTGTTGTTAACTTACACCGTTTACAACGTGATTACGCACAGCGTACGATTGACTTTTTAACAGGTGTCGTCTTTGCACTTGATGGATCAATTCAAAAAATAGGTCATAATGTAATTCTATGTACTCCTAAAACAATTGGTGTACAGGGTGAAATCAGTATGAACCTTGAAGAATTCGATTCTTAGACACTATGTCAAACAATCATGCATTTCGCATTATGAAACAGGGATACGATCGCTTTGAAGTAGATCAAACAATCTCGGAACTAGAACGTGAACGCGTTTTGTTGCAAAAACAAACACAAATCTATAAGAAACAGATTGATACACTCCAAGAACAACGTGACCTCATTAAAAAGAGGTATCAACAACTTGTTGGCGAAATCACTGTTCGTGAACGAGCGTCAGAAGAAATGTCACGCCTTGCCCTTCGTGAAGCAAATGACATTATTGAAAATGCTTATTCAAATGCAGATATGATTGTTCGTGAAGCAATGTCAACATCGCGTCAAGTGCTAGTTGAGATTGCTCGAATTTCAAATGAATCGAACTTGCTTCGTGATGAATTGAAAGATAAAATAAAAAATCTAGAAGAAGCGATTGAAGGACTTGAACTTCCCGAAGCGCCTTATTCATTAATAATTGGCGATGACCAAGACAATAATCAATAAGCACCCCTTGCAGAGACTTCGTGGTTGGTGAGAACGAAGAGGGCCTTATGGGTTTATCACTTGTGAGCTTGTTTCTGAACACTCTATGAATAAAGTAAGAAACACGTCGGCGGCGTTACCGCATTTGAGTGCACAATTTCTAATTGTGAATTAAGGTGGTACCGCGTCGAAGACGTCCTTATCTAAGGACGTCTTTTTTTGTATATAGGAGGAAATTATGGAATACAAAGATACACTATTGTTACCGAAAACAGAATTTGAAATGAGAGGGAATCTCAGTAAGAAAGAACCACTCATTCAAGCAAAATGGGATGAAGAAAATCTCTATGAAGCAATGCAAACAACCAGAGAAGCAGAAGGTGCACCACTCTTTGTATTACATGATGGTCCTCCATATGCTAATGGAAACATTCATATTGGTCATGCGTTAAATAGCATTCAAAAAGACTTTATCGTCCGCACAAAATTCATGGCAGGATTTAAAACACCCTTTAGACCAGGCTGGGATACACATGGATTACCGATTGAAAATGCAATTCAAAAGTTAGGTGTAGATCGTAAATCAATGCCGTTACATGAATTTAGAGCGCTTTGTGAGAAATATGCACGTGAACAAGTTGCAATCCAAATGAAAGATTTCAAATCACTTGGTAAAATTGGTGATTACAAAAATCCTTACATTACACTCAATAAAGATTACGAAGCACAACAAATTCGCGTCTTTGCGCAAATGGCACTCAAAGGTATGATTTATAAAGGATTAAAACCTGTTTATTGGTCACCATCCAGTGAGACGGCACTCGCAGAGGCTGAAATTGAGTATCAAGATCGACGAGATCCAGCAATTTATATTGCGTTTGATGTTGTTGATGGAAAAGGTGTCGTAGAAGAAAATGATAAACTGGTCATTTGGACGACAACACCATGGACTATCCCGGCAAACCTTGCAATTTCAGTTAATCCAGTGATGACTTATGCACGTGTAAAAACTGATAAAGGGGTTCTTGTGATGATGCAATCGCGCATTGAATCCGTAATGAAAGAATTAGAAATTGAAAACTATGAGATTTTGACAACATTCTTGGGGTCAGATATTGAATATGTTACGTATAAACACCCACTTTACGAACGCATTTCACCTGTATTAAATGGTGATCACGTAACTGATGAAGCTGGTACAGGTTGTGTTCATACAGCTCCTGACCACGGGGTAGAAGACTTTGATGTTGCTGCGAAGTATAACATTAAACCGATTGGACCTGTAGATGCACAGGGTCACCTCAATGAAAAAACAGGTGAGTTTGCAGGCATGTTCTTTGAAAAAGCGAACAAAGCCGTTACACTACGTTTAGAAGAAGAGGGAGCACTCTTAAAAATGGGCTGGATTACCCACAGCTATGCACACGACTGGAGAACGAAGCTTCCAATTATTTACCGTGCTACAACGCAATGGTTTGCATCGATTGATGGAATTCGTCAACAAATTCTTGACGAAATTGCTAATGTTGAGTGGTATCCAAAATGGGGCGAAAAACGGATGCATAATATGATTGCAGATCGTGGCGACTGGACAATTTCACGTCAACGTGCGTGGGGTGTTCCAATTCCAATCTTCTACGCAGAAGACGAGACACCAATCATAGATGCAGAAGTCTTTGAACATGTTGCGACACTCTTTGAAGAACATGGTTCAAATATTTGGTTTGAGAAAGAGGCTGCTGAACTGTTGCCTGTTGGTTATACACATCCGAATTCTCCAAATGGAACCTTTACAAAAGAAAAAGATATCATGGATGTTTGGTTTGACTCAGGCTCATCACATACAGCAGCATTAAATCACAACGAAACACCACTTCCGGTTGATGCATATGCTGAAGGAGCCGACCAATTCCGTGGATGGTTTAACTCATCACTCATTATTTCTGTAGCGTTGTACGGCATTGCACCTTACAAAGCAGTAATTACCCATGGGTTCATCAAACTGGATTCTGGCGAAAAAATGAGTAAATCAAAATCCAATGGTCTCAGTCCAAATGAAATCACATCCGAAATGGGTGCAGATATTTTACGCCTTTGGGTGGGAAGTGTTGACTATCATTCAGACATTACGATGTCAAAAGACCTACTAAAACAAGTGAGCGAGTCATACCGAAAGATTCGAAACACATTCCGCTTTATGCACGGTAACTTGAACAATTTCAACATCGATACTGACGGTATTGCAATTGAAGATTTATCGTTAATGAACCGTTATGTCTTGAACGAAGCGATTCGTGTAAATAACGAAGGCCGTAAAGCATATGAAGGTTTCGATTATCAAAAAGTAACGACAGCAGTACTTAACTCACTAATTAATACGATGTCGTCATACTATTTAGACTATACAAAGGATATTCTTTACATTGAGAAAGAAGATGACCGTGCACGACGTGAAATTCAAACTGTCATTTATCATACACTCGATACATACTTAAAACTCCTTGCGCCAATCTTGCCTCATACAACAGAAGAAATGTATCAAATCTTTAAACCAGAGCAAGGAAGCATTCATCTCACAAAATTTGCAGACATCCAAGATGAAATCATTACTGAACAAGAAAAAGCGGACATGCAAGATCTCTTTAGAGTTCGCGAAACAGTATTTAAAGCGCTCGAAGTCAAACGTGCGGATAAAGAAATTGGGAAATCATTGGAAGCTGCAGTTACAATCTCAGTCAATAGCGCGACATTAGAACGTGTCGAGTCTATTCTTGGTAAACATTTAGCACAATGGTTCATTGTGTCACATGTAGCACTTGTCGCCGTCGAAGGTGAAGCAATTGACGTAACAGTTACGAAATACGATGGTCAAACTTGCCAACGATGCTGGAATGTTGTGAGCTCAATTAACGACGCAGGATTGTGTGAACGTTGTGATCACGTCCTTCATAGTTAATTATGAAAATTACATCCGTCAATAACGAAACCATCAAGTCACTCTTAAAATTATCAAAGAAAAAGTATCGTGATGCTAACGGCAAACTTCTTGTCGAGGGAGAACACCTACTCCAAGAAGTGAAGGCATCTGGACTTAATCACACAACTTATGGTATCGGATCAGGATTTGATGTGGAAATTACCGATGTCATTGCACACAAACTATCCACGACTCAATCTGGATCAACACTGTTTACTGAAGTTGATAAACCGCAGCATGGATGGCCACAAAAAGGGAAACGATTCATTCTATGTGATGGGGTTCAAGACCCTGGAAATCTCGGCACGATAATCCGCACCGCACACAGTTTTGGATTTGATGCAGTCATCGTTTCGATCGATAGTGTGGATGAATTCAATGATAAGGTTGTCCGATCAACCCAAGGGTCAATTTTCCATGTGCCAGTTATAAGAATGTCACTCGAAGACGCAATCACACGTTTGAAAGGTGAATCTGTATCTGTATATGCGACATACTTGGGAGATAATACAGTGCCACTGTCAGCGATTACCGATAATGCAATTGCTTTTGTGGTTGGATCAGAGGGACAAGGTGTCAGTGATGCAGTTCTCGAACAGTGTGATGGTACCACAAAAATAGAAACCAGTAATTTTGAATCATTAAACGTTGCGATTGCAACTGCAATTATTTGTTATACATTCAGGCAATAAACTAAAACGTTACATTATGTAACGTTTTTTTATACTCTGATTGTGTAGATATTGATAAAATGCCGAAAGATATTTATGTGTCCACACTCTTAAAATAAGTAGTTGCGCGAAAATGAAGAGGTCGAAATGAGCATAAACAATCTTGTGTAAAACATACGCAATTTTGGTGTTTGTATTTCGAGACTGCAATCGTTATTTAGTCAAAGTAATGCTTAAAAAACCATTTAGAAGTGGATATGGTAGACATTGATTGGACACAAATATAAAAAGTTAGGTACACTTACTCGATTGACATCGAGATGTGGTGTGCTATTTTAATAATCGAAGCGCTTTCACAGGAGGGATAATGAAACGATTATATAAATTAGGAACAATACTACTCTTTATTATGGTACTAGGATTTGGATCTGTGCCATATATGCCAATCTATGGTGACGAAGCACAGGATATAGAAGTGATGACCCAACGATGGATTCAATCGCTAACTGGAAATTTAGACGTAGATACAGACCTACAATCAAATGTATACGTAAAAGACTATGTTCAAAAACTTTCAAATGATGCTACGCAAGTTAACCAGACACTCGATAAAGATACGAATCGGACTTCTTTATGGGCGCGTAAAGATAAAGAACCCAAACACGACTATCTCTCGCGAAATGTCAAAAATATTGGAATTTTGACCAAAGCTTACGCAACATACGGCACTGCCTACTATCAAGATAGTACAATGTTACAAACAATTAAAGACGCATTACGACACATTGTAGAAATTGAAAAATACAATGGAGAAGGATACTATGGAAACTGGTGGAATTGGCAAATCGGAATTCCGCATGAATTGATAAATATCCTTTTCATGATACAAGATACTTTGACACCAGAAGAGCTAAACGAATATATCGCAATCCTAAAATTATATGTACCAGATTCCTATAAACAACTTTTAGGTCAAGGAAGCAGTGAAGTTTTTGTTCCTTTTGTCTATACTGGACCACAAACTTCAGGAGCTAACCGGACAGATTTTGCCTATACTCGCCTTGGTATCGGAATACTTGACCAAAATCCAGAAATTATCGCTGAAAGTATCGAAAGTATTAAGGGCGAATTTGACTACGTTACTCAAGGTGAAGGATTCTATGATGATGGAAGTTTCATTTTTCACGAAAATAAACCATATGTAGGTTCATACGGAATTGAATTAATAAAAGCCGTTACAAAGATACTTACAATTGTGAACAAGACAGCATACGATCTTCCTGCAGCAACAAAAGAACGATTCGTTGCAATGACCTATAATGCAACGGTCCCAGTTATGTTCAAAGGAACATTTCTGCCTCTTGTCAAAGGACGATCAATTGCCCGAGAATATGTTCATAATATAGGTGCTTCAGGATCTGATAGCGTAAAAGTACTCGCGCAAGCAGGAAACTTACTAAATAACAATCAAGGCATTCATTTACAAAACTCAATGCAATACTGGATTCAAGAAGATCCAGAGTACTACCTCAAAATAAGCACAAGTATCGCAGACTTAGTAACAATGAGCGATTTTATCAATCGAGATACGCTACCAGCAGATTTTGTCCCATTTAGAGGAAGTAAAATGTTTTCAAATATGGACCGATACGTATACAGTGCTCAAGACTACCACTTTGGGCTATCAATGTACTCCGATCGAGTATCAGCATATGCAACTGGCAATAAAGAGAACTTAAAAGGGTGGCATATGGCAGATGGAATGGTTTACCTCCAAAACGAGGATAAGCAATTCGGAAAATCATACTGGGCGACTGTCGATATGTATCGTCTACCTGGAATAACGGTAGACACGCGACCTCTAGAAGACACAACTGAAGCATGGGTTTCATACCTTTCGCCACAAAAATGGGTTGGCGGAACAAGTAGTGATACGAACGCGGCAATTGGAATGCAACTTGATAAAAATGGCATGAAAAATAATGGTAAAAACATTGGTATGGATTTAACAGCTAAAAAATCATGGTTTGTGATGGATGGAAAGATTATTGCACTTGGAACAGATATAAATGGAACAACCCCAGCAACAATCGAAACAGTCGTAGAAAATCGCATCCTTGATAGTGATATAGGTTATACGTTGATAGATCAAGACGAAAAAGTAATTATCGACGGAAACTACAATGTGAAAAAAGGAGATTGGATGATTCTTGAAGCGTATGAATTTTCGAACAATCTCGCATACATGATGCTTCAAGATCAAACCGTCACCATACAAACGGAAACAAATACAGATACATATTTGCGACACTCAGCGACTGAATTAAGTGGCAATGAATACACTGATACATATAAGAAAATTATTGTAAATCACGGAGCTGACGTGCAAGAGGCAACGTATGCGTACATGATGGCACCTGCCACAGAAATCAGTTCCTTAAGTACTGTGGAGGAGTCCTTTGAGATTATTGAGAATAACAAAGACGTTCAAGCTGTTCTAGACAATAAACACAATACGTTGGGGATTAATGTGTGGAGCCAAGGACCTCATACGGTGATGGACTATACAATTCATTCACCATCATCGATTCTAATTGATGAACATGCAAAGTCATTTGAAATTAACGTTGCAGATCCAACTCAAGCACAAGACTCAATCATGTTCTCGACGGATGTTGAATTTTCTGAAGCAATTTTACCTGATAATGTATCTCAAATTGGAAACAATGTATTTGTTGTGGATACAAGAGAATCAAATGGTGTTACTACAACGATTACACTGAACAAAAAAGAGAAAGAGACGCCAGAAACAGGAGGAGAAACAACCCCAGAAACAGGTGGAGAAACGGTACCAGAATCAGGCGAAGAAACGCCACCAGAGACAGGCGGAGAAGTAAACGAAATTGTAGAAAATAATAAATCAAGTGATTCAAGCTCGGAATCCTTACCGCAAACGGGAGTGAGTGGCTTGGGGATGAGTCTTGGTGCAATGCTAACCATTATGGGAGTCATTGTATTCTGTTTCGATATCAAAAAGAAACTTAAGAAAAGTGATTAGGTAAAGATAACTAAAAAAACGGTACCGAATGTACCGTTTTTCTTTACTTTAACTATTTTCAGATTTCCTTGAGGTTAACTAGACTGCAGCTGCAAATAATTCAGCAACTTTACTCCAATTAACAACATCGAACCAGCTTTGGATGTAGTCTGGACGTCGGTTTTGATAATTTAGGTAGTATGCATGTTCCCAAACATCTAGGCCGAGAACAGGAACAAGTCCATCCATAAGTGGATTATCTTGATTCGGTGTTGAAATTACTTCCAATTGTTTGTCGGCGTTTACGACTAACCAAGCCCAACCTGATCCGAAACGAGTTTTAGCTGCTGCATCAAATTTTTCTCTAAATGCATCAACTGAACCAAATGTGCCATTAATAGCTTCTAACAATGCACCTTCAGGTTGTTGTCCTGTTGCAGGAGCCATGATTTCCCAAAACATTGAGTGGTTTAAATGACCACCACCGTTATTGCGAACAGCAACACGAATGTCCTCAGGAACATCATTAATATTGCGGATTAAATCTTCTAAAGATTTATCTTTTAAAGCTTCATGTTTATCTAAAGCCCCATTTAAATTTGTAATATATGTTTGGTGATGTTTTGTATGATGGATTTCCATTGTACGCGCATCAATTTGTGGCTCTAAAGCATCATAAGCATAAGCCAATTCTGGTAGTTTGTATGTCATAATAGTACTTCCTCCTAATGGCTACATCATAGCATATGGGGTCAGGTCATTCAAAAGGTATGCCTACTAATGTACTATATTTTGTAATTAAATAATTCACATAATAATTTGGGTCAAAAGCCTCCCCGCAGACTTTCAAAATAAGGTCCTGTGTTTCGATTGACCCACCAAATTGGTGAATGTTTTGACGTAGCCAATCAAATATTAATGATAAATTTCCATCCAGTAATGTTTGCTCCACATCAAGATTTTTCTCCATCGCCGCCATAAACTGTGCCGCATATGCTGTACCAAGTGCATATGTTGGGAAATAACCAAATGATGCATCGGACCAATGAATGTCTTGTAAAATCCCATCACTTACTGATGCAGGTGTTAATTTTAAGATACGAGTCATTTCGTCGGCAAACTTTTGATCAAGCCCATGCGCGTCGTGTGCCTCAACAAACATCAATTTTTCGATATTGTAACGAACAAGAATGTGCAGTGGGTATGTCAATTCATCAGCTTCAATACGAATTGCGCCACGTTCAACAAAGTTGATACCGCGAATAAATTCATCAAGTGAAACGCCTCCAAGAACATCAGGTATAATTGCTTGTAATTTTGGATAAAGCGGTGTCCAAAATGCAGCAGATCGACCAATCATGTTTTCTAAAAAACGACTCTGCGATTCATGCAAGCTCATGCTCATCGAATCAGCAATAGCGTAACCCTCAAATTCCGGGTTAACTTGATGATTATACATCGAGTGACCAATTTCATGAATTATCGAGAAGATACTTTGTGTAAAGTCATTTTCGTGATATGTAGTTGTAATACGAGTGTCGTTGATTGAAAATGTACTACTGAAAGGATGCTCAGCTTCTCCAAGAAGCCCAAAATCAATACAATAACCAAGATGTGTCATTACTAACTCGGAAATTTCACGTTGTTTTGAAATTGATACAAAAGCGCTCATAAACGAAGGACGCGGTTCTTGGTGTTCAATTACCTTATCGATGAATGGTACAATTTTGTCGTTGACCGTCGTAAAGAAATTATCGACAATGTTAATCGTTAATCCTTTTTCATAATCATCTAAAGATGCGTCATAAATGGATGCACCATTTGGTCGATATGAAATAACGTTTCGATGAGATGTGATTAATTCATTCAGGTTCTCAACAAAAGTACTATAGTCCTTATTTTTACGGCTATCAGCCCATACATTATGAGACGCAAGTTTTAGATTTTCAAACGCTACGTACTCATCATAAGGAATATCTTTGATTTTATTTAAGCTCTCTAACATTTGCGCCGCACTTTTAGCGATAATTGGGTCCTCACTTAATAAAGCGTCAGTTAAGGCTACATACGCTTCATGACTGGTGAACAATGAAAAGTACTCACCGGATAAAAAAGACATTACGTTATTTCGATATGCATCTCCCATTTTTGGTGCTATCGTCTGCGCATCAAACGACATCGTTGTTAATGCTAAAGAATAAGCATTCAATTTATTGTTTAATTCTGAAAAGTTCATAATATACCTCCTGAAATTATTGTACTTCATTCAATCCTAAAGGGATACTATGTTTTACAGAAAAGATGATGTATAATTAGGTGACAAAGTACTGGAGGACTCAATAATGAATGAAATGTATGATGACTGCATTGCGTTATTAGAAGAACGCGGTGTAACCCTTAAAGATATAGTTGATTGTGTGGTTTATCTACAAAAAGACTACATCGCAAACATTCACGAAATCGATATTGAAGATATCGTTAAAAGCGTAATCCGAAAAAGAGAAGTACAAAATGCATTGATGACCGCTATTAATATTGATATTCAAGTCGACAAGGGTGCATTTGGTAATGAAACAATTCAAAATATCATACGAGTTGATGAAGGTTTATATGGTATTGATGAGGTTATGGCGTATGGAATATGTAACCTTTATGGTTCTATTGCACTCACAAATTATGGTTATATTGATAAGGTGAAACCTGGAATTATTGGAAAACTCAATGATCATGATGCAGGGCAATGCAATACCTTTATCGATGATATAGTCGGCGCAATTGCAGCTGCAGCTGCGAGCAAGCTTGCACATTCACATAGTAATTAAAGACTAGAAAGGGAACATATGGAACAGAAAGTGAATCAAGATCAAATTCAATCACTCCTTAAGCGACTTGATGTCCCTTCAGACGGTGTATTAATAATTCATGAAAACAGCAATGTTCCTGCACTTGTATCGAAATATGTGCTTGATATGTTGTTGAAAAATATAGAAGACCGAACTGTTTCAATAATTGGTGACAATACGTTTAATAATAACGTATCCCAAAAGGTACTAAAACCACTTGTTACAACCCAAGAACGAATTATTCTCTCATCAGGAAGAATGCTTCAATTAATGCTCTTAAAAGATGAGACAACATTTGCCCACCATCCGTCGTTAATGATTGGACATATAGGTAAGTACGCAAAGTTCTTTGCAAGACATGTTAAAGTTGATTACCCATACGGTGATAAATCGATTTTTCAAGATATGTATGAGCTAAATGCAACAATACTCTTTCTTGGAGAACCCACACATGTTCCAGAAGCTAAACTTGCATATGCCCACGACACAACGAAGCCAATTAAAAGAAATACAGCAATTAAAGATGGAGAAATGATTTCGTTTTTAGATATAGATATTGACGAAACACCGTTATTATCGAAAATTGTTAATTCGAATATCCTGTTGTTTGAAGAAATTGAAGGTGTAAAAATCTATGGGATATCCTATAGAATGCTCGTTGACTTCATTACAATGTGACATTGAAAAAACAAACATAAATGTTATAATTAAAAAGTGAACAGGGGAACCAAATGGTTGAGAAAATAACCCTCAAAACCTGATCTAGTTAAAACTAGCGGAGGGAGTTCTTTTTTTACCCTGCGCCTTGTGTGGAGGTTTTTTTTATGAAAACAAAAGATTTAGTTCTAATCGCAATGTATGCCACCTTATTTACAGTATTGGAGTATGTAAGTGTTACATTTGGATTATTGAAAATGCCCCAGGGGGGAAGTATTTCCATTAGTGCAGTAGCATTGATTATAGCGAGTTATCACCTAGGATTTAAAAAATCTTTGATAGTGTCTGCAATTTCCATCATCATTATGCTGTTGATCACACCTCCGTACTTTCTCACTGTAGGACAATTCATGGCAGATTATGTATTTTCTTACATGTCATACTCTACAGCGGTGCTCTTTAAAGATCTAAGGTTTGGAGACAAGATATTCCCCACTGGCGCAATTATGTCGAATGTTTTGCGATTTATGTGGCATAATATTGCAGGATGGCTTTTCTTTGCCTCGTATTACGAAGGTAACGTCCTTACCGGAGTGATGCTTTACAATGCGTCATATATGGTACCGACGATGATAATAAGTGCATTCTTAGTTCTATTAATAAGACCAAAATTAAAAAAAGAAATTATACTTTAAATTCGTTACTATTTAATATTGATTGGGAGGGAACGTTATGAAACCGAAAGTTGGAGAAGTAATCTATGTACAAAGTTATAAGCATGACGGATCACTTCATAGAACATGGTCAAGTGGAACGGTGTTATCAGCCGATGACGAAAAAATTGTTCTCATTACATATAAAACGTGGGTAGTCGAATCTGATGGGCGTCGGTGGTTTACTAGAGAACCCGCAATTTGCTTCTACTATTTAAATCGTTGGTATAATGTCATTGCTATGATTCGTGCTAAAGGAGTTTATTATTATTGTAATCTTGCTTCACCTAGTGTGTACGATGGCGAGTCATTGAAGAATATAGATTATGATTTAGATGTGAAAGTTTTTCCGGATGGTAAGTATATCATTTTGGATGAAGATGAATTTGAATTGCATCAAAAACAGATGCACTATAGTGAATCCATCATAAGAATTGTTGAAGATGAAAAAAATCGCCTTGTTGAACTGGCCAAACATAAAGAATA
Source organism: Erysipelothrix aquatica (assembly GCF_009828775.2). Taxonomy (GTDB): domain Bacteria; phylum Bacillota_I; class Bacilli_A; order Erysipelotrichales; family Erysipelotrichaceae; genus Erysipelothrix; species Erysipelothrix aquatica. The sequence goes on along the minus strand of NZ_WTSY02000020.1, from coordinate 285 downwards.
TCCATTCGAAGACAATACTATTCATCGTTATTTCGACAAATATTTATCAATCCACGAGTTTAAGTAAACTCGTGGATTTTTTTTTGAAATAAATGAGTTTTGTGTTTGACAACCGGCCTCTGAAGTAGTATTATATGTAGGCACTCAAGAGAACTTTAGTGCGAAATGGTCTTTGAAAACTAAACAGGAAACGTCAATTTCAAAAGAAATACAAGAAATAAACAAAACTCGTCAGAGTATAAAAATGAGAAAGAATCAAATGGAGAGTTTGATCCTGGCTCAGGA
>NZ_WTSY02000019.1 GCF_009828775.2 Erysipelothrix aquatica | reverse complement strand
CAATTTAACAGCTTTACTATTTATTGATTATAAGTAATTTTAAACTGTACGTTCGTGAGCTGTACGCATTAGAACATCGAGTTGTTGTTCTTTCGTAAGTTCAACGAAACGAACTGCATATCCAGAAACACGAATTGTTAAGTTCGGGTATTTGAGTGGATTTGCCATAGCATCTTCTAACAATGAATTGTCGAAGACGTTAACATTGAGGTGATATGCTCCTTGTGAGAAGTATCCATCCATGATGCCTCGTAAGTTTGCAACACGCTCTGGATCTGATTTACCCAATGAGATTGGTGCAATAGTTTGTGTATTTGAAATACCATCTAACGCACAGTTATAGTCTAACTTAGCAGTTGAGTTTAGTGATGCAAGAAGACCGTTACGTTCTGCGCCATATGATGGGTTAGCTCCTGGAGCCAATGGAACACCTTTTCCACGACCATCTGGAGTATTTCCTGTTGCTTTACCATAGACAACATTAGATGTGATTGTTAGCAAGCTTAATGTTGGTGTTGAATTGCGGTATGTATGGTGGCGTTTGATTTGTTTCATAAAGTATTGAAGTGCCCAGTTAGCAAGATCATCCGCACGGTTATCATCATTTCCATAACGTGGGAAATCACCTTCAATTTCAAAGTCAATTGCAACACCATTTTCATCACGAATTGGTTTAACTTTAGCATATTTAATCGCTGACAATGAGTCTGCTACGTGTGAGATACCAGCGATACCTGTTGCAAAAGTACGTTTTAAATCTGAATCCATTAATGCTAGTTGTGATTTCTCATATGCATATTTATCATGCATATAGTGGATTGAGTTCAATGTATTAACATATAGTTCTGCTAACCAGTCCATCATATCTTGGTAAGCGACCTTAACTTCTTCGAAATCTAAGATTTCTGATGAAATTGGACGGTAACGTGGTCCAACTTGCGCACCGGTAATTTCATCAACACCACCGTTGATTGCATATAGCAATGCTTTAATTAAGTTAGCACGTGCTCCGAAGAACTGCATATCTTTACCAATAACTGTTGCTGAAACACAGCAAGCAATCGCTGCATCATCTGAACCCCATTTTTCACGGAGCAATTCATCATTTTCAAATTGAATTGAAGATGTTTCAATTGCGATACGTGAAGCGAAAGTACGGAAACCTTCTGGTAATGCATCACAGTATAAAACAGTTAAGTTTGGTTCTGGTGATGGGCCCATGTTAATGAGTGTATGCAAGAGACGGAAGTCTGTTTTTGTGACTAATGAACGTCCATCAAATGCCATCCCAGCAATTGAAAGTGTAGCCCAAATTGGGTATCCACTGAAGAGTGAGTTGTACTCTGGTGTACGAGCAAACTTGACCATACGCAATTTCATAACGAGGTGGTCAATCAACTCTTGAGCTTCTTGCTCTGAAATAGTACCTGCTGCTAAATCACGTTGTAGGTAGATGTCTAAGAATGCAGAAATACGTCCAATAGACATCGCTGCACCATTGTTTTCTTTGATTGCTGCAAGGTATCCAAAGTATAACCATTGTACAGCTTCTTTAGCATTTGCAGCTGGTTGTGAAATGTCAAAACCATAGCTTGCTGCCATTTCTTTCATGTCAGCTAATGCACGAATTTGTTCATTAATTTCTTCACGAAGACGAATGACGTCATCCGTCATTGTTCGATAACCTGCATGGTTGAGGTCATCTTTTTTCGCTTTAATTAAACGATCAATACCATATAAAGCTACACGACGGTAGTCACCGATAATACGTCCACGTCCGTATGCATCTGGTAGCCCTGTGATTATTTTATTTTTACGAGCTGCACGCATCTCTGCAGTATAAACATCAAAGACACCTTGGTTGTGCGTTTTGCGCCATTTTGTAAAAATGTTTACAAGCTCTTCATCAGCAACGTAACCATTGCTTTCCAATGACTTAACAGCCATTCCAATTCCTCCGAAAGGAATGAATGCTTGTTTTAAAGGTTCGTCAGTTTGGAAACCAACAATTTGTTCCAAGTCTTTATTCATGTAACCTGGTCCATGTGATGTTACAGTTGATACAATTTTAGTATCCATGTTGTAGACACCATCATGCTCACGTTGGTAAGCATTCATAGTTTCCAATTGTTCCATAAGATCAATTGTATTTTGTGTTGGTCCTTCTAAGAACTCATCATCTCCACGATACTCTGTGTAGTTTTGTTTGATAAAATCACGCGTATCAATATTTTCTTTCCAATAGTTTCCTTTGAAACCATTCCATTGATTATACATCAAGATACCTCCTTTATTAGAATCAAATCCCCATATCTAATGTATTACCCTTAAAGTATATCAATAGTGGTTATCATTTGAGGTGTATATTCATTGTATTTGTCGTGAAATATATAACATATTATTTATAAATAACATATTGTCGGTTCGTTTGATAATAATTACAAAACACTCACAAGCTCTGTTTAACTGCATTATATCAAACTACGATACCAACTCTATGCAATTTATTAATTACAGAATTCACAAATATTAATGATGATGTTGATGTAATATACATACAAAAGACAGCCCTTTTGATGTGCTGCCTTAATGCATGTCTCACGATTCGAGACTTTTAATTTGATTGTTGATCATCCGCTATTTCTTTATCGATAGCAATTGCGATGGATAATGCAAGCACAGCGTCACGTTCATCAGGAATTGTCAGTTCATAACTATCACCCCATGTAAACCAGTGCTTTCTCAGATACATCACAGGCCTATCACCATAGACGACACTGTAATCGTGATCCCAAATATCGCCACGCAATTCCCATTGTTTCCCTGTTATCTCGAACTTACTTTTGAAGAATGAAAATCTTCGCACAAGTTCAACATGATCTGTGGTTGGTGTCGTAATATCATAGCGTGAAAAAATTCGGAACATTTGTTTCTCAATTTCCGATACCATTTCGCCAAATTCATTTCGAATTATAAATTTCTTGGGTATTCTCATGAAACTTCCCTCGACGACAAATCTATCGACTCCAGTTTCATCCTTAACCGTGAACCTCTCACTGAATGCAAATACTTTTTGTTTGATATATAACTTCATGTTGTTTCTCCTACTTTTTCGTGCAGGTATAGCCATTCTGCTGTAATGCATTTACTTCCTCATCTAAGAATAACCCTTTAACCACACGATCATACCCTTCGTAAAATTTGATGCGATTCATCAATTCAAAGTCGATATCCTTCATCGTCTGAATCTGAATCAATGCAATCATACTATCGCTTTTATCTACTTTGAATTCGAGGCCTGGGATATCCTTTTTCCCCGCGCGTTCAGCCCAAGTTTGTTTGCTTGCATCAAACGCTTTTTGGAACTCATTCGCAACAAAGTCAAATCCTTCATTAGAACCTTTCATACGAAGCACATTTTCCATTCTCGTAACATCATTCCCATTCGCATCAATTATGTATGTGTAACTTATCGGTCCATCATCTTTTAACTCACAAAGTGTTTGCGAAGGGTTCTCTTTCGTCGAACACCCAGCAAGTATTATCGTCACCAAAAGTACAATAGCAATTTTTTTCATATCGTTCCCCCCTGATATACTTCGATAGTAACACATATCGATTCATTTATTAAATGGGCACCCTATTCCATTAGTTGATATTTTAAGTTTTTCTTTACTCAACGATGGATACATTCCTTACGATTTCCCAGCTAATTGCGTAATCTTCAACATAGAAAAATGATGCATCCGCCATCCCTTCGAACTTCCCAATCACACTTTCTTTGAGACGTTGGTGATCATCCATTATATTTACCTGAATCGATATCACCTTTGATTTTAAAAATGCAAGCTGTAGGACTGCATCGATTTCCTCACGTTCCATTTGCGGTAAGGCTGGCACGACTTTAAGTGCGTCACTTTTCCCTGCATCAATCGATTTAGTAAGCTCCGCAAGTGCGAAAGCCGTTCCCCACTTCAAACCAAAAGGCCGATCTTGATACTCATTGTAGTTTTTGAATTCCTTTTTTGTCCTTTTTCTCGGCACGAATGCGTTCCTCACTTTCCATACCCTCTAGACCACCAGCATGCCCACCAACTAAAGAGCTCCGTGCAATGGCACGACCGCCTTCCATAAGGCTACTCGCATAGACCATTTTGGTGAACCCAAATTTCTCGCGAACAGTGTCTACCGCTTCATCAAATTTGTGATTCTTTTCTTTTTGAACTACCGATTCGAAGATATTAATTTGCTCCGGCTTGTCATGGCTTAGCTTAGAACAATTTATACCAATATTACGCACTGTTTGATGATCAAAATGTTGTTCAAAAATATCAATGAGAACTTCAGCAAGTTTATGACTCTGGTTCGTCATTTCGATATTCTTTTGCTTATTAAATCCAGTCTTTCCATCACGATCAACAAACCCTAATGAATAGCCCACCCACAAACTTACGTTGCTCGTTTTGACACCTTCTTTTCGTAGACGCGTCGCAACTTGGTCGGCCATTTCACGAATTACAATTTCAATTTCTTTTCTACTTGTATAATCACGGTTCAATACTTGCGAATTCCCGATTGAACGAGATTTAGGGACATACGATTCACCCAAGAATGTACGATCAATTCCCCATGCATGTGCGTATAATTGTGTTCCCAATACCCCTAGTTTACTTTTCAACATATCGTAGTTGGCATGAGCCAAATCGTAAACGCTAAAGATTCCTAGTTTTTGCAACCGAATCGCACCTCGATGACCAATTCCCCACATATCAGTCATGGACTCGATTTTCCACAATTTAGAGGCAACATCTTCATAACGCCATTCGGCCTTCATGTCTTTATTATCCTTCGCTTCATTATCAAGTGCTAATTTTGCCAATAAGGGATTATCACCAATTCCAACCGTCGTGTAAATCTTAGTTTCACGATATACTTCAGTTTGGATTAATTTCGCAATTTCATATGCACTCTCACAATTAAAATATTCAAGTGAATCCGTCACATCTAAGAATGTTTCATCAACGGAATACGTCGAAATATTCTCATCATCAACATACTTTCGAAAAATTTCGTTAATTTTACGATGCATTTGCATATACATATGCATCCGTGGCGCTGCTATAACTAAATCATCAGGATAAGGAAATGGTAAGTCGCGCGCTCGGCTAACATTACTAATCCCATAAGCCTTCTTAGCAGCTGGACTTGATGCAAGTATTAAACCACTTCCACGCTCGTTCACACTATCGCTGGGATAACTCATAACAACAAGCTTGGTTTTTAGTGGGTGCAATTTGCGATCAACTGCTTCACACGACGCGTAAAAGCTCTTACAATCGATGCAGAGAATATCACGTGATGGTTCTTTATTGTAGTCAAATTTCACAGTTGCCGGCATAAATATCATCCCTCCATTTACCATTATTATACTCTAAATATACGACAGAAGGTGACCACGACTTTTTGTTTAACAAGGAAAAAGACATCGTATGATGCCTTTGATTATTTATAATTGGTAATTGTTATACGTTTATCTTTGCTTTTTTTCGTTTACGGATTAATGCATATCCCCCGGCGCCTGCACCCGTTAAGATTGCTGCTCCCAGAATAGTTTCACCTGTAGTATTCTTCTCTTTAAGAGGAATTTCTCCAAAGAATACGCCGTCCTTAGTATATAATTTAATCGCTATTTCATCTTCCTGCTTCACTTGATACGAAACATCTTCGACCAAGTAACCATTAACTGATATACTCGAAAGCGTACCTTCCGAAAGTTCATTGAGGTCAGAGCCCCGAATTTCAGAGACTGATGTATTTGTTAACTCAATCGTTTTGTCTTTTCCATACGAGATTTTAGCGTCATAGGTCGCATTTACAAACTCCTCTGCTGTACCAAAAATAAAGACTTTAAAGTCGTGGATTTGATCCTTCTCTTTATTCTCCGACTGTACTTTGACTTTTAAAGTGTTACCCATAAATGGTTTTAAATCCTTTTCAAAGCTTATCGTACTGGTAGCTTGTCCATTTTTCGTTGCAACAGAAAACGAATCTAAGTTTATTTCACTAGCTAAAAGTTGAAGTGGGGATGCATTCTTTGATTTTGAACCACCAAACTCAGTTCCACCAAAACTGATTGCATCAATTGAAGTGTTGTTAAGTTTTTCTAGTTCAATTTCTTTAGCTTTGGCTTCTTCTGCTTCTTTGATCTTACGTTCTTCTTCTAACTGCTTTGCAGCCGCAGTCTCTGCAGCAACTCTTTCATCTTCTATTCGCTTTGCCTCTTGTTCTTGTGCTCGCGTATCTTCTTGTCGTGATTGCGCAACATTACCACCGCAAGGATTATCATAGCCTAATGACCCTCCTTGAGGGTACCATCCCGACCCACGATCAGCCGCCACATGCCAGTGCCCATCGCCATGGTGACCGTAGTATGTGTCTCCACAACTTATGATACTTCCGCCCTTTAACTTACCTGACGTCGCAGATACCGGCAATACTGTCATCATCGTTAAAACTCCCATGATGACACTCAACTTTAGTAACTTCTTTTTCATTTGTCCTCCACAGAAAATTACATTTTCACACTGCTCTTATCATACCCAAGATTGATTTATAAAGCGATGATATTATGTAATTTTGCGTAAGTCAGCAATAAAACTTAAATCCATGTACAATTACTCTACATTTTCTAATCAATACGTTAAGCAGCATGTGTTAAACGTTCAACAATACCCAGACATTCAGTACACACTCCCAAATATAGATTCACGGATATACAAATGATTTAACTTTTATATATCCCCAAACTTAAATATTAATGTTGATTGAATTATAGATACTATAAAGTAATTTTATCGCAAAGAAAGTGAAGAATATTCTTTATAATAGAGTATCTTTATGCTGAAAAAGTTGGTGTCCAATACCGAAGTATTAGAACCAACCTTTGTTTTACTTATTTGGCTCTTTTAGTTTTTTATCCGAAAAGAATCAGTGTTGTTTTCAGTATCAATCACACTGAATACGGTATTATTTTTTTATACCTTAAACCAATTTCAAAATCTATTGTTGCGTAGAAATCATTACCATCTTCTTTTACAGCAAAGGAGAAGATTTTTTCAGGGAAGTTATTATCGAAGTAGGTCTTGCTAGTAAGATTATCCCCTAATTGTAATGAGTACATTACTTTAATCGAGTTCTCTAGGATCTCTATTCATTTTGATTATCGCTTCTTTTGTATATCCTACATCTCCTAGTAATTTATCACTCTATTTGTCAAAGCAAATCCAGTACATTTTTCAGACTATAAACTGTACAGTAATTTTTTTCCACAATATCTTTCTCATTTTAGTTTATACCCTAATGTCATGATAATATTATGGTTTAATTTCGATTGTCATGCTCAGACTATTGTATAAATAATCAAGCTCTAAAAAGTTTCGTAATTAAAGAAACATCAAAACTTATACACCTTATTACATGCTTACGTTACATCGCTCATAAAATCAAAGCCTTTGACGATGAATACACCATCCTTAGCGGTACAATACCGTCATTTGTTTACGGCTCATTTCTCAGAAAAGTGTTACTTTGATATGTTTATTACGCGAAAATCACTTTCTTTTAAAGTTGTATGAGAATGACGTAATCATAAACAGTAAACAATAGAAATCCAAAAATGGATTAGATGACAAAAAAACCACTCATAATTGAGTGGTTGTCGTTTGTGTCATGGTGGCCCCAGCCAGAATCGAACTGGCGACACACGGAGCTTCAATCCGTTGCTCTACCGACTGAGCTACAGGGCCATTGGTTGCGGGAGAAGGATTTGAACCTACGACCTTCGGGTTATGAGCCCGACGAGCTACCAGACTGCTCCATCCCGCGATATGTAATTTTTACTGCTACACCATTATATCACATTTACTTAACAAATCAAGCAAAATTTATGGCGGAGGAGGGGAGATTCGAACTCCCGCACGCTCTCACGTCTGCTGGTTTTCAAGACCAGTCCCTTCAGCCACTTGGGTACTCCTCCATAAGGAAATTTTGTTTTATTTGGTGGACCCTGTAGGACTCGAACCTACGACCAACCGGTTATGAGCCGGTAGCTCTAACCAACTGAGCTAAGGGTCCAATACTACAGTAGTTTGTTTTAGATAAATGGTAGCGGGTGTGAGATTCGAACTCGCGACCTTCCGGGTATGAACCGGACGCTCTAGCCAACTGAGCTAACCCGCCATGTATAAATGTGTTTTAAAATAAAATGGTCGGGATGACAGGATTCGAACCTGCGACCCCCTGGTCCCAAACCAGGTGCACTACCAAGCTGTGCTACATCCCGACTAATATGGCGCGCTCGACAGGAGTTGAACCCATAACCTCTTGAGCCGTAATCAAGTGCTCTATCCAGTTGAGCTACGAGCGCGAATGTACATCGTTTATTGAATTGTGGATCCACCAATTAAAAAGTAATGGTGGGGATGAAGGGACTTGAACCCATACGAAGTTGCCTTCAACGGATTTTAAGTCCGTTGCGTCTACCAATTCCGCCACATCCCCATATTGGAGGTTCCTATCGGATTCGAACCGACGATGACAGAGTTGCAGTCTGTTGCCTTACCACTTGGCTAAGGAACCATTTTAAGCGACTTTTAATCTTGCGATTGACTTGCCGTTTCCTTGACTGCTTTTACATTATACAATAACAGAAACAAAATGCAAGCATATTATTGAAAAAGAATTACGTTTTTTAGCAATATTTTCCCAACACTATCAATAACCCACTAAACAGTGCGTTTGAGCTTGCTGATACGATAAATAATTATTTAATTTTTTTATAATTTTGGGGAGATTTGCAATCTTGAATTGAGATTTTGAATATTTAATATATCCGCTATTTTAGCGAGCCAAACGCACATTTGTATGTATTACATTTAATAGGTTGTACATTTATTTTCATGATTTAATTGGTGATCTTTGATTCGCTTAAAAAAAGCGAGAGTTATACACATAAACTCCAGTGCATAACTCTCACATTACTACTTAAACAGCTTTAATTTTTTGCCAGTAATCTGAAAGAATAACTTTCATGTTTGCGTCATAGAAGAACTCTTCATCCTTCTCATAACCATCACGTGGCACGTATGAACTAACCTCAGCGTATTTAGCACCTGGTGCTGTTAACGCCTCAACAACTGAAGGCAACGGACTTGTATAACCAACTTCTTCTGAAATCCGTGTTGATGCATCTTCACTAATCATGAAATTCATCCACTCATGCGCAAGTTCTGGGTTTTGTGCGTTGGTTGGGATAACCATTGTATCTGACCATACGTTTGTTCCCTGTAACGGTGCATAGAAAGCCATATCAGGATTCTCTGATAGAATATAGCTTGCATCTCCTGAGTACACTACAGCAAGGTCTTTGACCCCTGTAGCCATTCCATCGATAACTTCATCTGTTACATAAATTGGTGACATTGTTTGGCGCATTTCAACTAACCAGTTGTATGCTACTTCTAATTCTTCTGGGTTTGTCGTATTCATGGAGTATCCATTTGCTTTTAGAGCCACCATGAATGCATCACGTTCTGAATCGTAGAAATATGTTTTACCTGCATATTTTTGATCCATGAAAATGTTCCATCCAAGTGTATCTAAATCCTTTTGGTCAACATTGTTCTTATTATAGACAATTCCAACACTTCCCATGAAGTATGGCACTGTATATTCATCATCGGGATCCATGTGACGTCCTTTTAGACTTGGATTAACATTTGCGTAGTTTGGAATTTTAGAGTAATCAACTTTTTGAAGCAACCCCTCTTCGCGCATACGTTGTGTCATATAGTCTGAAGGAATTAAGATATCGTAACTTGAACCATCTTGAAGTTTTGTATACATTGCTTCATTTGATTCAAAACGATCGTAGATTACTTTTGCATTGAATTCTTTTTCGAATTCAGTGATAAGTGTTTCATCAATGTACTCACCCCAGTTAAATACACGGAGTGTTTGTGTTTCTTTTGATGTGCCGGATGCACATCCTGCAAGCACAATTAGTGCTGCAAGTCCTACTAGAATTTTTTTCATATTGTTTCGACCTTTCGTTTATCTTTCTTTTTCACGATGAGTGGGAGTACGTTTATTAAAATGAGGGCTATCGTGATAATAACAACAATAATTGTTGAGAGTGCATTAATCATTGGATTAATACGTTTTGACATTGTATAGACATAAATTGAAATATTGCTAACACCATTACCTGTTGTAAAGTATGAAATCACGAAGTCATCAAATGACATGGTAAAGGCAATTAGTGCAGCGGAAATTATTGCTGGTGTTAGTTGTGGCAGAATTACTTTACGTAGTGCTGCAAAGGGTGTTGCACCCAGATCCATAGCTGCATCTGCGATGCTTGGATCTAATGATCGAAGCTTTGGCAGTACGGTTAGTATTACATAGGGTGTACAGAATGTAATATGGGCAATAAGCATTGTCATATATCCTTTGTCGAGCATCGGCATGGATATAAAGAGTAGCATTAACCCAATCGCAGTAACAATCTCTGGGTTAAGCACCGGAAGATTGTTGATGTTAAGGTAAATTTTACGAACGAGTGGTTTGTGTCGTGAAATACCAATTGCTGTTAGAGTTCCTACGATTGTTGAGATGATTGTTGCGATAATTGCAATGCTTACCGAATTAGAGACTGCATCCATGATATCGCGGCTTTCAAATAGTTTGGAATACCAGTCTGTTGAGAAACCTGTCCATGATGTCAATGATTTCGAACTATTGAACGAGAAGATAATCATAACGATTATTGGACCGTAGAAGAAGATTAGCATCGCTGCAAGAGTCAAGACACTTCCAAATTTACGTTCTTTTTTCATTAGATTTTCCCTCCCTTCATCACTTCATCAGTATTCGACTTGTCGGCACGTTGTGCAAAGTGCATCGAAACGAGGATGAGAATTGCCATAATGAGTGAGATAGCTGATCCAAAGTTGTAATCTCCAATATTAATGAATTGGTTCTCAATAAGGTTACCAATCAAGACGTAGCTTCCGCCTCCGAGAAATTTCGGAATAATAAAAGTTGATAATGATGGTAAAAACACTAATGTAATTCCCGAAATAACACCTGAAAGTGATAATGGGAAAATGACTTTTCTGAATGTTTGGAATCGATTTGCCCCAAGATCGTGGCTTGCTTGAATGAGTGACTCATCCATCTTGGATAACACGGTATAAATTTGAATAATCATAAATGGTAAGAAGTTGTATACCATACCCAAAATTACGGCGAAGTCGGTATACATCATTTTAATTGGTGGAATACCAAAGAATCCAAGAATATTATTAATGATACCAACATCTGACAGAATACTAATCCAAGCATAGGTTCGAACTAACATATTAATCCACATTGGTAACGTGACTAAGAGAATTAAGAGGGTTTGCATCTTTTCGCTTCGGCGCGAAATGATATATGCAAGTGGGTATCCTATAATTAAGCAAATAACGGTTGTTACTGTCGCAATTTTCAGGGATTCGAGTAAGACTTTAATAAAGACTGGATCAAAGAATTTTTTGAAGTTATCAAATGATAATTGTAGCGTTACAACATCATTGCCTTTTGTTGTCAATGCGTAGATTAAGATGATAAACATCGGTAGTACTACGAAAAGTGACATCCAGACAGCATAAGGTGTGATTAACTTACGATAGCTTTTCACTAATAAGACTCCATCGTGTACATAACATGGATATCTTCAGGGAAGAAGTGGATGCCTACTTCTTTTCCTACTTCAGATATATCGGTTGTATGAATAATAAACTCACGATTGTCTGTCTTTACGACTATTTCATAGTGAACACCTTTAAAGAGAATCGAATCAACGATACCTGTTAATTTTCCAAGTTCAACATCTACAATATCGATGTCTTCAGGTCGAATAACAATATCGACTTTTTCATTTTCATCGAATCCGTGATCAACACATTCAAATTGAGTGCCGTCAAATTCAACAAGGTTATCGCGAATCATGATACCTTCAAAGATATTTGAGTCACCAATAAAGTTCGCAACGAAGCGGTTTTCTGGTTCGTTATAAATATCTGTTGGCGTCCCGATTTGTTGAATTTCACCTGCATTCATGACTACAATCTTATCTGACATTGTTAATGCCTCTTCTTGATCATGGGTAACATAAACGAAAGTAATCCCAACATCTTGCTGAATAGCTTTGAGTTCGTGTTGCATTTCTTTACGTAGTTTTAAATCGAGTGCTCCCAAAGGTTCATCAAGGAGTAAAACCATTGGTTCATTAACAAGCGCACGCGCAATCGCAATCCGTTGTTGTTGTCCACCGGACATTGCTGTAACACTGCGGTGTTCATAGCCTACAAGGCCTACTAGTTCAAGCATCCGTTCAACTTTTTGTTTAATGATGCTTTCGTCTTCTTTTTTGATGCGAAGCCCAAAAGCGATATTTTCATAGACATTCAAATGTGGAAAGAGTGCATACCGTTGAAAAACTGTATTGACTTCACGTTTGTAGGCGGGAAGTTTTGTAATCTCCAATTCATCGAAGTAAACTTCTCCTGAATTTTGTTCTAAGAATCCTCCAAGAATTCTCAGTAATGTTGTTTTTCCACATCCTGATGGTCCCAGTAGTGTTACAAATTCATTTTCAAAAATATCAAGGTTAATTCCTTTTAAGACGAGTTGGTCATCAAAGCTCTTAACAATATTTCGAAATTGAATCAATGGTTTGTTTTCCATGCGTTTCCTCCTTAAAAAATCGGTGGGGTACATACCCAAATGAGTCGAGCCGTTTGTTGGTACGGATTCTCAATCACGTGCGTTTTGCTCCCGTTAATATAAAATGTTTGTCCTTTAGATACGGTGAGCTCTTCCTCACCATACTTAAGAAGTATTTTTCCCTGCAGTACATAACCGAATTCTTCACCTTCATGGGGTTCGATTGTATTTGATACACCACCTGCTTTAAGTTCAAGCATGATGGGTTCCATTTCATTTTTTTGTGCATTGGGAACAATCCAGTGGATTGTATGGTCTTCATTCTCATCAATAAAGTAGTCATCTGATTTAAAAACAATCTGTTCCTCTTTTTCTTGTTTAAAGAATGCTGATAAATCCGTGCCCAACGCTTCTACAAGATCACTAAGCGTTGCGATTGATGGCGATGTTAAATCATTTTCCAATTGCGATAAAAAGCCTTTCGACAGTTCGCTGCGACTTGCTAGCTCTTCTAATGTTAGTCCGTTTTTTATGCGTAATTGTTTGAGTTTTTTCCCGATTTCCATGTACACCTCGATCGTTTAGTATTGCTAAACAAATATATTAGTAACCTTAAACACAAGTTTTATTATACATATTCATTTTTGAAATGCAATACATATGAAAAAAAACACCAACAAAATTGTTGGTGTTTTAATTATTCAGCTGATGTGATGAATTTTTCGAGTTCTGGTTTTGGCATGAATCCTGTTTTGCGACCAACAGGTTTTCCATCCTTGAACAAGATAAGCGTTGGGATTGACATAACGTCGAAACGTTGTGCAAGTTCGCCTTCCTCATCTACGTTAACTTTAACGATTGTAGCTTTATCAGCATGTACCTCTGATAGTTCAGCAAGAATCGGGGAGATCATCTTGCAAGGTCCACACCAGTCAGCGTAAAAATCTACTAGTACAACGCCATCTGAAATTTCTTCATTGAAGTTAGCTTTTGTTAAGTTTTTCATGTGTATTACCTCCTAAGCTTGTATATTATACCACAACTACTCAAAAATTAAGTGTTGTTGCCCACGGGCATTCTAAATTTGAGTTTTCCTTGTAATACTTTGATCGCAATATCCGTATATTCAAAGACTTCTCCATCATATCCGACTGCTACCGGATGATTTGCATGAATATGTAATTCTGTAACTTTTTGCGTCTCTACAACATCCAACCCCAAGTGATTTCCTTTGTAGTACATCGGAAATAATTTTGGCAATCTCCAAAAAGGTACATCACTCACAATGGTCACATCCAACAATCCGTCTTCAATATCTGCTAAGGGAGCACTCTTGAACCCTCCGCCGTACCACTTTCCATTCATAACTGAAGTGAGGAGCGTATCGAATCGTTGTGTCTTACCATTCATCGTAATATCCAAATGCGTTTTCTTTTTTACCGCAAGTGCAATGACTGCATTATAGATATATACAAGTGAACGGGGAAAGATGGTTGTACGAACTGCGTTAACGCGTTTGTTCACATCCGCGTCTACTCCAATATTTAAGCAATTTAGGAAATAGTGACCATTTGCGATTCCAATATCAATATTATGGACTTCACCTTCAATTGTTCGATAAAGTACATCTTTAATATTCTTTTTATCCGCTGCGATCATCCGCCAAAAATCATTACCTGTCCCCACAGGAATTATTGCGAGTTGTGAGTCAAAGTTCATTCCGTTTAGAATCTCGTGAGCTGTGCCATCTCCACCGACAGAATATAAGATCACTGCTTCAGTATATTCAGACGCAATACGTTGTGCATGCCCAACAGATTCCGTAAAACGAATTTCATAACTTTCATTACATTTTTCAAAATATTCGTGAACCCAACCAGCAACATCTTTCACATTCCCCAGTCCTGAAATTGGATTAATAATAAATACGTGTTTCATAAAACTTCTCCTGTTTTAACGTTACTATTATCGTACAGTCCGACTTTCTTTTCAACAAAGACGAAAGGAAGTGGCATCACTTCCTTATCTTCTCTATTTATTCTTGCATAATCGATTACAATTGTAAACATATTTCTATGATTTCACAACATAATGAATCACAATCGTTGACCCTTGCGGAAGAACATCGCCCTCAAGACTCGATTGCGACCAAAATTGTCCGTCATTAAACATGTCTGAACTTTGTTCTGATTGTGCAAATTCGATGTCAATTTTATGCTTTGTTGCCCATTTATTGATAGCATCACGACTCATCGTGCTAAAGTCTGGCACTATAACCTCGCCATTAGCAGTCATACTATCGATATTTTCGTTTTTCGTACTCTTTGAGCTTTGTGAATTCTTGGAGTCCGTTTGTGACGTTTTCGAATCTTTGGTACCATTTATCTTCGTTTCTTGATTCGCAATTGATTTGTCTTTTGAACGATCTCGATTACTCTTTAACTCATTCTCCGACCATAAGCGTTCATCAAATGTTTCCAAGTCAGGGTTTTGAGTAAACGCATCATACGGTTTTGAAAACGTGAAACCGAAGGCGGTATCACCTTGAAGCTGTGGAGTTGTCTCCATATTTTGATCGATGAGTGTTCGCGTATTATGCACATACGTAGTATATGGACGAATTACGCTTGCACCATTCGGTGCTTCATCGGGTTCTCCAAGTATTTGTGATTGGATAATTCTAAACGTTTCCATCGGTTCCAATGGCGACGTTTGGATACTTGTGATTGCATACCCCATCAGAGATGTCATATGATTAACAGACATGTTCGTTGAAATATTGTTTTTGGCTCCGTCCAAAATGTTTACGAGTGTATTGGGATTACGAGTATTAATAATCGCTGCCGCAATCTCTCGAATGACATACTGTTGGTTTCGTTGACGGGCAAAATCATTATCAGCGAAGCTGTAGCGTTCGCGGGCAAATGTAACAACTTGTTTACCATCAAGATGATTCATACCTTCAGGCACAGTTATTGGTTCATATTCTACTGGATTTGAGTTTTCAATTGGGAATGAACCCGCGAATTGTAATGGCGACTCAATATCGAGTCCCCCAAGCGCGTCGACAATTTTCTCAAGTGCATAAAAATCAGTTTCAAAGTAGAAATCGATATCAACATCAAGGAAATTCTCCACTGTATCAATCATACATTCACGGCTAATACCGCGTGAATGATTTATCTTATCAAACGTTTGCCCTGGGTAACATGCTATAGGAACATAGCTATCACGAGGCACGCTTGTCATCGTCGCTTTCATCGTATTCGGGTTAAATGTCGCGAGAATAATGGAATCAGATAAATTATCATTATTACCAAGCATGAGTAAGGTGAAGGGCTCACTTACAACATCAACTTTAGATACTTCTGATGATACAGATGTTGAAAAGTTTGCGATGCTTTTTGATGGTTCAAATGGATTCGTGGGTGCGTCAACAGTTTCAGCAAGTCGCGTGTAGTTCTTTGGAAGTACCGCAAACGGAATTTCTTTATTTAGGGCTGCATCCACCAAACTCTTGGTATCTTTGTATTCGACCAGTTCCGAAGTGCGTGAGTATCGCTGTACACTTTCTTGAATAAGCGTTTCAAATTCTGGATTGACACTTTGAATGTAACCTACTTTAGCGCCAGCTAGATCTTTGTCTGTTTTCGTTCCATCAATTGAGACAATAACGTAGTCAATATTTTCCTCACCCGAAATGTTGATAATTTGGTTTATTAAAGAATCTGTTTTATATAGATAATAAGTAGCAACTCCACTCACTATCAGTAAAGCAATCCCGAAGAAAACATTGATAGTTCGCATGAATCGAACACGTTTTGCGTATCCGACTAAGAACGTGATATTTAAGACAAGTGCTAGAATAACCAATATGCCAATTCCCATCGTAAAGTATTCCGAATGGATTTTCATATAATTACCTGCAAGAACAATCATCATCGCTATTACAATGTTAGTTGCAAAGGTTATGAGAATACCATAGAATGGTGCATCAAAAAAACGCTTGGCTTTGGGTTGTTTTCGGTGTCGCATCGGTTGCCTCCTTATAGAAATAAAACCATCGCTGCAATGACGTGCACACGACGGTTTTGCTTTCATTAAATTACAATTTCTGTGCTAACGGTTCGTTGGCTTTTGAGCTTGATTAGACGAGCTTGAATTATTGTTTGTTGAATCTGTACCTGAGTTATCGTCAGGTTTTTGATTCTCATTGTCCGTATCAGGATCGGTTTCCGGTTCTGTTGGCTTCGTAATTGGCGGTTTTGTTTCTTCCACCGCCTCTTCTTCGTTATCAGTCGGACGTTCTGTTTGTGTATTCTGTTGAGAGCCGTTCTGATTATTTGTTTGTGGTTCTCGAGTTTGCTCTTGCTGTGTCGTTTCTTCACGTTCTGACACTGGCAATCCTGTCGGACCGTTTGGTGACCAGAATAGTCCATCAAATGGTTCTAAATCTGGATTCTGAGTGAAGGCATCATAAGGCTTTAAGAATGTAAAGCCAAAGGATGTATCATTTTGCAAGCGCGGTTCTTTTTCCATATTCTGATCGATTAATGTGCGAGTGTTATTGACATATGTGGAGTATGGACGAACAACAGACGCATCCCCCACGAAATCTGGAATCCCTAAAACTTGTGATTGTGTAATTCTAAATGTATCCATAGGTTCAAGTGGTGATGATTGAATGCTTTGAATTGCATAGCCCATGAGACCTGTCATATCACTCACTGACATGTTCGTCGAAATGTTATCTTTTGCACCATCAAGAACATTTACAAGTGTATTTGGATTTCTGGTGTTGATAATTTTCTTTGCAACTTCTTGAATTACATATTGTTGGTTTCGTTGACGCGCAAAGTCACCATCAGGGAACGTATGACGTTCACGCGCAAAAGTAACAACTTGCTTACCATCTAAATGATTGAGACCCTCAGGTACTGTGATATCGTCATATTCTACTGGATTTGACCCTTCAATTGGGAATGATCCTGCAAATTGATGCGGTGATTCAATGTCAAGTCCGCCTAAGGCGTCCACAATCTTAACTAATGCATAGAAGTCTGTTTCGAAATAGAAATCCACTTGGATATCTAAGAAGTTTTCCACAGTATCAATCATACATTCACGGCTGATGCCTCGGGCATGGTTGATTTTATCTGATGACTGTCCAGGGTAACATGCAATTGGAACATAACTGTCACGAGGAATACTTGTCATCGTAGCTTTCATTGTTTGTGGATTAAATGTTGCAAGAATGATTGAGTCAGATAAGTTGTCATTGTTTCCCAGCATAAGCATGGTAAACGGTTCTTTAATAACATCGACACTAGAAATATCTGATGTTATCGATGTTGAAAATTGAATAATCGCTTTAGATTGTTCAAACGGATTCACCGGTGCATCGACTGTTTCCGCAACACGTGTATAGTTTTTTGGTAATACAGCAAATGGAATTTCTTTATCAATTGCTGCTTGTACGAGTTCTTTGTTGCTTGGATACTCAACGAACTCGACTGTCCGTGAGTAACGGTGAACTGTATCTTGCATAAGTGGAGCAAATTCTGGATTTGTACTTGTAACAAAGCCAACACGTTTTCCATCTAAATCATTTTCTGTCAACGTACCATCAATAGATACGACGACATATTCGACATTTTCTTGACCTGTCGTATTAACAATTTGATTAATGAGGAAATCCGTACGGTAAAGGTAGTATGTTGCAACACTTCCCACGGTTATTAGAATTAACCCAAAGACAACCGTTACGATGCGAAATACGCGTTTATTTTTTGCATATCCCACAAGGAATGTAATATTAAGAAGTAATGCAAGAATTACAAGAATTCCTACTGCCCACGTAAAGTACTCCGCATGAATCTTCATATAGTTACCCACAATAAAGAGTAATGCAATAACAAGCCCGTTAGCGATGAGTGCTACACCCATACCAACGTATACATTATTCCATAATGAAAATTTAGGCTTGGTTGTTGGTGTCTGTTGGTTGTCCATCAGTTACCTCCACGATTGAGTATAAGCCATCGGTATCTTTTACGATTGTTATGGTTGATGATTTTTGGAAGTCTGCGGTTTTCACTGCAGTCGCATCTTTGTAAGTCCATGTGATTTCGACTTGGAACGCATCAACTGTGATGGCTTCCTTCGAGATTTCACCGTCTGAATCTGTTTCTTCTTCTTGCATTAAGAATTTGACATTCTTTGTTGGTTTCGTCGTTGACTGATTGACCTCCAACGTATTGGCAATATCTCCTTTTTGAAGGTAATAGTTCATATCACCATAAATATTATCAAGCGCTTGATCAAACACTGGTTTACGAATATCTTGGTGAATAAACTGGAGTCCCCCAACATCGTTAAATTTTGTTTTGTTTGTCCATGTGTAAAAATCCGCAACAAAACTCTGAGCTACAAGCCCAGCAATTTTTTGATCATCACGTACGTCTTGGTTTAATGCATCTGATAATTGATCATAGATTTCCTTTTGATGTGGTGTCGCGTTTTTACGTAATGTGTAAAAATTATTCTGACTTACGGTTCCCACACCGGAATTATTCTTGTTTCCTTGAAATCCCTTCATAATGTAAAAGCCCCCAACACCCATAATTGCAAGTGATAGTATTGTTATAAAGAGCACAAGTCCTTTTGACTGTTTGGTTGTATTTTTCATATGTTCACTTCCTGTAGTTATTTTAGCATACTAAGACTTGTAGTTTATGTCAATTTCGTGAATTGTGTTACACGACTTCACATTTTCTTTTATAATAGTTTTAGGAGGTATTACGATGAATACACTAATTATTTCCGATATCCACGGAAGTCACCAACGGTTGCAGGATGTTTTAGCAACACCTTTGCCTTTTGAACAAATGATTTTGGTCGGTGATTCCCTCTATCATGGTCCACGAAATCCAATCTTGGATGACTACAATCCACAAGCTGTTGCCGACTTATTAAATGCCGTCACAGTTCCGATTTTAGCGGTGCGTGGTAATTGTGATGCTGAAGTCGACCAAATGTTGTTGAACTTCCCAATGATGCAAGATTACACACTCACGCAACTCAACAACAAAAAGATATATATTACCCATGGACATTTGGTAGACCCGAACACGTTTGGTCCTCAATCAAATGCCGATATTTTCATTTCAGGTCACACGCACATTCCCGTTCTCGAAAAATCCGGCAAAACACTGATGTATAATCCCGGATCAATTGCACTTCCTAAGGGCGGACATCCCAATTCTTACGGGTACCTTAGTGATTCATCATTATCAATTCTTACGTTGGACCACAAACCTTACATGACCTTAGATTTTTAAGCACATAAAAACTCCGATATTGCTACCGGAGTTTTTCTTTTATCTTAGTTTAAAATTTCGAGTTTGTTATTCCAGAACCAAATTGTACCAACACCACTAATAATGATGAAGATGACATCTTTAATCAATGATATTACTTGGTATGAATTTGATATTCCACCACCTGTACCGTTTTCAATACTGATGATGTCAAATCCGGAACCTGGTAACATGAGGTTTGACAAAATAGAAATTAAGAAGTAAATTCCGATAAATAATACAAACGTTAACAAACCACGATTGTTTCTGAATCGGCTTGAGTTCGCAATACTTCCTGCAAACAATAATACGGTTACCCATAAGATTGTTTGTGTAAATTGCCCAACAACGATGAGGAATGATGCAAAGGTTGCATTTCCTTCAAAGATAGCTCCGAATAAGAAACTAAAGATTTGGGTAATTTGACGCCACATTGAAGCATCAATGAAGAAAATACTGATTGCTCCAAAGTAAATGGCAAAGATTCCCGCAAATGAGATGAGACTCCAGAAGGATGCTGTAATTGTTTTTGCAATAAAAATCTCTGTTGAAGACGCAGGGTATGTAAATAAGCGATAGGCACTTTTCTTATAAATACCTTTGTAAAGCATATCAATGATTGCTTTATAGGTAAGTACAACTGATGCAATAATCATGGCATAAATTACAAGCATCGATACGCCCAAGAATATAGATCCGAATGTCGTAAGTTCGAGACCACTAGCTACATCTTTCATTTGGAATCCAATTATTACTGCAAAGACTGCACCAATAATCGTCATAATGAGCACTGGCAAGAATGATTTTGCTGTTGCTTTAATTTCGTTTTTTACAAGTTTGATTACCATTTGAACACCTCACGGAATACATCATTAACCGATGCATTGTACTCTTCACGTAGATCATCACAGTTTCGGTGAAGGTGAATTTGTCCTTCTTTAAGGAAAACAACTTCATCCAAGACTGGCTCAATATCAGCAATTAAGTGCGTTGCAATAATCAATAACGCATCGTTTGCATAATTACCAAGAATTGTATCTAAAATTGAATCACGTGATGCCGGGTCAACCCCTGCAATCGGTTCATCAAAAATATAGATATCAGCTTTTCTTGACAAGCACAATGCGAGTTGAAATTTCTCACGCATCCCTTTTGACATTTTGGATACTGGCATCGTTGGATCCAGTTTTAGTTTTAAGAACAAGTCTTCTAACACTGCCATGTCAAAGTCAGGGTAGATATCTTTATACAGTTTTGCTGCATTGATTCCTGTAAGTGTTGGTTCTAAATATTCTACATCTGGTAAATATGAGATTTTTGCTTTTGAAATTGCACCAATTTCATTACCTTGGACTAAAATTTCGCCATCAAAATCTCTGAGTAATCCCATAATGGATTTAATCATCGTTGTTTTTCCGGAACCGTTTGGTCCACACAAACCGATAATCTTACCACCGTCTAATTCTAAATTAATGCCTCGAAGCACAGGATATGATCCGTATTGTTTCGATACATTACGCATACTTAAGAATGGTTGATTCATATTATTCCTCCCACACCAGTGTGACTGCTTCTAAAAGTGCCTCACTGCCTATATTTAAATCTTTCGCCCTTTGAACAAAGTCAACGGTTAAATCGTGCGTAAGTTTCTGTTTCAATTCTTGAATTTTAACTTCATCCTCTGTCACAAATTTTCCATTTGTTCTATCTGTGATGATGAATCCATCACGTTCTAATTCTGTTAAGCCCTTTTGTACTGTATTGGGATTCACCTTAAACTTAAGTGCTAAGTTACGAATCGAATCAATACGTTCCCCTGGTACAGCACGGCCTGATGCTATTTCATATTGAAAGTAGTCAATTATTTGTCGGTAGATTGCTACCGTACTCTTATTTAACGACATGCCATGACCTCCTTGTGATACTTATATAATACACTGATACACTAGGATGTGCAACTACATTTGTTCAGGTGCTGAAACCCCAACAAGGTTGAGTGCATTTTTTAATGTAATTTGTGTTGCCACAAGTAAGTTTAGACGTTGTTGTGTTAATGCTGGATTGCTTGGGTCATTAACTTTAAGTTCTCCATAGAAACTATGGAAGTATGCCGCTAGTTCTTGAATATAATTTGTTATTTTATGAACGGTACGGTTTTTGGCAGTGTCTGCAACCACTGAACTAAATTCGTTGATGTGTTTAAGCAATTCTACTTCTTTTTGATGCGTCAAGAGATCAATAACTTCAACACGGTTGACATCTCCTGCCTGACGCAGAATTGATGCAATACGGGCATGCGCGTATTGTGCATAAAATACTGGGTTATCATTTGATTGTGTTCGAGCAAGACCCAAATCGAAATCAAGTGGTGTTTGTAGTGCACGGCTTGCAAAGAAGTAACGGGCTGCATCAACACCAATATCATCAATTAAATCGACAAGACCTACAGCATTTCCTGTCCGTTTAGACATCTTAACTTCTTCCCCGTTTTCCACAAGGCGAACCATTTGAATAATATCAACATCCATGACATCTTTATATCCAAAGGATTCGAGGGCTGCGTTCATACGTGGAATGTATCCATGATGGTCGCCACCCCAAAGGTTTAGCAAGCGTTGGTATCCACGCTCCAGTTTATAGAGATGGTAAGCAATATCCGGTACAAGATATGTGTAAGACCCATCTGATTTGATTAAGACTCGGTCTTTATCATCACCATATTTTGTTGATGCAAACCATAATGCATCATCTTTTTCATAGGTTTCGCCGTTAGCTTTCATTTCTTCTAGACGACGCACAACACTTCCGTTGTCATAAACGGATTTTTCACTGACCCATGAGTCGAATGAAACCCCAAATTTACCTAGATCACGTTCAATACGCTCCAGTTCAAACTCAATACCGATTTTTTTAAAGAATGGTTCCCATTCTTCTTGTGGTTTTGTGAGCCATGCATCACCTTCACGTGCAATAACATCTTGGGCGATTTGTTTGATATCTTCACCATGGTATCCATCTTCTGGCATCACTGCTTCAATACCATATGCTTGTTGATATCGCGCAAACAAAGAATGACTCAACATGGTGATTTGGTTTCCGAGGTCATTTACGTAATATTCTCGTAGAACGTCGTATCCTGCATATGTCATGATACGTGTTAAGGAATCACCCCAGGCAGCACCGCGTGCATGTCCAACATGTAACTGTCCTGTTGGGTTCGCACTCACGTACTCTACCAAGACACTCTTTCCTGCACCAACCGTTGAACGACCATAGTTATCTTTAGCATCTAAAACTGTGTTGATGACATCACCCAAAACGGATGGTTTCATGAAAAAGTTTATGAATCCTGGCCCTGCTACTTCAACATTTTGGATCATTGGATTTTCCGCAATTGCTTCTGTGATTATTGTTGCTATCTCGCGCGGATTTTTTCCTACTCGTTTTGTTAAACGCATCGCAATATTGGAAGAATAATCTCCCATTTCTGATTTGTTTGGAATTTCTAACATAACTAAACCTGGTTCATTTTCGATACCAAATGCTTCAGCTATGATATTTTCTAGTGCTGCAACTAGATTTGTTTCAATTGAATTCATGATTTACTCCTTTTAAATAATTTTTTTGTACGCTGCGATTGCAATCGATCCGGGTCCTGTGTGCGCCAAAACGATTGGATACAACAGTTCACGGATAACTGTTTGTCCAGTTATCTTCTCAACATCATCGATTGTTTGTTGGAGTAACTTTGGATCGCAGTCACCATCTAAAACAACCCAATGGTATGCTTCTGGATTACGTCCTTCCGTTACTTTTTCAACGCCTACTTTCACTGCTTTTTTATGGGTTCTGACTTTTTCTAGCAAGTCAATTTCGCCATTCGCAACTTTAAGTACCGGAATGATTTTAAGTAAGTTCGCAATTGCTGCTGCTGTTGGCGTAATTCGACCACCGCGTTTTAGATATTGAATATCTTCCGGAATCAAGGGTGCGAACATATCCGCATTGTGTTCCACATGGCGCTTAATCGCATCCGGTGTCATCCCGTTATCCACCATCTGTTTTACATCTTTTGATAATAAAAGTAATGGAGCAGCCACAAACTTCGAATCAATTACAGTTATCCGTCGATCAAAGTCATCAACAATACTTGAGACCGTTTGAAATGTTCCGCTCAACTTACTTGAAATAGGTAGAAAGATAATATGGTCATATGTCTTCAAAAGTGTTTCAAATTGCTCCATCATAGCACCTAAAGGTGGCTGAGATGTCCCAACAACTGAACCACGTCGCATTGCTGCAATGAGGTCTTCACGTGAAATCCCTTCTTCTTCCATATATTCTTTTCCATCTATGGTTATTGGCATACGTGCCACGTAGATTCCGTATTCTTCAGCTTGGGCCTTAGAAATTCCCGCGGATGAGTCTGTGATCACTGCAATTTTCATCGTGTTTTTCCTCCATTATTACAGTAACTATATCATATTTCGTTATTTTTAATATACCCTATTTACAAACGATTTTTTATGGGCTATAATGTCAAAGCATATGGCGGTCGTGGCGAAGTTGGTTAACGCACCGGGTTGTGGCTCCGGCACTCGCGGGTTCAAGTCCCGTCGGTCGCCCCATGATAAAAATACAAGCTCCCTTGAAGAAGGGAGCTTTTTTATTATGTCTAGTTATCGAGTTGTTTTCGTTTGTAATAAGTCGTAAATGCGAGTACAGCGATGATAATCCATACAATCATTGATCCAAACCCCAACCAACTCGGATACACCAAGCTTGGGTCTACTTCACGAAATAGCATGAGTGTGATAGGACCTGTCGGTAAAAACTTACTGATTGTTAACACTACAGGGTTATCACCCATAATGGAAAACATTGGTGCTGCCGTCAATAACATAACAGGTAATCCATAGATTCCAACAGCTTGTTGATTTGGTGCAATCAAACCAATAATCGAGCTGATAAACAATAATGAAAGTACTGTCATAAAAACCAACAATATATAATAAGGTAAATAACTCATGGCAACTCCCACAATGAGGAAACACACGACTTGTATTAATGTAAAAAGGATCGTGACAACAATCATCTTGCTCACTAGGAATTCAAATCCTGATACATCTGATAGCATAAGTGATCGTAGGGTCTTTTTTTCTTTTTCTTCTGCAATGGACATACCCATAGAAGAGGAACCTAGCATCATTAAGCCCAGAACCGTAATCATAATTAAGATAATCATATCGGCTTCGGGTCCTGGTGGCATCGGTAGGATGGTTGTATAAAAAACTGCAAAGATTACTGGCATAAGCATGATGACCAGGAAACTTTTATTGCTGAATGTTAGTTTAAAGTCTTTTTGAATGAGTGCTTTCCATTTACGCATTGTCATAATTATCTCTCCCTGTTACTGCTAAGAATATTGTTTCTAAGTTAGGCTCGATGGAATGAATTGTGTTAATAATTTTAGTTTCATTCGCAAGTTCTTTGAGCCCTTGTTGGTCTTTAGTTACCCGTTTGTGTGTACCGTCGTTATAGTGAACAACAACTTCATTTTGGGCATATTTTAGTTTCAGCGCTTCGGATGTTCCCATTTCAACAATTGTACCGTTATCAAGAAATGCGATACGATCACACAACTTGTCTGCTTCTTCCATTGAATGTGTTGTTAAGAAGATCGTCGTGCCATTTTGGTTAATACGTTGAAAAAGTATATGAATATCAGCCGTTGTTTTCGGATCCAAGGCTGCGGTTGGTTCATCAAGGAAAAGCAGTGCTGGCTGATGAATGAGGGCGGTAGCGAGGATAAGACGTTGTCTCATACCGCGAGATAGCTTTTTAGCCAGTGTTTTCCGATCATCATAAAGACCAATTTCTCTAAGCAGTTGATCGACTTGTTTTAGGTCAACATTTTTTAGATTTGCGAAGAATTTCAAATTGTCGTATACACTGAGTGCATCATATACATCATTACTGTCTGTCATAATCCCAAGACGATCATAGACCGATGCATTATGATTTTCTAACGGCTTCCCAAATAGTTCAATTGTATTTGGACTAACACGTAATTGTTTCGTTAGGGCTTTAATCGTTGTAGTTTTACCCGCACCGCTCGGTCCTAAGAAACCAAATATTTCACCTTCGTACACATCAAAGGACATGTGTTTCAAAACTTTTTTAGTGTTGAATGTGATTGATAAATCGTTAATGGATACGATTTTGTTCATACATAAACCTCCTGGCTTGTTTGCCTAAATCCAGTATAGAGGTTCCATTTTCTTTTTTAAGGTTATTTCATCGAATGGCGCAAGAAACGCAGTGAATACTGCAGAAGATCGGCTCAGTGGCGCATTATTGCCCTGAGTGGAGCACGGCTTTGAACTCACTATAGCGGCGCTTGCTGAGTGGAATTTCCACATCACTTTGGCCTGATAAGACTAATACATAACTGTTACGGGTCCATTGTTGGATTTCCGTAACTTTTGGAATACTAACCAAATACGAGCGATGGCATCTAAAAAATTGATATGCTTGCAGTTGTGTCTCCAGCTCTTCCAAAGTGAACTGGGTCGGAATCAGCGAGTTTTTTACATAGAGATGCGTCACTGCATCGATGCTCTCCGCATAAAAAATATCTTGAATATCAATAACATATTCATTGCCTTTACTCTTCACGACAAGCGTATTGTTAGTTTGGATGGTTGGCATGATATTTTGGACCGACTCATAAATTGGCATAATTGTATCGTTACGACTGTAATATAAATTACCAGGCATCAAACAGACATTGCGAAATGATGGGGATGTGGTTATGACCCGTGTTGTTTCACTGATTGTTTCAAGTGCACCTACGATTATTTTGGCTGATTCTTTATCGAGGTTTGCGAGAGGGTCTTCAATAAGAATGAGTTTGGGATTCATGAATAAAGCCTGCGCAATCATAAGCCGGCGTTTAACCCCTGCTTCAAGTTTCGATACTTTTTGTTGGGTATAGCGATGCAAATCAAAACATGTCATAACATCGTAAACATCGACAGAAGCGTTATTAATATCTTTATAAAAATTCAAAAGTTTTCCGACTTTCATAAATTCATACATGCCATCATCAAATGCTACTGTAATCAAATTTGATTGTGGCAGTTTTTTTTGAATTTCGAGAAAGGTGTCATGGTCGCATTCAATATGGACTGATGGTACGCCTTCATTAATAAGTTGGATTAAATCAAAATTAGTCATAATTATTCCCCATTCTATCGTTTATTGTATCAAATATTAGGATGCTTAATGGTTCTTTTTTTTCTGCTTGGGTCATCACTCAAGAGCATCGTTCCGCGATCAATTTTCAAATCACGGACAATCATTCATTTTTTTAGTATTTTTTGTTTACACTGCAACTTATTTGGGCTATAATGTCAAAGCACATGGCGATCGTGGCGAAGTTGGTTAACGCACCGGGTTGTGGCTCCGGCACTCGCGGGTTCAAGTCCCGTCGGTCGCCCCATGATGATATTCAAACACGCGATATTCCGCGTGTTTTTTTATATTCTAGCAAAAATACAACCCACTCAAGGTATTGAGTGGGTTATTTTTATTGATGATCATACACAAGTTTACGACCACAATATTCACATTCTCGTGTTTCGTTTTCTACAACTTCATTTCGCGCACCACAACCACTGCAACGAATTACTTTCCGTTGAATCTGTTCTTTAACCGATGTCACGAAAGCACCTTCAATCGTTCGTTCTTTCGTGTTCAAATGAATATTTTTGAGAAAGCCATCATTAATTAATGTGTTAATCTCACGAATAATTGTTGTTTCTGATTTTTCACTAGCTGTCGCAAGTTCGTGAAGTGTAAACATTTCATTTTGATAAATCCAATAATAATACTGATTATACATATCGATTTGTAAGTTATAGCGTGTTGCTCGGTATATCATGAGAAGGCCCACGGCAATAAAGACAAATGCAAAATATCTTCCGATCTCATAACTATAGTAATAATCACCAAATACTTGTTGATACCATGTAAACATACCAAACGCATAGACGCCAATTCCCAAGTTTCTCAGGGCCTGTTTTTTAAGTACCTTACCAGATTCACTCCGTCGTAAATGTTTTTTTCGATCAATGAGTTTCGCCATAGCTATACCTCATTATTCCCGGTTGTGCTAATGACTAAATAAGGGATAATGACACCACCAAGTAGTGCTGCTTCGCCAATATGTAAAATAGCTTCACTAACATTTGGAATGGCGTATATAATTGTCGCAAAGACAATTGCTAATAGTACATATACAAGCATCACTGGCATTACCGCTATTTTGGTAAGTGTATTTTTTTGTAGGGATTGGTAGGTCAAACCTGTCGCTAGGAATTCGGCAACCAGCACCCAAACAACGAAGCTGGATCCAAGTAAATCAGTGAGCACACCCACGAGGACCGTGAACGCGATACATATGATACCCGCAATCAATGCTACATCTGCTTTACGCTTCATCATCTACGACCGCCTTTCCACAATCAGGGCAGAATTTTGCATCTTGCTTGAGGGGTGCATCACATGCCGTACATTTATTGTGCAAACTTTGTCCACATTCGTGACAGAATTTTTGGTGTTCACCTACGACAGCGCCGCATGTACAACGATGTTCTGGAGCTTGTAGAATTTGAGCACAATTACCGCAAAACTTATCTCCTTCGTTCACAGGGTGGTTACAGTTACTGCATGTTCGGGTCTCAGTTTTCAAAACACTTTGCGTAACTTCATTCATTGCGGCACCCAGATTTTGTCCAACCGCACTTCCTACGCCCAAGCCAATACCGGCTCCCATGAAACCGCCGGTGCTGCCTTCATTTTGTGCAGCGCCAACTAAAGCATCAAAGGTTCTTTCTTCTTTATATTCATAACCAATGATATCCATTTCAGCACGTTTTGATAAAGCCTGTTTCAATCGAACAACGCCTTCATCGTCATCATCAGTACTAATGTCTTCTACGTAAAAATTCAATAATTCGATGCCATACGCATCAAATTCTGACATCATTTGTTGTTTCATAAAGGCAGACAGTTCTGTCAGGTATGCACCTAAATCTAAAACTGGAATTCTTTTTTCAATTAAGTAGGTCGAAATTTCATCCTTAACATGACTGGTATACATCCCTCTGAAATACTTGGTGATATGTTCTCGACCAAAACTTGGTACTGTTCCAACCATCTTTTTCAAAAATGTCTTCGGATCGTTTATTGTCATCCCAAACTGCCCATAAGCACTTACTGGCACGTAAATTCCATATTTCGGATCTTGGATATTCACAGGCGTCTGTGTTCCCCATTTGACATCCAATACATGTGCCATGTTGACATACCATATTTCAGCTTTGAATGGTGATTCTTTACCAAATGGTAAATTGATGATTGCATTCAACAACGGAATATTTTCAGTATTAAGCGTATGCCGTCCTGGTTCATAAATGTCATAGGCCTTTCCACCTCGAAAAAGTACCGCCACTTGTGACTCATTCACGATGAGTTGTGATTTTGTTGAAAGTGCATCATTTGGAAACTTCCATGCGAATTCTTGATTATCACCCTCGTATTTTACGATATCGATCATTGCCATATTATTTTCCCCCTATTGTTCTAGCTTGAGTTCACCTTCAAGCAGAATGTCCTTTCTGTCATTTGATAAAATAAAACGGTATGTTTCATTCGGAATGAGGGCATTGGTCCCGCGTTCATCCCTAGAAAACTCAAAGATTAAATCTGCGGTACCATTCGCTTCAACTTGCATTCGCGTTGAAACCAAATAACCCGTTGATTTGAAATTGCTCGATGCCAAGTCCAATGATGCGGTGAGAACTTGTGTATCAATCGAAGGCATTCCTAAATTCGTGAGGCGAACCTTCACAGTCTGATAGTTTGTCTTCCCATGTAAATACGATCTGTTTTTACGTTTCGAAATATAATATGGACGGTATTCAGTATATCCCTCTTCAATTACCTGTACTTCAACAGCCAAAGTCTCTTGGCTATTGGTGATTGTTACATTGGGTTCATAATGAGTGGATACTTTTGAAAAACTCGATGTCCGCTTCGTTTGTTCTGTTGGTAAGTTCGTAACTGTTTCGAGATGGGATGCCATGACAGGTTCGACCATCGGTAATTCAATGACTTCAGATAGTCCCATCAGGTTTCGCGCATCTAATTTGGATGTATCCACAACATCTGGCATACTGATCCAGTAACTTCCCTCAAAATAGAGTTGGCGGTATGCTTCTGCTGTGAGTGGATACAGCAAATAGCCTTCATAGGTTTGATGCTGGTCGACTTTTAATTTGTCGTCCCGGCCAAAGTTTCCTATATTGTTAGGAATCTCGAATTCTTCATTTCTTAACGGTCTGGTGAAATCTGAAACATCACCATAATGTTGATAAAAATTGTCTATTGATATTGGATTATCGCGCCTATTTGCAATCTCTAAACGTACGATTACAAAGTGACTGGCTTTATTATATTTATAGACTGATGTTAACGGAACATGTTTTTCTGTTTGAAATAGTTCGTATCCCTTAATGCACAGTGAAACATCGTTGGTATCGTAACAATACGGTGTTTCGAGCTTAAAGTGTACATCTTTGACGGATGCACCTTTTTCTTGTGACAATAATTCGTAAAACGCATTAAAATCGTAACTTCCCGTGACATTATTGTAGTCGCGTGTATTTTTGTAAAACGGTGTTCGCATCGAATTGGGACGTTCATCCCAGAATGTATATCCGACTAACACCAACGCAATAACCAGGAGCATATTAAAAAGCTTATAGTTCGTAACCCATTTTTTAAAGGCCTTGAATGAAAATTCAAGGCGTCCTTTTGAATTCAGTATTTTACCCATATTCTTACCCCAATACTTACTATTAATTTGTATGATAATCATATCACAAAATCTTGACAAATATTAAATCACATAAAAATCTTCCACCACAAAAAAAAATAAGCATAATCTGCTTATTTTTCCATATGAAGAATAGGGTACGGATTACCGTTATCATCTACCGCACTACGACGTACAACACGATAGCCCATCGCTTCATAAAATAAGCGTGCATTGGGGTTATCTTCGTTCACATCCAGTGTTTTTACGCCCATCGTTTCCATGGCCGAGAGTAACTTTTTACCAATACCTTTACCAAAGTGATCAGGATCAACAAACAACATATCCAAGTTATCACCCTTCTGTGCCGCAAAACCTACACACTGCGAGTCCTCATACGCCCCAATCACACTATCTGTGTGTTCAAAATATGTCGGAATCATCGTTTTAAATTTTCGATAATCTCCGACCTTGAGAAAGTCATGAGTTTCAAAGACTGACCGTTCCCAAATCCGAACAAGCATCGCAATTTGTGGTTCGCCCAAAGTTTCTATACGTTCAATTTTCATGATAAGCTCCTTTCTTACAGTATATCAAACTAGACCCTTGATGCGTGATTGAAGTTCATAATTGATTGGTGTAAGATATCCATAGAATACAAGGGCACTGCCTCAAGGAGTTACTATGAACGCTACAGAATTTACATACTTACGAAATGCTTATGAAAACAAACTTCATACTTCCGATTCACAATCACAACACTTATTTGAATTGGGATTTATCGATGCTGATCGAAACATTACAGATGCTGGTTTAAATGCACTCGAACCTTATAAAGTTGATAACGCCGTTATTATGGCTGCAGGTATGGCATCACGATTCGCACCACTTTCTTTTGAAAAACCAAAAGGACTTCTAAATGTTAAGGATGAAATTTTAATCGAACGTCAAATCAAGCAACTTCAGGCAGTTGGCATTACAGATATTACGCTAGTTCTCGGTTATAAACATGAATTGTTTGAGTACCTCGCTGAAATGTTTAATGTCAAGATTATCATTAATCATGATTTCAATCGCTACAACAACACATCCACACTCATGCTTGTCTTGGACAAATTGAAAAACACCTATATTTGTTCATCCGATAACTATTTTACAGAAAACGTCTTTCACGCATATGAACTTCATGCAACATATCCTGTCGTTCAACATGACGTTTCTGAAGCGGGCGAGTACTATGTCAACGCTGATGCAGATGGAAAAATTCTTGATGTCGTCATCGGTGAAGGAACTTGGTGTATGTTAGGCCATGTCTATTATGACCGTGCTTTCTCAACAGCGTTTGCCGAGCTGCTCGTTAAAGAGTATGAAAAGCTCGAAACTCGTGAAAACCTGTGGG
Organism: Erysipelothrix aquatica; assembly: GCF_009828775.2. Classification (GTDB taxonomy): domain Bacteria; phylum Bacillota_I; class Bacilli_A; order Erysipelotrichales; family Erysipelotrichaceae; genus Erysipelothrix; species Erysipelothrix aquatica. The sequence continues at coordinate 8,840 of NZ_WTSY02000019.1, read as the reverse complement.
AAAAACTCTACATCCAACATATCGATGCTTTCGATCTTCGTGTGAAGCACTATGAAGATGGTGTCATTCAGGAGTTTGATGCCTTACACGAGCTCCAACAGTTTGACTCACGATACCTCGAAGCAACAGATAGTCCAATCCTTAATGACATTATAAACACGCTTAATGTTACGCTTCGTGATATTCAAGACATCGAGGTCGTTAAAGACTCTTCGTATCCTCTCGCATTCACATTTACTGCCAATGGTGTCGCTTACCTATATGAATACAGCGCAACACCTGCAATCACTCACCAATAATCAACACAACCACCACATCATGGTGGTTTTTTTATACTTGAATTATGTTCCATTACATCGTATACTTTAATTATGAATATTGAATTAATTATATTCATGATTGGAGGAACAATGAAAACTGGACCTAAAGGATTCACCGACGGAGAGAAACAAGCACTACGCTCAAGCTTAGTAGAGGCGTGTATCCAATCTTGGATTGACAAAGGTTACACAAAGACAAGTATCGCTGCCCTTACCTCATCAGCCAATATTGCTACAGGATCATTCTATTTACTCTTTGAGAATAAGGAAGAACTTTTTTATGAGTCATTCTTGAGTATTCAAAACGATTTATCTGAACGTGCGCATGACATCACCCACCGCCAACCAACGCTTGAAGGATTCATTGCTCTCAATATGATGCTCTATCATGAATATGACTCAAAGCCTTTTCTGTATACGTTTAACGATCACGACTTTAAACTGTTCTTGAAGAAACTTGACCCGCTTCAAGTGAATCGTCTCTTTGAAAGCAACTACTCAAGTTTTGAAGATGCGCTTGAAACCTGTGGACTTACCTCTATAATCTCAGATACTTTTACATTTGACACATTGAACACACTACTTTCTACACTTAGAAGCGGCCATGAGACCACAACAAATAAAGCCGATATATATGAACTCATGCTTCGGGCCACATTACCACACATCACAAAGGAGAAGAAATAATGATTCGCGAAATAAACCAAAAAGTAGATGCAATTAACAAGAAATTAGGAATTACGATGCCGCTTCCTAAAGATGATAGCGAAAGCCTTCGAAAACACGCAAAAATCAATGGCACAGTTGCTACAGTTCTACTTGGAACTGGCGTCCTCTTTAATTCAAAAGGCTTACTTGTCCTTTCTGCATTAGCCGGAATTGGATCTTACTTCACATATCGTGAAAGCAAGCATGACTAAACACCACTTATCGTGGTGTTTTATTTTTTTGTAATTGTTTCTAAAAAGTCTTTCATTCCTTTACTTAAAAATTTCTTTTCATGAACCATAACTTGACGCCACATCGTGACATTGGGAATATCTACATCCACAATATTTAACGCATGACTATCAACATCATCTTTCACAGAAAAATATGGAAGGTATGCAATTCCAAGTCCTTTTTTGAGAACCTTTGTAATGATGCCAATTTCGCCAACTTCCACAATCGCGTTGAGATCTACCGATTCATGTGCAAGGTGACGTTCGAGTTCATACCGGTACGCTTCGCCTTTTTCTGTGAGTAAAAACGGATAATCACTAATTTCATCTAAAGCATATTTTTGTGCTTTAATGTTTGGATCTTTTGTCACAAAGTAAATGGGCTCCGGTTCTCGCATCATGTTTACAAGTTCGGGCTCATAAATGAGTTCGTCAATCGTGTACATGATATCTATCTCGTTGCGGTGAATCATATCTGTCAAACTTTTAGTCGTGCCTATAATTATTTTTAATTCAACCAACGGATACTGTTGACTGAATGTATATATAAAATCCGGGAAAAAATGACTTCCCAATGACCCTACGGTTCCAACACGGATGATCGTCTTTACTGACTCTTCATCATTTTTGAATGATCGTGCTCGGTTAAAAGTACGTAAAATATCATTCGCATAAAAGATAAATGCTTCCCCATCTTCTGTTAACCGAACTTTGCGATGAATACGGTCAAACAACTTCGTACCGAGTGTTTCTTCGAGTTGCTTAATTTGTATCGTAATAGCTGCTTGTGTGTAACCTAGTTCTTGAGCTGCCTTACTAAAACTTTGTTTTTCCACAACCTTAACAAAAGATTGAATGTGTCGTAAATCCATAAGCACCTCCTATAAATGCAATTTATATGTCACATTAATTTGTTTAATTTTTCTTATGTATACGGACATGGTATATTTAATCGAAAGCATTGTAAAGGAGTTCCCCCATGAAAAATTTAAATCTAACTGAAGACCAAGCAGTCTATGAGGCAGCGCTTGCGTTTATCAACACCTATTTTAATGATACAACTGATGCGCCGGCGCGTAGTGTTGCACCTGACGACATCATTGCATACTTCGCCAACCAAACCTTTAGCAAAGAAGGACGAAGCGTCGATGCAGTCGTTCAAGAATTACTCACAGACGTTTACCCACACATTCTAAAGCAAGACCATACTCGTGCATTTGGGTTTATCCCCGGACCTGCATCAAAATTGTCATGGTTAGGCGATGTCATGACGCAAGCGTTTAATGTCCATGCAAGTAACTGGATTAACAGTTCATCTGCAAGTACTATCGAAGAAAACGTCATCCAATGGTTAGCCCAACAGATTGGATTTTCTGAAAAAGCGGGTGGTGTCTTTGTCTCAGGCGGTTCAATGGCCAACTTGACAGGCGTTATTGTTGGCCGTGATAAGGTATTATCCGAAGACAATCGTCATCTTGGTGTTGTATACCTTTCCGACCAAACTCACCATTCCGTAGAAAAAGCGTTGTACATCATCGGGTATACGCGCAAACAATTACGTTTTGTTCCCACAAATAGTGCGTTCCAAATAGACGCCCATCAGCTTCAAACAATGATTGAACAAGATCTATCGAACGGCCTTGTCCCAACGACAATAATTGCAACCGCAGGAACAACCAACACAGGTACTGTAGACCCACTTCATGCCATCGCTGATATTGCAGCATCATATGGCATTTGGCTCCACGTTGATGGTGCCTACGGTGCATCGTTCTTGTTATCCGCGACACAACGTCATCATCTAGAAGGTATTGAACGTGCGGATAGCGTCAGTTGGGATGCTCATAAATTGCTTTTCCAAACTTATAGTTGTGCCATGATTATCGTCAAAGATAAACAAGACCTTCTCAACAGTTTTAGTGCAACACCGGAATATCTTCAAGATATTGATGGCGGATCGGTTGACTTTTCATCACTTGGAATTGAGTTGACTCGCCCTGCTCGTGCCTTAAAACTTTGGCTTACCTTGCAAGTTCTTGGTACGGATGAGTTTAGCCGTCGTGTTGACTATGGGCAAACATTAGCCGAACTTGGCGCCTTAACACTTAGTACCATGGAAAACTGGGAACTTGTCTCTGGACCACATTTCGCAATCATTAACTTCCGTTACAACCATCCAGAGTCTTCAAAAGAAACAAACGATGCATTAAATGCAAGCATCGCTAAGTCAATCGTTGATTCTGGTTATGCGGGCGTGTTCACAACTGAGTTGGAATCAAAAACAGTAGTTCGTATGTGCAGCACCAACCCTGCAACATCTGAACATGACATTATAAGTACACTCGATCGCTTAAATACATATGCACAAGAATATGTTGCAGCGTATAGTGCATAATTTGTATACTTAAGGCAGAGGTGACCTTATGGACTTACAAAAACTATTTCGAACCAAACAGCAACAAGAGCAAGATGCTCAAGATTACTTCAAGCACGTTTTCCCTTTCGGAGAAATTCACCAAAAAACCATTGGCGATTTACTGGATACACGCATCAAACACGGCGCTCATATTGAACCCAATTTGATGTATCATTATCTCGTCCTCAAACAACAGTATCTTGAAGTACCGGACACTGCACCCACTTATCCGACAGAATTTAATGTTTTAAGTGCAGAAGAATTATCAGTCTTTCAAACAATACTGTCGATGGATATAAGAGCTCAATCCATCGATGACATCTTAACGTTATCAAAACGGATTGATGGCGAAACAACCGAAACTATTTTCGAAAATAAACCAACACTAATCGGTAAAAATATTCAACTTCGTCGTTTTCAAACTGAGGATATTCCACGAATGATTGAAATCATCAACATTCCCGAAGTGACCTTTTTAACCGGAAGTGCCTTTACATCAAAGGATGCTCAAAAAGCACCAACCGAAGCAGATCTTCAACGGTATACAACATGGTATCAATCACTACCTAGTGCAACAGACAGACTTGATTTAGCCATTGTCGCAAACGGAATTGTTGTTGGGGAAATCGTTTTGAACGAATGGGACGAAATCCTGAATATTTGCAATCTTCGAATTCTTATGGACCCAGCACATGCAAACTTTGGTTATGGAAGCGAAGCAATTCAACTTCTATTAGACTATGCATTCGGAACCTTAGGACTCCATCGTATTGAGTTGGATGTCTTTGACTTCAACCCGAGAGCCCGTCATGTTTATGAGAAACTAGGCTTCACGCATGAAGGAACTAAACGGGAAGCATTCCGCTATGATGATGTTTGGTATGATATTCACTACTTTGGTTATTTATTAAAAGACTGGCAATCACAATAATGTGATACCAGTCTTTTTTTATGAGCCCGTTGATCGGTAGTGATGGCGACCCCAGCGCCACATTAACAATGCAGGAATTACGAAAAGAAAGCACGCAAGCGGTGTCCATTGAAAGTATGTCGGAACATCGCGTCCAAGCACAACCAATAATGGATAATACTGAAAACATGCCAAAGGTAGGATGAACGTCAGTACTTTCAGAATATTTTTTCCATACAAACCATATGGCACTTGTCCAAACTCACGACCACCATCCGTTAATATATTAAACACTTCCAAAGAATCAGTCGTAAAGAAACTACAGGATCCATAAATTATAAATAAAGAACCAAAAAGAACGACCCCAGACACAACCATGATTGCCAGTAACCAGATATGGTACAGCACTACAGTCTGAGAGACCACCACAAGAATAATACTCGCAACCACAATTCTTCCCAACCGACTTAATTCCATTGTGCTCCCTATGACCTGAAGCAACACATTTTGAGGTCGGACGAGGATACGATCAAATTGACCGTTCCCCAACAACCGCGGAAATGTATCAAACCCTCGAAAGACACATTCTGCAATTGCAAATGATAAAGTTACAACTGCACCCGCAAGCAAAATTTCTGGTGTACTGAACCCCGCAACGGTCGTAACATTGGTCGCTAAAATAATAACTGCAAAAATGCCACTGAATGTTAACAAAGCCTGCCCTAAAGATAACGCAAGAAATGCAGTTCGATGTTGTAATTGTGACTTAATATGCATTGCAACAATTTTAAAATACAGTTTCATATTATCCTCCCACAATTTCGAATGACTTGAGTTTGTACTGCATTGCAACATACCCCGTACCAATCAGGACACAGGCCCAAAAGAATTGAATGCTCAGTGTTGAAAGAGGATCTGCAAGCCCAAGATATAGATTAAATGTAGCTGTTTGCAAACCATAAAAGAAGGTTAATTTGAGGATGTTTTGGAATGCAATCGGAAAGAACGCATAGGGAATGCTGCTTCCAGAAAACATTTCAAACAAAGCAACAAAGAATGTTCGGATGCCCAGTGATGACTTCGTATGCATAACAAAGACATACATCCACATTGTTATCGCGACTTCAATTGTGACTGTAAGTGCTAGTGAGAGAAGAAACCCTAAGAAGTGGGTAGGTGTTGATGGTAACCGTAATGTAAAGGGTTCTGGTAACCACACTGCAATCAGAAGAATTGGCGCAAATCGTAATGCACAACGAGACAGCCGATGGGCCACATTGCGAACAAACCACAGTGTGTAGAGATTCACCGGTTTGACTGCTTCATAAGCGACATCACCATTTTCAATCGTTTCGAATACACTACTATCCAGTGCCCAAATCGCAGTTAAGGCAAGTAACGCTTGATTAAGCCACACATACGTTGATAAATCAGTGGGTGTCATCGTACTACCGTTAAAGACCCCTAACATCACAATAAGCATAAAGCCCCATGCAAATTGGGTTATCATTCCCGATAGGGCTGCAGCACGGTATTGAAGACCCGCTTTAAAACGTATTTTAAAAAACGATAGATACAGTTTCATATTTGATATGCCTCGTACGCCTTGACGATAATATCATCTAAAGATGTGCTTACAATTTCCATATCCACGATATCAACTGTATCACTTAGAACGCGGACCGCATCACTGACGGCACCGATAACACGAAGCGTTGCTGCTTGGTCGTCTTGCGACTCGATAACATAGCTCGAATGCTCCATGAGCATGCCATTGAAACGAATCTTGATTTGCTTTTCAAGTTCATACTGATTTTTAAGCATGCGCATCGTACCATCAAATAAAATACGCCCTTTACCTATTAATATAATTCGGTCGACTAACGATTCGATATCTTGCATATCGTGAGTTGTTAAAACGATTGTCGTTTCAAAGCGTTTATTGATTGATTTAATAAATTGGCGAACTGCTATTTTTGAAGGTGCATCCAACCCGATTGTTGGCTCATCTAAGAATAGCACCTTTGGATTATGAATAAGTGCGGCTGCGATATCACATCGCATACGTTGCCCAAGGCTTAATTGTCGAGTAGGTATTTTTAACAGGGGTTCAAGCTCTAAAAGGGCTGACAACTCCGCCAATCGCTGCCGATAATCTTCATCCGAAATCGCATAGATATCTTTGAGTAGTTCAAACGAATCAATAACAGGAATATCCCACCATAACTGTGTCCGTTGGCCAAATACAACCCCAATTTGTTGGGCATGCTCTTTTCGCGAACGAAAAGGATCACGACCGTTGATGGTGCATGATCCAGTATCTGGTTGTAGAATACCTGTCATTATTTTAATCGTCGTACTTTTCCCCGCTCCATTTGGACCGATGTAACCAACAATTTGACCCTTGGGAATGGTATAGCTAATATCGTCTAAAGCCTGAATGATTTGGTACTGACGATTGTAAAGGGCACGGATTGCTTCTTTGATGCCACCCTCGCGGATAGGTACTTTATAAGTTTTAGAAATATGCTCTATTTGTATCATAATGCCTCCTTAATTTCTAAATCAAAATTAAGGGTCATTACACACCGAGAAGCGGACCCATAGTGGAAGTATCATATCATAAATTTAAGCTTGTTACTATATTTTTAGTAACCCACTCAAGATCTTTTTATTCCACAATAATACTTGTCATCATACCACCGTCTTCGTGATCCAAAATATGACAATGGAGCATCCACTCACCAGGGTTTTTAAATTGGATGGCAACATCTATATAGCTCCCCGCTGGCACATCAACGGTATCTTTCCACACTGTTTTTTCAACAGCTTCACCATTCACACTTAAGATTTTAAAATGAGCACCATGGATATGCATCGGATGGTTGTTCATACGATTTTCATTGGTAAAACGTATACGGTAAACAGTATCTTTTTGCAGATTGAACGATTCCGTATTGGGGAAAACCTCATCATTTAATGTCCACTCATGACCCATGCCACGACTCATGGTTGAACCCATTCGTATTGATACATTGGGTTGTTGTGGAATTGCAGTTTCATCGATTTGATAAAGCGATGGTTGTTGATTTGTGATTGTATGAGGATTACCATCCTCATTTGCCGCATAAATCAAAGGAATCTTAAAGCCTTGATTACGATCATTGGTGATTGCAAATGTCTCATCTGTATTTCCTTTATGGGTTAATTCAACATCATAGCGCTCTCCTGGTGCAATTTCCAATACGGTTGTTTTAAAAGGCGTTTCAAGAGGCATCCCATCTGTATGCGTTACATTAACCTCAAATGGAAAGTTGATGACTGTACTCTTCGCAGTTGCTGCCTGAATAAATCGTAACTTTACTAAATCCGTATTATTAAAAGAAATCGGCTCAATTTCAGATCCTGTTTTGCCATTAACTGTATCTGTATCACCTTCGATTTGCATATGTCCACTGACTTGATTTACAGCCCAGTCATCTATCACTAGGATTTGATCTATCGTATACTTTGCATCTTCTGGTTCCAAAATAACCAACGGTCCATACATCCCAAAATCAACTTGGTCTCGAACTGGACGATTATGCGAATGGTACCAGTAGGTCCCTTGATAGTCAGGCGTGAACTGATATTGAAAAGTCTGTTGACGGTTTATCAGTAAAGCAGGACCGTCTTGATCATTGGGCAAGGATAAACCGTGCCAGTGAATATTCGTATCTGTTTGCGTTTGATTCTCCACATTCAATGTTAGTGCAGTATCTTTCTTTACAACTATCGGATAACCAGCAGGATAGTCATTATTGTCCTTATCGGTATACATATAACGATTCAAAGTTTGCGAATTGAATGTTTGCGTTGTTTCAATCACTTTGATGTCATGCGTTGTATCTGTTTCAGAGACTGTATCATAATCAATTCGATATGGATCATGTTCCTTTGTTTGAACCGCTTGCTTTGGTGCTTCTATAGGCTCCGTTTCTTGGCTTTGGGTGCACCCCACTAGCAAAACCATTAGTAATAATATTGTCGTTATTTTTTTCATAGTTCACCTCGCCAATAGCATACACATCAAATAGGGCAAAAGTATGACATAAAAAAGAAACGGCTAAAGTCGTTTCAAATTTTCAGGTTCTACATATTCTAGTGTTGGTGAGAAATCATCAACACTTTTTAATGCTTAATTTCGAACATAATAAAAGACATAGATGACAAACACGATATACTTAGGTTACTACACTCCAAGAAAGGTGCTA
>NZ_WTSY02000018.1 GCF_009828775.2 Erysipelothrix aquatica | reverse complement strand
GTATAAGGTAACCTTATAGTCAAGGAGATTAATACATTATGAATAGAATTAATGATAAATTAACAACAGGACAATTTGCCAAGTTAGCCGGTGTCCCGAAACATGTTTTATTTTACTATGATGAAATCGGAATTTTTAAGCCCGAAGTCATTGCTGAAAATGGCTATCGATACTATGCATATCACCAGTATTACGCCTTTTCTGTTATTTCTTTTTTTAAAGAAATGGGGATGTCGTTGAGTGAAATTCAAGATTATCTGGATCATCGTTCTCCGCAACACCTAACGGACTTACTAGCCCAACGTAGACAATCACTTCAAGATCATATCCATCGCCTTGAACTCAGCCAACGGTACATCGATCGTACCTTAGCGAATCTTGATACAGCCGATAAATCACGAGCAAATACGCCATCCATTTCATATCTACCAGAGGAATGGTTAGTTCAAAGCAGTCCCTCTCCGACTCGAAGTCGTCACAGTTTCGTTTCCGAATATACCCAATTTGCGCAAGAACAAAACATGACATTTGCGAACTCGATTGGAACAATAACGAGCTTGGAAGATATTAAGGACGGTAATTATCGCAATCATTCATATTTTTACTTTATTGCATTAGATCCCGACACAACACCAAACCTCACACGCAAACCTGAGGGTCACTATATCACTTACTACCATCATGGTGATTTTGAAACGCTATACCGCGGCTATGACGCCATTTTAGATTTTGCACAAGCACACAATCTCGATTTGGATGCATATTTTTACGAAGATTTACTTCTTAGCGAAATTACCGTTTCGAGTGTCGATGATTTTGTCGTCGAACTCTCCATCCGCATTCTCAATTATCCCAATCTTGATTGAAAAAATAACCTCACAGAGGTTATTTTTTGATTACTGATGCAACACCAGTTTTTGCAAGTGCTAAAAATGCATCAACATCATTAATGTATTCTGCATTCACGACTACCATATAGTTTCCTTGGACATACACAGCTTCACCTATTTCTTCACGTGCGATATCATTCATGATTTCGATAAGCTCTGGTTCAATTTCTGGCGCTTCGGTAAATTTAAGCACTGTAACCCCGTCAATTGAATTTTGGTTTGAATCATCACCCAAATACACGGCTTCAAATTTAGAATCTTGACTGAGTAGTTGGTAGACTGTTTCATAATAGTAGCCCATTGCTGCGAAAACATAATCCAAACCTTCTTCAATCATTTCATCATCCAACTCCATGTAGATGTCATCAAGGCTTGATGATGCTTCTTTATAGGCATCAATGACAGATTGACCATCAAGGATTCCCACATTTTGTTTCACTTTATCCGCGACAATTGCTGTATATGCATCCGTATTCATTGTTCGGGCAATTTTATAACTATCACCGGTTTGAGTACAACCACTTACAAATAATAGGAGTGTCACAAGTAGGACACTTATAATAGATTTTTTCATATTCTTCCCCTTTTCCCATTATATTCTATCGTAAACAGCCTCTTTTTGCACCTTTTATCACTAATTTCCCCAAAGTACTTTACCTGTCGTAGTACTTTGTGCTACGATTACTACGACAGATGAAGTAAAGGAGGCCAACATGATTAGTAGTGATGTTATTCGTGGTTACAATGATACGATCGTTCTCTATATCTTACTTAAGGGGGATTCCTACGGGTATGAAATTGGACAAAATATCGCCACCATGAGTCAAGGGAAATATGTCATCAAAGAAACAACACTTTACTCAACATTTACGCGATTGGAAAAAAACGACTATATTGCCTCGTACGAAGGCGATGAAACAAAGGGGCGCATTCGTACATACTACCGAATTACCGATGCCGGTCAGCAATACTTCAAAGAAAAGCAAGCGGAATGGGAACTGGTAAAAGAAGTCATTGATATCTTTACAAACACAAAGGAGAAGGATTATGCAACAAATTAGAGATTATGTAGACGTAATGTTTAAATCATTACCTCAAACACACGAAGTCCTCGGCATTAAAGCCAACATTCTAGATTCGATGGAAACGAAATATGAGCAGTACCGCCAGGAAGGGATGGAGGAAGCAACCGCAATCGGAAGAGTAATTGGTGAATTTGGTTCGATTGATGATCTAAAAGAAGCACTCAATTTGGAAGAACCATCTCTTGATGCGTTTGATTCAAGAACTGTAGATACCTATTTAAAGTTCATTCCTAAATTTGCAACGGCAATTGCTGGTGGTGTCTCAACTATTATTGTCGGAACGGCACTCTTTCCACTCTTCGAGTATTTGCATCTTGAAATTATCGGATATGTTGTCTTCTTGACTGCAGTGATTATTGGTGTCTCGTTATTTATCGTTTACGGGCTTCGTTTAGGCAATATTGAAATCACTGGATCTGAACTTACACCCCACGACAGAGAACGCGTGAACGCCTTTAAAAAACCCTATAAAAAGCAAATGATTGCGGCAATACCAAGTGGTATCGCAATAATTTTACTGGGAGTTCTTAGCACGATTGTGATGGAAGAACTTGGCATTAATGACAACTTATCTGGCGTAGGAATGTTGATGTTTGTTGCAATCGGCGTTTTCTTCCTTATCTCAGTGCCCATCAAAGCCGAAATGCCGAGCCGATTCTTAAATCCTGAAAATCATGGTGATACCATGCACACAACCGCACAAGAAAAGAAATTCGGTAAGATTACAGGTGCACTCATGGGACTAACAGCAATGGTCTATGTCGGGATTGGACTCATGAATCACGATTTCTTTGCGATAGGATGGATTATGTTTCCTGTCGTTGCCCTTCTCATGACCTTGATTGAAGCTATCTTCACCAAAGCTGAGTAGCCTACATTATCATAATTAAAAGTAGACAGAAATATTCTGTCTACTTTTTTAATGCTGAGATGCAGTCCGTTTACGCCCCGCCAGTGACGTTGCAACATACATTGACACTATGATAAGACACAGGCCTCCAAGTATTTTTAAACTGTGATTGCCATAGTGAAATGTTCCACCACTTTCGTCCGCATATATCTTAGTACTCGTGTCGATTAGCATCAGTAAACCCCACAATAACGAACTTGAACCAATGACGTTCCAATAAAACTTGGAAAACCAACTCCAATATTTATACTCTTTTTTTACATTAGGGAGGAACATTGCACTAATAGGCGCAATATAGAGTGGCAACAGAAGTCCAAAAGTAAAAATAACAAACCAGAAATATACACCTGAAAACAGATAGTAAATGGTCACTTGGCGTACCCCAAATCCAGACAACACCAAAAGACTAAAACTGATGAGGTGTTTGCGAGAACTCACAAAACGATTCAATTTATTCGCCAAATCTTCCACCAATTCATTATTTAAGATTAAAGAATGCACTCCCAATACAACACCGTTAAATAACATACTTATCACAATAATAAATAGAACTAATATCCCGATACTCACTAAAAACCCCATTGTTTCGTTCCCCCATTAATCTGTACACTTCAGCATGCTTTGAACCATTACGCAAGCGGCAAGTTAAGTATAGCATAGCAGAAAGCACATCATTTGAGGTTTCCCTTGAAGTAACTGCAAAGAAAAAGACGCGTAATCGCATCTTTTTTAAGAATATTATTTGATACGAATGGGGTTTATGATGCCTTCACATGTTTGGTGACAGCTTGCTCCGCCAATTTTAAGAATTGATCGATGTCCGAAATATAATCAGACTCTGCAATCACTAAAATCTTGTCATTGACATACACTGCTTCGCCAATCTCCTCGTTGGCAAGTTCATTCATAAACTCAACCAATTCCGAATCGATATTGATGGGCTTAGAGAAGACGAGTACTGAAATCCCGTAAATCGATTCCACATCTCGATCATCGCCAAGATAATACGCATTGAACGCTGTGTCTTCATCCATCAAATCAACAATCGTTTGTGCATATATTGCTAGTGTAGCAAATACATCTTGCAATAATTCACCCTCAAGTTCATCGAAATCCTCACTTTCCATGAGTTGTAATTCACGGTTGAAACTGTCGATTTCAAATGCCAGTTCTTCATAGACATCTTGAAGTGATTCTGTATCAAGAATTCCAACATTAGGTGTTATCGAACTATCGTTAAGAATTGTACGTAAGTCATCTGTATTCATGCTTTCCGCGATGGCGTACCCAACATTTTTGGAAGTACATCCAATAAGCACAAACATCATTAGGGCAAGTATCCACCCTGCTTTTTTCTTCATATTGCCTCCTCTTTCATACAATCACCCTAAAGCAACGGTCTGCATATAAGACACGATTGCTTCAGGGTGATATATTTCTACAAATTATCTAATGGGACGTGTTTCTTTCACGTTTTCGTCTTAAACCAGCTACAATACTCATTCCAAGACCCGCTACAGCCAATGCATAACCGATACGGTTTTCCGAAACACCCGTACTTGGTAGTGTTTCTTCTTTATCGACTGGATCTGTAGGTTCAGTTGGTTCAGTTGGTTCAGTTGGTTCAGTTGGTTCAGTTGGTTCAGTTGGTTCAGTTGGCTCTGTTGGCTCTGTTGGTTCGATTGGCTCAGCTGGATCATCCAAGATTGTCAAGACTACAGTTGTCTCGGCGAGTGCACTACGGAGTGTATCGTAGTAGCTCAGGTTTACTGTGTACGTTCCTGGTGCGTAATTTACAGGTTCGTCAAGAATCGTTGCGACCACCATCGGATCTACCACGATTTCATCATTTTTAGTGACGATTGGATTAATGGATTCAAGAAGTTTATCATTAAAGGTTTGATCAGCAATTAGTTGATTTACATCACTTAAATACATTTCAACATCACGACCCGCAATCGTATATACTGGTGTTTTCTCATAAATCACCGACACAGATTGTGTTTCAAAAATGTTTGATTGGTTTGCTGCGATACCAAAGCTGAAGAATGCGATACGGTCTGCAAGTGCTTCATCACCTGTAAGGTTTGGCGCATTGATATGTGCATCCATTTTAAATTGTAGTGATGCTTCATGAATTGACCCGCCATCTTTTTTAATACTGATTTTGAATGATTTGATTGCTTCAAAATCAGTCACTTCAGATTCTGATAACCATGGTTGATCATCCACCTCTGTTGGATATGTCATCGGCATCAACTCTGGATCTGTATTGATATCGAGAACCCCTTCAATCAGCGGTTCTTGTGATGTCGAATAAGAAACATCAAACAATGACTCATACCCTTCTGGTAATCGAATTGGTCCTGTTAAGTAGACGTCAAAGACTGAATTTCGATGTTCATCATTTGTTACAAATGTATCGTTAATGCGTGGTAAGACCCCAATCAACTCTAAACTTGAGAATGGTGTATCCTTTTCATTAAAGACTGTTAGATCAAAGGTCTGCATGGTATTCGGATGCATCGTTACTGAAAGATTATCATGAGCAGTTGCTGTTGCTACAAAGTCATAAGCATTACGGTAGGTAAATGTGTTTTTGGTTGAATAGACATATTCATCGAAATCATTATCACCATCGAAATCATGGCTATCCGTTGTACGAATTGTAAACGAGCCATCTGTATTCGAAACATCCGATACGGAGAACGTTTCATTTAAATAACCAAACATTTGAACATTGATCGTATTCGGAGCATTTTCACTGATACGAACCGGAATTCTTACAATTGCGCGTCGATTAATTTCTAAACGCTCAACATTTAAATCAATTTTCAGCAATGTCCGGTTTGAGTTTTGATAGTTCGTGTCTGCAACAGTAACCGTTGCATTGGTAATCGTATCCAAGTCAAGGATTTCAACGCCATGATCGACTAACGCATATGTTGAGAATGGTCCCGTCATCGTTTGTGTGGATGCTGCATCATTGTTGATTTCCAGACGGATAAAATTATCCCCTTGATTGACGAGGTTGGATTGTTTTTCATTAAACGTAATATTAGACTTAATAAAACGGGTAATTCCTTCTGGTGCAGTTACAACTTGCGCCGTTTTTGGTGCTAAGCGTGATTCATATTGACTGTTAATATCTGAATAATACTTGTCTTTTAAATCAGTAGGTACATATTTTGATTGCTGATCTGTACGATAGGAGTTTGTTAGGTCTTCTTTTTGTGGGTACCAGCCAGAGTATGCAATTCCAGCATTGGATTGGACTGGACCAACATAACCTTCATCAATGGTTGTGAAAACCGTTAAGTTCATGTTTGTCAATCCCGTTGGAATCTTAAACATTGTCTCTTGAACGAAATCGACACTGTCTGCAAAGATATTGTTTTCGCCATCATGGAAATGGAACCATATCTCGGATACTTTTCTATTTGGATCAATTCCCATTTCATCAGCATAGTAATAACGTTCTTGTTTTAGTTCTGCAATCGAACGTTGCCATTCCGTCTCGCCAGCGTAACGGAAACTTAAGGAAAAGAAGACATCTTCTTCAGCTGGAATTCCCGCAGGGAAAACACTTGATGGACGTTGGTAGAATTTTCCAGTATAAATTTGTGTAACGTTTAATGCTTGATCTGGCATAAAGAACGCATCATAACTATTGAGTCCGTGAATTGGACTGGTCGCATCCAATGAACTTAAGTATAAACGCCAACCCAAGGTTGCGCCATCTGTCACACTTGGATCATCATTATTGATCCATCCTACACCACCAAAACTATCAGCAGGACCACTAAAAACAGATGTTAATGGGCCACCACCAAAGAGTGCATCCGGAACATACTCAAAGTTAGGTGAAATCATGACACTTGCTTTCGTTTGGAAATTTTTCGAACTACCATCGATAAACTTAACATCCGATGCTGCAATCGTATCAACAGTACTAAATAAAGTTAGGTTTCCTGATACTTTAGTAATGATGTTAAAGTTCACATTGAAGTAATACTCTGCATCTACATTCGTTGTAGCATCGAACTCCCATGTGATTGTCTTACCATTAATTGTGGGTGTTTTGCCACTTGAATCACGAACGTAATCAACGCCCTCAGGTAAGGTATAACTAAAACGAATCATATCAGTTGTATCTGGTGCAACAGTACCTGTTTCGAATTTATTGATTGAAAATCCCACATCAAAAATTGCTTCATCTAAATAGCGAATACTTGAACGGTCTACAGGAATATCATTTACCATAATTCCACGCAGCTTATTACTAATCGAAGCATTTTGATTTGCGACTAATTCAATGGATGCGTCGCTACTTATTTCCGCAATAGTATCGCCGCTAATTATTGCTTGAACCAATAACTGTTGACCATTTAAGGCACTTCCATTTTCTGTTTCAAGTTTAAGCATCAGGGTTGTATCAAAACCACCTGAAAGATTTGTAAGGTGATAATGCAACTGATTCGTATTAGCGTCATAACTTGGAATGACGTCGCGTAATGCAAGGGTTTCTAAGTTCTGATTAAACTGAACTGCAGTACCATCTACTACGTTTGGTAGCTGAATTATAAGATCAAGATTAGGAATAATCTCATTTGCCCCGTCAACACCAACTACAATGCGATACGATGCTGTTTTACCAACTTCTAATGTCTGACTATCTGCAAGCACTTGAACACGAGCTTGATGCGACACAGGCTTCACAATGTCATTATTTTGTTGCGTCTCGTCCTGAATATTAGCTTTTGAAGCATCAATTTTTTGCTCAGGGACCTCCACAATATCCTCAAATTCAGGGTCATTCAGTATTTCTGTTTGCTCTTGTTGTGTCTTCGTTACCGATGTTATGGGTTGGGTTGTTCCTCTATCATCAGCATAAACACGAAGTGATCCGGCAGCGACTCCCATAACAAGGAGTGCTGTCAGCGTATTCTTCACTACTTTCCTCATATCTATGTCCTCTCTTCCACTGGTCATGTGGGTATAAGTTTAGACTATCAAGTTAATCTTCATATTTTGTTCATGATGTTCCAAAATGAAGATTTTATGACCCATATGACATTTTATTAAATAGTGTGATATTTTGATTAATCTCCTTTTTTTTACCCTTTGTTTGTGTACAAAATAATGGTTCTTCATATTCTAGTGTTGTTACGAGATTATCATGATTCGAGGTTTAGCGTTGGACAGAATAAGAGATAGAGAAGACACTATGGTTTAAAGGTTAGCCGTAGAAACAAAAAGAACCATCATCATATTTCTACGATGATGGTTCTAACTCTAATTGTATGGACATCTCTTTGCGACACGTCTTGGTTAATAGGCCCTTGATTTTCGCATCTATACGATGCACTACAGTTAAGAATGAGCGTTTCAATTTATCGGTTCAAAGATGTTCACCATTTGTTGCTATTACTTTTTTATACCATTCAAATGATGCTTTCGGGGTTCTTTGAAGTGTTCCCTTCCCTGTATTATCACGATCAACATATATAAATCCATATCTTTTTTTCATTTCACCGGTACTTGCGGAAACAAAATCAATGCAACCCCATGTGGTGTAACCCATAACGTCAACTCCATCAAGCTCAATCGCATCACGCATAGCATCAATATGCTTCGCAAGATATGCGATACGGTAATCGTCCTTGACGTAACCATTAGCATCTGGAATATCTTGTGCTCCTAAACCATTCTCTACCACAAATAACGGTTTTTGATAACGGTCATACAATTCATTCATCGTTGAACGGAATCCAAGTGGATCAATCTGCCAACCCCATTCTGAGACCTCAAGATGCGGATTACGAATTGTTGGGAGTAAGTTTCCCTGAGTTCGCTCACCGGCATTTGGATCTGCAGTAGCGACACGCGAAGCATAATAGGAGAACGAAATAAAATCGACAGTATATGTTTTTAAAATTGCGGCATCGTCTGAATCCATCACCACATTAACACCATCACGCTCCCATGATTTTAATAAATAGCTTGGATACTCCCCACGTGACTGAACATCAATAAAGGCATAATTTTGACGATTCATACGTTGCGCTTCCGCTACATCATTCGGATGGCATTTGAACGGATAATAAAGCCCCGCAGCGAGCATACAACCAACTTTATTTTTGGGATTCACTTCATGAGCAATTTTTGTGGCAAGCGCACTCGCTACAAGTTGATGGTGTACTGCTTGATATTTAATCTCAATTTCATTTTCTCCTTCCGAGAATGTGAGACCTGCAGCTAAGAAAGGTGCATGAAGAATCATATTAATTTCGTTAAACGTCAACCAATGTGTTACTAAATCTTTAAATCGTGTGAATAGAACACGGCAGAGACGTTCATAAAACTCAATCATTTTTCGATTTCTCCACGAACCATATGTCGTGACGAGGTGCATTGGTACATCAAAATGCGTAATAGTCACTAATGGTTCGATATTGTACCGTTTGCAGGTTTCAAAAACACGTTGGTAATAAGCAAGGCCCGCTTCATTGGGTTCTAATTCATCACCTTTAGGAAAAATACGACTCCACGCAATCGATAAGCGGAATATTTTAAATCCCATTTCTGCAAAATACTTAATATCTTCTTCGTAATGATGGTACATATCCACTGCACCTTGAGCTGGGTAGTATAAATCCGGTTCAAAATCAAACATCGGAAGTTTCCCCGTCATAACAGCACGACGTTTCTCTCCATGTGGAATTACATCGACATTCGCGAGACCTCGACCATCTAAATTATACGCACCTTCTGACTGATTGGCAGCCGTCGCGCCACCCCATAGAAAATCTTTTGGAAATGTCATATATCTTTACCTACTTTACTATTTTTATTAATGCGTCACCAACATGCACTTCACGATCTGTTGTAACAAGGATATCTCCTAGGCTGTCTGAATTCGTAATAACCATCATTGTTGTCGGGTCATACCCGTGCTCTTGAATGGCTTCAATGCTTAAGGACATGAGATGATCTCCTTTTTCGATTCTGGCATCTTTTTCAACGTGATAGGCAAATCCTGATCCGCCCATTTGTACTGTATCAATACCTACGTGAATCAATATCTCTACACCTGCATCATCGGTTATTCCAATGGCATGTTTCGTTTCAAAGACAGCGCTAACCACACCAGCTACGGGGGCATAGACTTCGTTTGAACTTGGGATAATTCCGACCCCTTGCCCCAAAATTTCCTGGGAAAACATGGCATCATTAACTGTACTTAGTGCAACACTGCGACCGTCCATCGGTGCGACCAGAGTATCATGAAGTGCATCGGCATTTATTTCAGGTGTCATTACCGGTGTTTCTGTTACTTCATCTTTATACAATATATATGAAACAACAAATGAAATTATGATACTTATTGCAGCCCCAGCAATTGCGGAATAGAAATGAACCAAAGTATCATCTCCAATATAACTTGGCAGTGTAATCAAGCCAGGAGATCCCCCAGTAAAGTTACGCGTTCCCATAACTCCCATAAAGAAACCACCAACTCCACCACCAATCATTGCTGCATATAAAGGTGTTTTAAAACGTAAGTTAACACCATACAATGCTGGTTCTGTAATTCCTAAAATAGCAGTTAATCCTGCAGAGGATGCAAGTTGCTTCACTTCTGATTTTTTACTTTTTAACGCCACCGCTAATGCGGCAGCACCTTGTCCCACATTTGATGCAAGCATCCCTGGATAAACCACAGTGTCATAACCATTCGTCATACGGTTATTAATACCAATTGGTATTAAGCCATAGTGTGTACCAGTTGCAACAAGAAGCGGTGTAAATCCACCAACAATGAGCGGCACTAACCATGGACTGAAACTTTCGAGGTACTTAATTCCGTTTGAAATTGCATCACTCACAGCATAACCAAATGGTCCAATCACGACTAATGAAGCTGTCGCAACCACTAAAATTGTGATTAATGGTTTCGTGAAGAATTTTATTGATTTGGGCGAAACCTTATCTGCAACAGGTTCTACAAAAGACATTAACCAAACCGTGAGAATGATTGGAATTACGGATGATGCATACGATACTGCAGCAATCGGCATTCCCAAGAAATGAATCCCACCAGTTTCAGCCGCTGTCTTTGTCATCGCTATAAAGTTAGGGTGTAATAATACACCACCCAGCATCATTGCCAAGTACATATTCGTGTTAAATTTTCTTGCAGCCGAAGCAGCAAGTAATATTGGCAAGAAGTAGAATGCAGCATCTGCCATAAAACTTAAAACTTGATATGACTGATCTTGTGCTGTCATAACTTTGAAGACAATTAAAAGTGATAAGATTGCCTTAATCATTCCAGCAGCAGTAATTGCGGGTAATATCGGTGTAAAAATACCTGTGATGGTATCAATTACAAGACTAACTTTTGATTGACCATCTTTCGGTTTTGGTGCCCCATTCTGGATATCAATTTGATTTGTAATTTCTTTATAAACATTTCCAACGTCACTTCCAATAATGACTTGAAATTGACCACCCTTTGAGACAACTCCCATGACACCAGGAGTTGCTTTTAAAACTTCTGTGTTTGCTTTTGCTTCGTCATCAAGATTGAATCGAAGACGGGTTGCACAATGGACCAACCCAGAAATATTTTGTTCGCCACCAACGTTTTCAATCACAGTTTGTGCGAGCTTTTCGTAGTTCATACGTTTCTCCTTCTTTTAAGCATAAAAAGACCCTCATAAATTTACAATTTATAACGGTCTAGCCCTCTTAAGGTAACAATCCTATTTTATTGTGTCGTCACACGATGAATATGTATCGTGAGATAAATCATTTCATTCTCTGTCAAATCACGGTTGAAATTCTTAAGGATGTAATCCCGAATTTTGAGTGCACAAGAGTAAGCTTCTGTGTACTTATCCTTCAAGATAGTGATGAATTGATCGTTTTCATCTTCTAATGAGACACCGCTCATCAATCGTTGTACAAAAAATTTCAAGTGGGTAACAAACCGCTCATAATTTAACGAGTATTCGTCTAACTCAATTTTGTAGTAATACTTAACAATATTCAGAATATTCTGAATGACTTCAGTCATTTCCGAAACCTGACTTACACGATCTAAATCCAACTCAGCATTCACAATGTGTAAGGCAATAAACCCTGCTTCATCTTCATTGAGTGTAATATTGAGTCGTTGGTGGATAATGTTTACAGCTTCTTTTCCTATTAGGAATTCATGATTATAAAAGCGCTTAATTTCCCACAATAGTGCGTTTTTTAGTGCTAAGCCATTTTGATGACGTTCAATTGCATGATTAATATGATCGGTTAGCGTAATGAAGATACTATCGCTTAATGTCTTCCCTAACGATACCTTAGCAAAACTGATAATTTCTGTTGCTACGGCAATTTGTTCATGAGGAATTTCAGCGAGTAGTGTCACTAATTTATTTGTATTAGCTGTTTCACCACTAACGAATCTTTTTTCTATGGTCGATTCATCTACGACATCGCCTATCTTTTTTTGATAGCCGAGTCCTTTTCCCATAAGAATCACTTCTTGTTTGTCATCATTTTCAGAAATCACGAGATTATTGTTGATAACTTTTACAATGATCATACGCATTTCCTCTTTACTTTACAGTGTGTAGGTATAGCCCAAGTGGTAACAATCCTGCCTCAAAATTAACATAACGTGCTTAACTTGTCAATGTAAGTGTTTGCAAGAATTGATTTCAAACAACTTAGGCAGTCATTATTTGCAATCAAAACACTACGTTTAAACCAACCATTAGCCAAAAAAAGTCCCTTCTAAGTTAGAAGAGACTTTTCAATTCTTAGCGTTGAGCTTCCCACTCTCGGCGTAAGAGGCCATAAACTTCAACGTCTTGGTATTTTCCATCACGGAAGAGCATTTCACGTTTCGTTCCTTCGTGTTGGAATCCCATTTTTTTATACAATTTTTGAGCACGCTCGTTGAATGAAAAAACATGAAGATAGAGGCGGTTTAAGTTTAAACCATTAAATCCCCATTCTAGTTGTTGTTTCATCAATTGTGGACCAAGTCCTTGACCCCAATAGTTTTTATCACCAATTACAATAGCAAGCTCTGCATGACGGTTTCTTTGATCAAGATTCATGAATGCTACTGTTCCAATTGGCTTTTCATCTGCCAGAACAGTGTAAGTCATGCCATTAACGAGGATTTGACTCCACTCTTCGACTTCTTCAAATGACATTGGACGTAAGAATCCACTTTGGTCATATTGTGCGACCTCTGGATCATTACGCCATGCGTAATAAAACGGTATATCTTCTTGTGTAAATTTTTTATATGTAATGTTCATGTTATCGTACGATTCCTATATATGGTGCGACTGCAATAATTACTGCAGCGACGAATAATAATGTTCCTAGTATTTTCAATGTAAACTTCAAATATTTGTCATATGGGATATTAACAAGTTCCAGGGTCCCCATCAAGGTTGCTCCCGGATAGACACCGGACATAAAGTTAACCCCTGCAACAAAGGCAGAAATCAGAATAATTTGACCACCTTCAGCACCGATGACATTTGATGTAAAGAGTGCGGCTGCAACAGCTCCCAAGATGGGCATTGAGATTCCCGCAACACCACTTGTGGATTGCAAGAAAATTCCAATTAAGACGTATGCAGCAATTGCAAAGATTCCAAACACCCATAATGGAACACTCGAGAGTGCGTTGGATATCCAGTAAATAAAGGTAATCGACATCCCCTCAGTTGAGCTACCCATGATGATTGCAATGCCTCGGGCAATCGCAAGGACCACAACAACTCCAAAGAGATCTTTCATTCCTTCAATAAATTTGTTGATAAATTCCATTTCACCCAAACCATTGATTAACTTGAGTAAGAATGCCCCCATTAAGAAGAGGAAGGCGAATTCATCAAAACCCCAAGTTCCTAAGGGTGTAATATTGCCAGCTCCTAAAATATCGCCTAGAACTGGGACTTTCGCAAGCATCGTAAATGGTGCGTTAATCGCATCCGAAACGCCTTGTCCTAAAAGATCGGCCCAAGGGAAATATCCCAAAATAACAATAATTACAACCATGATTAAGACGAATGCCGACCATTTTCGACGTGTCGTAAATTCAGGTAATGTTTCTTTCGCATCAACGAGTGTATTGACGTTTTCCAAGTCTGCCGTAATTGACTTACTTGGGTCTTTTTTTACTTTAGATGCATATCCAATTACCATGATTGTTCCCACAACATACAATGCTGCAAAGATAATTGATCGTAAGACAATTCCCGATCCAATTGAAAGATCTGGGTTTCCGATTGCCGCTACCGCAGCACCGGTGGAAAATGGGTTAACCAAACTTGCCATATTCCCGATGGACGCCCCAATAAAGAGAACTGCCAATCCTGTCATAACATCATAGCCAGCCAGGACGAACATTGGAATAATTACGACTGCGAAGGCAGTTATTTCTTCCCAAAATCCAAAAGATGTACCCAGAACTGCAAACACAAACATCATGATTGCAATCAATACATTTCCTTTAAATTTTGATAATAGGCTTCCAATTCCAGCTTCAAGTGCGCCGACATGATTCAAGACAGCTAAGAACCCTCCTGCTGATAGAATTCCAATCGCGACATCACTTGCGGATTGGAATCCTTTAATTGGTGCCATTAAGACATCCCACAGTCCAAAAGGTTGCATTCCTTGTCCTTGAAGAATTTCACCTTGTGGTCCTCGAATTGCATCAAAGATAATGTCTCCTGATTGCTTATCGAATACTGATTGTGGAATAAAATAACTTAATGCTGCCGTAATTACCAATGCAATAAAAACAATTGTATAGGAACTCGGCATTGAAAATTTCTTTTTCTTCTCCATCAATATTTCCCCCGTTCAGTGTTATTTGATAACGATGTTTAGGAATGCTTGTGCATAGACATGCATTGCTATTTTCATATCCTCAATACTAATACGTTCATTGACTTGATGTTCTGTTTTTAACCCTGTTGGTAGTAAAGCACCATACGCAACGACATTATCCATCGCGCGGGCATACGTTGCACCACCACTTGTAATTGGTTGTGATACCGTATCACCGGTTACATCTTGGTATGCTTTCATCAGTGATTGAATGTAATCTGATTCTTTCTCAACATAGATTGATTTCAAGTAATCGTACAATTCAACGACAATTTCATACTTGTGTGCATCTTTTGTTAAAAGTTCTTTGACGTTTTCCACGGGATAAGTTACTGGGAATCGAATGTCAATTCCAATTTGTTGTACGTTTTCGCGGAAACTTACTTTCCCAACATTTAACATGAGTTTTCCTGATACATCATCTTCAACTTCACCAAAGACAAGGGTTCCATTAGGATTGGACATTTTTTCTACAATAAAACGAATCATGTCATTTGTTTTACCTGCTTTGTGCAACCCTTCAGCTAAATAAACAATTGCGTTTTTACCTTTGTCTGCATCCTTAGCGTGAATTGCCATTCCTTCAACCGTTAAATCATTGCCATCAACTGTATAGGTATATCCTAATTCATCCAATGCAGCAGCAACATTGGCATCGTAGTCGGTTGTTGCTTGTGACGGTACAGCATTAAGGGCTCCACCACCTTCGAGACGAACATCAGACATTTGATGCGAATACAACATAAATTCAATTAAGCCTTTTTCTGCATAAATGAGTGGGAATCCCGAATCTGGTGTAAACCCTTTAGTTGGGAGTTCCTCTTTCTCAACATATGCGTTCATACAACGCCATAGTGATTCTTCATCCGTTCCAAAAATAAAACGAACACGTTGGTTAAGTTCTTTTCCTTCATTTAATAAAGTCTTAAGCGCATACATAGCTGCAAGAGTTGGTCCTTTATCATCAGACGAACCACGTCCAACTAAGAATCCATCTTTCTCTACTAACTCAAATGGATTCGAATCCCAAGCTTTTACATCACCCGCTGGCACAACATCCATGTGTCCAAGAACACCGAACATTTCCGGACCATCACCAATTTCAGCATAGCCATAGTATCCATTGGGATCTATGAATGTTCTAAATCCGAGTTCTTCAGAAATTTTTAATACTTCTTCTAATGCACGTTGGATATTCGCGCCAAACGGTGCATCGCCGCCCTCTTCTAGGACACTAGGGATTGAAACCAGACGCCCTAAATCTCTTTGATAGTCTGCAAAGATGTCGTCAATTTTTTTTCTTAAATCCATAATACCTCCTATATGCTTAGACTTTTGCTAAGTTATGTTTATATTGTATCAAACTTAGACCCGTAACAACACCGAAGACATCAGTTTCTCGTGAAAATACCACCTAACTATTTTATTCATCCGAAAATTAATTTATAATTTCCAAAAGAATGGGAGGATATATATATGAACGTCGAATTATTTCAACAATGGGTCGATACTTACTATAAGAAACGTGGGTGGTCGGATTTGGATATTTTCATTCGTGTAACTTTTTTGTTTGAGGAAGCAGGAGAAGTTGCCCGTTCGGTCCGAGCCATTGAATTAGGACGTGAAGACCACGATATTGTAGATACCGACCTCAAAGCAGAATTAGCGTCCGAAATTGGGGATGTGCTCGGAAACTTAATGGTCATTGCGAACCATTATGATTTGTCTTTCGAAGACATTTTTAAGATGCATGTGGATAAACTCGATGCACGGTATGAAGCCTACATGAATAAACAAACATTACCCACAGACGAAAAAAAATAGGTTCTTCGACCTATTTTTTATTGGTGACGAAATGCACAATCATTTTCGTGGTCGTTTACCATACCAACGGCTTGCATAAATGCATAAACAGTTGTTGGTCCCACAAATTTAAATCCTAATTTTCGTAAATCTTTACTGATTTGCTTCGAGAGTTCCGTTTCTGCTGGAACGTCCGTATAATGTTGGACATCATTTTCAACAGGTGCGTTATCCACATACGCCCACAAAAAATCATTGAAACTGCCATGTTTTGCCACAATATCGTGATACGCATGTGCATTATGAATTACCGCTTGAATTTTCAGACGGTGACGAATCACTCCAGCATCTTGAAGCAGTCTTTCTACATCATTTTCCGTAAATTTAATCAGGGCCGATGGTTCAAAGTTTGCGTATGCTTGGCGCATCGTATCGCGTTTGTTTAGGATGGTTGACCAACTTAATCCTGCTTGTTGCCCCTCGAGATTCAACATTTCAAAGAGGTAGCGATCATCATGATTCGGCTTCCCCCATTCTGTGTCGTGATATTCCATTTCATTTGTCGAATGTGTCGACCATGTGCAGCGTTTCATAATGCCTCCTGGGTTGTTCCTTTTTCTCAAATCTAATTATATGATAAAGTTTAAGAATAGTCGAATCATAGTATCACTATGTCCAGGGCTTCTTAGAAAGGACAAATATCATGCGAAAACTACTCACCTTAGCATTGTTTGTAATCGTGCTGACGGGATGTGTTAGTGTGAACTTCCCTGCTGATGATTCGAAACCTCAAGAACCAAAACCGCAGCAAGAGACTCCTGTTAACCCATCTTCAAACGATGCGAATGTAAATAAACCTCAAACCGATGCCATCTCGGCACAAGATGCCTATATTCTCGATACATTTGCAGAATACGGCTACACGGTGCCTGACCGTTCTCAATGGATTGTAGAACAACAAGGACCACAAAAAGTTGCGGTCATTATTAAAGAGAATATTGGTCAAGGAAAACCTAACATTTCCAAACTTGTATTCCTTTGGGATAATCAAATGCAGACTGGAGAATTACTTCATGTCATGGTCTCAAACACCGTTAAGTTTGGAACTGACCAGTAGATGGTTTAAAGGCAGCTACTTCGGTACTGTCTTTTTATTTTGGAACATCAATCACGCACTTGGGGCACACACTAAGGATTAATGTCAGAAAGGACGTATAGTGAATGTTCTTGTGCAATCACAAGCATACATAAGAAAGATATGAGGATATTTATGAAACGCGTTTTAGTATTATTAGTCGTGAGTGCTTTGCTTTATGGATGTAGCGCAAAGGAAGCGGTACCCAATGAAACAGCACCCACGCAAGAGAAGGAAACACCAAAGGAAGGCAAACAAGAACCAGAAAAGGTAGAAATCAAAGAACCAGAAGTCGTAGTTGAAGAACCCATTGAAGAGCCTCAAGAAACACCCGTCGAAACCACCAGTGGTCTCACTCAAGATGAGTTTGTAATTCAAACGTTTGCTGATTATGGATTTACCGCTCCTGACCGCAGTCAGTGGCAATTCGAAAATCAAGGTCCAAACAAAGTGGCCGTTATTATTAAAGAACCCGTACAACGGGGTCGCCCAAACATTTCCAAGCTGATTTTCCTATGGAATGGTTCAGCGGAACAAGCTGAAATTCTACATCTTAGCATCAATAACCGCGTCATAATCTAAAAAAAGATGAGCCCTAGGGTTCATCTTTTTTTGAGTTCAATAAGCTGTTATGGTTTCATCATAAAGTTTTCCTGAATGGATGCCTTCAATTCCAAAAAAGCAGCCGTTTGTAAAAAATCAGAGTGCTTCTTTTTAAGCGATGCAATCTCAAGCGTCTCCTGAATGCGTCCAGGGGCTCCATTCAAAATCAAAATGCGATCAGAGAGTTTAATTGCTTCTCCAACATCATGGGTAATAAACAATGTCGTAATTTTAAACTTATCACTTAAATCCTGATACCATTCATGGATTTGATATTTTGTCATTGGATCTAATGCACTAAACGGTTCATCCAGTAACATAATTGGTTTGTTCATCATATAAGTACGTAGAAATGCAACCCTTTGGCGCATCCCACCTGATAATTGACGTGGGTACTTGTTTTCTGTTTGGGCAAGTCCAAAGGTGTCCAAGTATGGCATAACCTTCGCGTGTCGAGCGGCTTTATCCATCCCCTGAATCGTCAAAGGGAGTGCTGCATTTTCCATCACAGTTTTATGATTTAACAATAAATCTTTCTGGAGCATATACGCAAGCGATCCGGGTTTATCAACAATAGACTCACCTTCAAGGAGCACATCTCCTGTATCCGGTTTGCTTAAGCCCGCTACAATTTGAAAGAGTGTTGATTTTCCAACACCACTTTGCCCCAAAATAGCAACCGTCTCTTCTGGATACACTTCAAAGTTTACATCGGCAATGACTGTATGCGTTCCAAACGACTTACCAAGATTACGAATTTCTAAAAGTGGTTTCATGAAGCAAGGAAATCATTCGTAAAGCCAAATCCGGCAGGAATCGGTTGCTCAATCAATTGCTTCTCACCGAGCCAATTGTAGAAAGCATTCCAACGGTTTGCATCAAATTTTCCCCACTGCGCTTCGCCACGCATATACTCACCCGCAAGATATTTTTGGCTTTCAATGATTAACACCTCATTGCTTTTTAATTCCGGGACATGTTTCATCAGAATTTGTGCAGCTTCTTCAGGATTAGCAACAGCGTCCTGATATCCTTTACCCAATGCTGCTAAAAATGCTTTCGCTTGCTCTGGATTATCTTTCAGATAATCGTTATTTGCGATGACTACTGGGCTATAGAAATCCAATTCCTTCGCATAATCGGCGAATGCAAAGTAGTTTATCTCTTGGTTCGCAACTTCTAAAGCAATACCATCCCAACCGCGATAAATCCAAATTGTATCGACATTGCTTTGGAGTGCACTGACAGCATCCGTCACGGTATTTGGGATTAATGAGACGCTGTCAAATGAACCGCCATCTTGTTCAATTACATATTTTAAGATTGCTTGTTCAACGGGAATATCCCATGTCGCATAGGAATGATTCGCCATTTTAGATGGTTGGTCAATACCTTTGTCTTTCAACGAGACAATTCCAGATGTGTTATGCTGAATCATCGCTGCAACTGCAGTTACTGGTAAAGGTTCTGGGCGTGCCCAGACTGGCGCCAAGGTATCTTGGAACCCGACACCGAATTCTGCGCCCTTAGCTGCAACCAAACCAACAGCACCATCCTCAGGCGGTTGAACTATTTCCAACGCAATCCCTGCTTCTTCAAAGTATCCTTTTTCAAGCGCTACGTATAGGCCTGTGTGGTTAGTATTGGGTGTCCAATCCAGTACAAAGCGCACTTTCTGAGTATCTTTGGAAGTACTACATCCTGCTAAGACTAGCAACGCTAATAAACTCACTACAATTCGTTTCATAATATCTCCTTTATTCCACATCTTTCCACGGCATCGCTTTCCGTTCCAAAACATTGACCAACCCCATTAAGAGTAGGCTTAATAGTGAAATGAGCACAATTACTGCAAACATTTTGTCAAATGCATAGGCTTTTCGAACACGTGTCATATAGACTCCCAGTCCGCTGGTTCCACCGAGCCATTCCGCAATAACAGCCCCAACAACTGCATACGAAACCGCAATTTTTAGACTAGCAAAAAATGGTGATATACTTTCCGGAATCCGAACGTGCTGGTACTGTTGTACTGTATTCGCCCCCATACTTCGTAAGAGTTGAATGCTGTCTCGATCGACAGCCTGTAAGCCTTGGAAACAACCGATAGCCATTGGAAAAAATGATGTTAAAACGATGAGTACAATTTTCGGTAAGATTCCATAACCTAACCATAAGACAAGCAG
Organism: Erysipelothrix aquatica; assembly: GCF_009828775.2. GTDB lineage: Bacteria > Bacillota_I > Bacilli_A > Erysipelotrichales > Erysipelotrichaceae > Erysipelothrix > Erysipelothrix aquatica. Next base: position 24,011 of record NZ_WTSY02000018.1, on the reverse strand, counting down.
TGGTGCAACGGCGACAGTTGGGACTGTCTGCGTGAGAATCATCAACGGATAAACCATACGATAAACGCGATCGTAACGATCCATCAGTAACGCTAATGTGACACCCAACCCAACACCCCCTAAAAGCCCCAGAAAGGCTTCTAGCAGGGTTGTTTGAGCATGCATCCATAACAATGCACGGTCTTCATACAATGCCATAATAACCGAAGCGGGACCTGGAAGCATGAACTGGGGCACAATACCACTCCATACTATGAGTTGCCACAGTACTATGACAAGACCAACCGACATAAACGCATAACGCTTATTGTTGGTGTTTCGTAATTTTTTCATCAATTGTGAGCATCTCACCTTGAGGTGCGTACACGATTTTTACGTATGCTGAAACTTTATCAGCCCCGGCACGATGTGCAATAATCTGTGATTGTTTTACGATTTCCATTAACGTATCATAATCGCCTTCAACCGCTGTTTCAAATGCTCCAACGGTGTAATGAAGACCGGTTCCTTTAATGTAATCGATAACTTCATCAACGATTCGAACTACTTCTTGGTTCCCATCTACGTGGGGTAATACTTGTATTGCGATACTTGCATTCATTGCAAATCCTCCATCTTTCATAAAAAAAACCTCTTTTCATTTCCGAAAAGAGGTATATGTATATACGTTAATAAACGAGCTACGATATACATCCTTCCGCCAGTATTATCTGGATCAAGTGCTAAACAGGACTTCCTGTTTAAGGGTTTAAAACGTGCGTTTAGTCTCAGCCGCTATTGCGGGCACCCCTTGTATTTATGGATTCAATTGTACGCCTTCATTATACGTTTTATATTTCTAACGTCAATGATTATAATGCATCCTTGGTAAATCTTTGTAGGTTTATATTGTGATTCTCCTGCACAAGTTGCTTGAAGAAGACATCATAGACTTCGTCAGAATATGCACGATATGCTTCATCATAGAGTGCTTCATTGAGATGCAATCCTTGTGTAATGTCATTTAAAGCATACGATTTGTTGTTCTTGAGAAGGTCCGCGAATTCATCATAATATGTTTCATAATAGTAGATACTTTCAGCAGGAAAAGCTTCGTACAAATCATCATTCAACCCTTCTTGAAGATAGGAATTCGCCATGATTCGTTTATATTGGCGCTCTGTAAGATCTAACAAAAACGCGCCTTCACATGCATCATAGTCGATATCTTTATCAAAACATGAGTTTGTCTCTAAGCGGCTCAGTGTATCAAAGTCAAGATGGGCTTGGAGTGATTGATCGCGTACCCCTTCTTGAATTGCCTCAACCAATGCATCAGAAAACTGGCTTTCATAATGTACAAATTCACTGGTTGGTGGTGTAATTTCTCGCTCAGGGTTCCGCGTATCTTGACGCGTACCGAAGATATTGAAAATACCCAACATTTGAAATATCAACAAGAATACCGTCACCCACCCAATAAACTGTACAATCATCTGAATAACAGACCATACGTGTTTCGCATTCGACTGGTTCTTGCGTTTTGCTTTCCCCTGATCACGCCACCCAATACGACTTTCTTCACGGAATCGGACATAGGATTCGAAGTGGTCCATCGTCATTTTTAACTCAGATTCATTCTCATTACTGTAATGTGCTATCTTTCGCAAATGTGGCAAAATTATTTCAAACATGACCCCACTTGGAATCAAGCGAACATCTACGCGTTGAAGTGACGTATTGAGGATTTCGACATCTTCAAAACGCTCATACACTTCCAAACTGTCAAGTGCATCAAACCATTTTTGCCAAGCAAATCGCTCCTTCACATCCATCAAGGACAACTCTTGCATGAGATCGTCAAATCGGGTATCGGAAGTGCCTTCTGCATAAACCAGCGCATCTTCATATGCCTTCGTTAATGCATCTGATTCGCCATTTTCTGCGACTTTTGAAGCATACGCCTCAAAGATTTGTTCGATATCTGTTGTTGCATCGATTCCTAGAATTTCCCACATAAGCCATACCACCTTTCTATAATTATACCAAATCTTTACCCACATTGTTAATAGGACAAACCTGTATCATCGGCAAGTAGTCCAAAATTGGAAATTGTTCGCTCTATGCGTTGCATAGTTTGTACTAAAAAGACACATTTTATTGTGCCCTTCTCATTTATTGGTGATGCATTTTCTTGTTTATTTTTCGCAGAAAGACGACAGTTTGTATTAGAATGATAATTATCAATATTTTGATTGTAAATACGATAATTGGATCAATATTTCGTACAAATTCAAGAAGCGAATGATACATCATAAGTACCACATTCATTTCAAAATCCATCCTTTCTAGCTTAATTCTATTATATCTTTTTTTCCCCATAAGATGACTTGTGTTGATTATGTTGTTGCTTGGGTCGTTTGAATTGACCTTGCTTCATCACCTCGCAAATGTCATTTGAAAAAAACCGACTAAATCGGCTTTTTTACGAGAAATATAGGTAGATTATAAGCGGCAAGATCAATGCAAAGGCCAGACCAATTGACATAATTGGTGCGCTTTCTTTTGCTCGATCAGCAATGCTTCCAACAGTTTCAAAATCGTTATGGAATAAAGGCACTGATGTAAACAGGGTTATAAGAAGTGCCAGACTAATCGCTATTCCAGCATAGTGACTAAACGCAAACCATCCTAAACCATGTTCGATGCCATAGAGTCCTCCAACAAATATTAAGTAACATCCGTATACACTAAGTTTCTTTTTCATTTGTTTGATTCTCCTTCACTGATTGATTATCGACTTTACTCACTCACCGGTTCAAAGCCATCTTCAGTCATGACAATGACCGTATCAAATACGTTCTCAATCAAGGAACGGTCATGGGTTACACAAAGTATAGCCCCTTGAAATCCTTGAAGCATACTATAAATTTCATGAACTGAAAGGGGACTTAAGTTTCGTGTTGGTTCATCCAGTATAATAAATTGTGGTTTTTGAAGCACGAGCTTAAGCAATGACACTTTGGCTTTCTGTCCTCCAGAAAGGAGGCGCATCGGCGTATTCATTTCCGTTTCGGTGAACTTTAAACTTCCCAAGCGATTGGTGATGAGACCTCGTTCCTCACGCGACCCTTCTCGTACACAATTATCAATCGGCGACTTTTCAAAGTCTAGATTCAGACGATAATCCTGGTGCATCATTGCATCGTGATTTTCGAAAACCTGCTTCAACAAACTCGATTTTCCGATTCCATTTCGACCAATAATCGCGATTTTATCTGGTGTATAAATATCCAGATAGAAATTATAACCAAGTGTCTTGCCGGCAACTTCAAGTGCGTCGACGTCAATTTCAGCAATTTTCTTACGATGCACTTTTTCTTGATTGTCAAAACGTATGGAAATTGCAGATTCGGTATCGATTTTCGTTTCGTGTGTTTCGCGGTCAAAACGACGCTCCATAGATTTAATTGTCTTCATTTTCTTCTTGAGCAAGCGCCCTTTTGCAGGATCTTGACGGGTTTGTGTCCGCTGGCGATGTTCTACTGTTTGATATAATTGTAACCAACGGTCGTATCGTTTGGCACGTGCTGCTTGGTCCCGTTCAACTTGATGGTTGTGCGTTGCGATTTCCAGATTGCGTGTTTCCACATAGTCATCGTAAGTACCCTCAAAGACTGTGATATGTGATCGCGTTTTTCGGTGCGTCTGTTCAAAATGAACGACTCGATTTGCTGTGTTTTTTAGTAGTTTTACATCATGAGAAATATACAGAATCGGCTTACTTTGACTTAAAATCCATGATTCGAGCCACATCAGTGTCTCAATATCCAAATCGTTGGTTGGCTCATCAAGTAAAAAGACATCAACATCCTGCACAAGAATTTTCATAAGTTGAATCCGAACACGTTCTCCACCACTAAGGCTTTGTAACGGTCTATCAAAATCATCTTCCGAAAAATGCGGTAATAAATCCTGATGTACCGAGCCAAAGGATTCATAACGCTCCCATTGATCTTCAATGATGTAGTCTCTACTTGAGCGTAGAAGATCCTCGGTTGCAATATCTTGGGATACATAACCGAAAAGAACTTTCGATGATACACTTCGAGTTACTTCCAAAGTATCTAAAGACGGATGATTCAGTAGGGCTTTTAGAAATAAACTTTTCCCATTTCCTTCTTCTCCGATAATTGCAATTTTTTCGTTCTCATGAACGGACATAGAAAAAGGCGCTACTAGTTGGCGCCCTTGTGGTGACTTCACACCAATATTAAAATTTAGCATGGCAAACTCCTCCTATTTTGATTATTTATGCTGTATAGGATGAGTTGTACATTGCCACACCGCCTTTCGTTCGTTATTGCTATCTTACGTAATTTTTTCTAAGATGTCAAATTTATTAATCATTTATTTTTAACTTTGTGCTAACACTTCATCAAAGGTTAGTCCTGAGCTCTTAACTTTTGTGGCCATATCTTTCCCGACATAACGCAAGTGCCATGCCTCTGGCATATAGCCTGTAATGTGTTCTTTTCCTTCAGGATATCGCACAATAAATCCAAACTTATGGGCATTGTTATTAACCCATGTTGACTGCTCAGTTTGTGCAAAATCAAACATGTAACCACCTGGTGTTACTACATCGATAACAAGACCTGTTTGATGCTCAGACGTCCCTGGTCGAGCAGACATACGATCAGCTTCGGCCTGGCCATGTTGCGCTACATAATTGGTATACAATTCATTTTGAAAGTCATAATCACGGTATGATGATGTCGTATACATCCACATTCCCGTTTCACTTTTCATGGTGTCTACCATCGCAATAAAGGCGTCGACTGTAGCAGGCGTTGCCTCATACCCGGTGCTGACCGCATATGCTTCAGGAATGTCTTTGAGTGGAGGTACATAATCTGCCGGTAATGCTCGTTGCTTAGTCACCAAAACGAGTTCAGAACCTGCATTAGTAACACTTGCAAGTTCTGACTGTGGTTTCTCATTTGATGCTTCTTTGGGTTTTTCTTCATTGGTTTCAGGTTCCGGTTTTACTGCAACATCTTCTGTTGTATCACGTTCTTCTGCGGCCCCAACAACAACTGTAATGTTGATTGTTTGCGATTTTCCTTCAGCACTTGTCTCAAAAGTTACAGGATATTCACCATCCGTATCCCAATCGACTGTATCGAGATTTGACGTCACTGTTGCTGCAACTTTATCATAGTCTTTGATATAATCTGCACTTGCAACTAAGGATCCCGCTGTAGCATTCACACGCTCTTGATCTTTCAATACCTGATCGTTATGACGTACCGTTAGTGCGACATCACGATTTTCAACAATTGCAATCTCAAAACGATGCACACGATTCTCTTTTTTCGATGAAATGACAACGGCTAGATTCTTATCTTTTACTTTTTCTGGTTTATTAATAGTGTATTGATTACTTTCGGCAACTTTCCCATTCACTTCAACAACACCAGACTCAATATTCTGTTGTTTTGCGATGGCACCCAAATCAATAATTGTTCCCACTTCAACCGTCATTTTATCTTGCATTGACTCAACCGGTGTTTTAATTTTTGTGAGTGAGTAAATTGCGTATAACGCAAAAATAGCGACAATCCCTATTTGAATATAACTTTTACGTTTCATACTGGCTCCTATGACAAGTCTTCACCTTGTCCATCAAATGTGAAATCAAACTCTGAAAATTGTTGTGCTAATTGCGGATAACGCTCAAATAACACGATTAAATATTCAATCAAATTATCATGCGACAATAGCGATAAGAGGTGACCAACTTCAACCATTAATTCTGGGGTCAAAGTACCTTCTTGCATATCCAAGTCGGAAGCATAATCATCAAAGGTTTCGAGTGCCTCAACACTAAAGTTGTGGATATTTCCGTTTTTAATCGATGACGCAATAGTTGCAGCCATGTGTTTACAGTTGTTGCCTTTTTTTGCATGTTCGCAGGAGCAATACATTGAATCCACTGCATTCCCTGTAATTTCAATCCGAACGATATACAAATCACTGCCTTGCACACGAGCTCGTATCACTTCTTTTGTATCTTCAATAATTTGAACTTTTGATTCTTCTAATAGCGTTTCACCGCGGTTATAAATATAGTCTCTAAAATAAAATCCTACTTCCATGTGTACTCCTAATTCTAATTATGTTTAATATCTTTACATTCCTACTTGTATATTATACACTAATTTTCTTTTTGATTCTTGCTTCCTCTTTTTTCAGTATTTTCGTCGACTTCCACAACTATTTGATACCATAAAAAAACTTATCCATTGGCATTTGGATAAGTTTTTTTTTAATACTTGATTGCGAGGATTATTAATGATTATGACACTCTAATCGTTCTTTTTTTACGTTGAAACAGATGATTTTTATCTGCTATTTTGCTTTATTATGGCGACGCTTACCAAAGATTACGAGTACAAATCCTGCAACCAAAATGCTATAACCGAGGTAATTTTCTTGAACACCAGTTGCTGGTAGGGTTGTTGGTGATTCATTGTTATCTTTATCTGGCTTTGTTTCAGGTTTTGGCTCGGGTTCTGGTTTTACTTCCGGATTCGTATCAGCTTTCACAATATTTAAGTTTACGCTGAACGGAACACTTGCGCCTGTTCTATCCGAAGTCAGTGTTACCGAAATCTGAACTGTTCCCAGTTTGCTTGCATCAAAGACTTCATCAAAGTTTGTAGCAACCTGGTAGGTATCATTTGCTTGAATTTGCAGTAAGTCTAAAAATTGTTGTTTCGTTAGCGTCGTATCTTTTTTGATCTCTAACGCAAGGTTTTGTAGCGTTGCATCAAAAACAAATGTTTCCGCCGTTTTTCCGTCCGTTTGAACATATGCTTTGTCTACAACACTCACAACATATGTATCATATGAGGCATTAGAAACGTCAAATACATAATCTTGTTTTCCAGCGAAATTCACTTTCCCAAGAATTGTACCTGTCTGCATGATGTCATCAACACTTTGACCTTCGTCGCCACCATAAACAACGTACATACGTGCGTTGGTATTGTTCGTTTCAGTCCATAAAAGGGTATTATCTTTCAATTCTATGCCGTCTAATGGCACGACGTTACCATGTGATAACTGAGGATGACTTGGCGATAGTGACACTTTCGCAAATGAGTCATTACGTAGGATTTCTAAACTCTCATTCTTAATAGCGTGGGCCCCACGTTTCGCTGGATCAACAGTATCCAGATTGGATGGCATTATGTCTGAGTATCCATACAACGCGCTACCTGCAATGTTGGATAGTGTTTGATTAAATTTCATTTGATTGTTGATTTCTTCAGGATTCTTCCAATCGCTATCCCATGAGTTATTAACATGTTTGTAGTTGGCATGGCCAATATATAGTTTAGTTTGAGTTCCTTCTACAGCTTGGTCCCACCAACGTGCAAGTTCACCGTATGGGGCTGCTCCAGCACCAAATGCCCAGTAAATTTGTGGTGCTACATAATCCAATTTGCCATCTTTAATCCACTGGTAAGTATCCGCAAAAATTGTTTGGGAGTATGACTTGGATGATCCTTGAGGAGTATTTGAGCCTCGATCATCAATTGATTTGTGTTCCCAAATCCCAAATGGACTAATTCCAAATTGAACGGATGATTCCGTTTTGTTATTGTGTGTTCCAATAACGTCGTTCACTTTGTCGATGAGTTTGGTAACATTATCACGACGCCATGATTCTATTCCTGCTGGGGAGTCCTCATAGCCTTTTCCATATTTTTCGAATGTTGCTCGATCTTCATTTTTACTTCCGAAAATTTCGCTATTTGGAATATCAACGCCATTTTCATCTTTGAGTACTGCCCCTTTATATGGGTAGAAGTAATCATCGAAGTGAATCGCATCAACATCATAGTTAGTTACAACTTCGTGAATGGTATCGCCAACATGGTTAATAACATCCGGCTCACCTGGGTTTAAGAATAACTTTCCTTGAAACTCAAGAACGTATCCTGGATTTTTAACTGCGAAGTTTGTATCGGCGAGGACACCGGCTTTGTTAAGTGCTGCAACACGCTCGCCTGTATTCATAGCCGCTACATCTTCTTTACTAAAACCAACTGCAGATAGTTTTGCTAACACACCTGCTGACATAATATCTGAATTCGTGACACGATAAGGGTTAAACCAAGCATGGTATTCCATACCACGTTCATGCGTTGCATCGACCATGTATGCAAGAGGGTCAAAATCTACATCTTGTCCTTGTTTACCACTTAAGAATTCTGATGTTGGATTTATTGCTGATGGATAGAATGCATCTAATAAAGGTCTAACTTGGAAAATCATTGCATTCATATTCCATGATTCAAAATCATCAAGACGCGATTCGTACATTTCTTTAAATGCCGTTTCGTCACTTATTTGTGGGAAGTGTAGGTTGAAAATCGTACCAATCCACGATGATTTAAATTGCGTTTGTTCTTGATTGTAAGCAACAGGAATTTCGATTTGTTCCGTACTGCCGTTGTAATACATGACTGGATCTGTTTTGTCATACCCCATTGTTTCATCTGCAAGTTTTTTGTACTTATACAGAGGTTCAGAGGTTGATGCTCCAACTTGATATGTTGATAATCCTAAAAAAAGTGCTAGAAATAAAACCAAAGTTTTTTTCATATTTTCCTCCTATAGCGCTTACATTTATTATACACGTTAGAAATAATATTTCACTATATTCGGTAAAATATTGGAAATAATTTTTAATAATGAGCATTTCAGCCACTCTTTAGGGATTCTTTTGCAGAAAAAAATAGTGCCGCAGCACTATTTTTCTACCACACTGGAATTGAGGCACCTTTACTGTCTTCAATCACAAGTTGTTTCACAGCATCTGTTTGATACAATTCAACAATACGTTTGAAAGTTGGATTATCTTTATCTTCACTACGAGCTGCAATTAAGTTCACATAAGGATTCTCTTGTGAGATACTTACATCTTCTAAAACGATTGCTTTTTCGGTCGGATTAAGCCCTGCATCAACCGCAATTCCGGAGTTCACGGCTGCAAATGCAACATCCGGTAACGATGCTGGAATTTGCGCAGCTGCCAATTCAACAATCTCCAAGTTTAGTGGATTTTCTACAATATCTTTTAAGGTTGGGAATTTCGCATCATTCAGTTTGATAAACCCATTGGCTTGTAAGAGTTGTAATGCACGACCACCGTTTGTAACATCATTTGGAATTGCGACTTTATCATTTTCTTTAACCTCTTTTAAATCGGTAATTTTGTTTGAGTAAAGACCCAGTGGTGCAATTGATGTCTTCGCAATCGAGACTAAATCATACTTATTCGTTTCAACTTCATTCTCCAAATAGACTTGATGTTGAAACGCATTTAAATCAATTTCGCCATTGTTTAAGGCAGCATTGGGTTGCGTATAATCACTAAAAGCAACAATTTCAATTTTGATACCTTCTTTGGCAGCTTCTTCAGCAACATGTTTCCAAACTACCGAATCACTCCCGATCATTCCTACTTTAACGACCTTTTCATCACCTGTAGCTGGTGCTGGTTTTGATCCACATCCTACTAAAACCAATAATCCTACGATGAGGATTGTGACTATTTTTTTCATATATTTTCTCCTTAGTGTGTTGTTTTCTTAATAATAATGGTTCCTAATCCTTGCACAACACTGATCATAATTAGAATTACAAGAACTGAAACATTGGTAATATCATGCATGTAACGGGCATGACCATAACGAGTTACAAAATCTCCAAGACCGCCTCCACCGACGATACCTGCCATTGCAGTAAGACCAATCAGGCTTACAATTGTGATGGTTGTGGCACGAACGAGTGCTGGAATACTTTCTTTCAAATAAACACGGAAGATAATCCCTACCGGGGAAACTCCCATTGCAGTTGCTGCTTCAATCAAACCAGAATCAATATCAGATAGCGCCATATCAACTTGTCGCATTAGGAAGGGAACACATCCAATTACGAGTGGTACAATCGCACCATCAATCCCAATACTTGTTCCTGCAATAATTCGTGTTAGTGGTGCAATGAAAGTTATCAAAATGACAAATGGAATTGAGCGTAACAAGTTGGTGGATTTATCCAAAGCTTGATACACCCATTTATTTTCGAGAATACCATCCTCACGGGTAACCACCAAAATCACACCTAAAGTAATTCCGATGACAAAGGCAATCACTCCACTACGAACAACCATTTCAATCGTCTGCCAAATCGCTTTTACGAACTCATCTTGATAGTTCATTAGGTTCGGTAAATATGTTTCAAGCACGCTTGTCATTTTCAAATACCTCTACTTTCACCCCGGTCGCCTGTAAAAATTCAAGCGCTTCAATTTGACGTTCACCAGTCAAGATGACCACGAGAATCCCTAACACTTCGTCATGAACAATTTCGACATTCGCAAAGACAATACTTGCTTTAACATTGAAACGTAAACTTACTTCTGAAATGATTGCCTCTTGGGTAATATTCCCCCGGAAATCAAGTCTTACTAATTGCTGAGCTTCATCGAGTGCTAAGACTTCAGGTTTCTCGTTGATTAATGCTTGCAGTGACGTAAGATTGGTAGTCGTGTCTACAAAATCTTTGGTAATGGATGCTTGTGGGTTTGCAAATATTTCGGTCACTGCATCCAACTCTTTAATATGGCCATTTTCCATCACAGCCACACGATCGCAAACTGTTTTTACAACAGCCATTTCATGCGTAATAATTACAATTGTGATTCCCAAACGTTCATTAACTTCCTTCAATAATTTCAATATTGTCTGGGTGGTTTGCGGATCAAGAGCACTCGTGGCCTCGTCACATAACAGAATGTCTGGATCGTTCGCTAAAGCACGTGCAATCGCAACACGTTGTTTTTGGCCACCTGACAATTGTGATGGAAAAACATCGCGTTTGTCTGCAATTCCCACCAGTTCGAGAAGGGACTCAACTTTATCTTTGATTTCATGTTTAGTCTTCCCTTTATAGCGTAACGGAAATGCAATATTTTCATAAACAGTTCGGGAATTTAGTAAGTTAAAGCCTTGAAATATCATTCCAATTTTACGACGCTCATTGCGAAGTTCGCGTGGATTTAACGACTTCACATCAACGCCATTCACGATAATTTTTCCCGATTCTGGGCGCTCTAGTAAATTAATGCAGCGAACAAGCGTGCTCTTTCCTGCACCGCTAAATCCGATAACGCCGAATATTTCTCCCGGTGTAACCTTAAAACTAACGTCTTGAAGTGCATGGACATTCAGTTGCTTTGTTTGAAATGTTTTGGATACATTTTGAAATTCAATCATTCTTATTCTCCTTGCAATACCACATTTTCTCGATGTTCTTTTTTAATTGCTTCTAGTAATTCAGGATTTGTCAGTAATTCCAATGCTGTATGGGCAAGAACTTTTGCACCTAGAGCAATTGAATCGAGTCCAAGCTCACTCTTCGATGCTTCTCTAAATTCAACACTGTGTCCAGCCATTGGTGTATTGTTGATATTAATATAGGGTTGAATCGTTGGAACAACCTGACTCACATTTCCTACGTCTGAGGATCCTTGCCCTCCAGTGACTTTGCGTGGTGTGAATACTTCACCGTACGTTGCAAGTTTTGCTTCATAAATTGCATCGAAGGACGGGGTAAGGATGATATTATCAACACTGTTTTGGAAGAGTCCAAATTTATGTGTACATCCAGTAGCTAGTGCTGCACCTTTTATAATGTTCTCAAATTTTTGGTAAACATCATTAAGGGTTGTACGGCTTTTGGCACGTAGGTAGAAGCGCGCTGATGCATATTCAGGTACTACATTTGGTGCATCACCACCATGCGTTACAATTCCATGAATTCGAACATCATCAGTTAAGTGTTCACGTAATGCGTTAACACTGTTGAACACTTGAATGACTGCGTCCAGAGCGTTTATTCCATGTTGGGGATTACCAGACGCATGACTTGCTCGTCCGAAGAATTCAACATCGACTGGATCATTTGCAAGTCCTGATGTCGTTCCTCCATGCAAGTGACCTGGATGGACACATAATGCAGCGTCTACATCTTCGAAGAACCCTTCACGAACAAAGCTTCCTTTTGCAGATCCATTCTCGCCACCTTCTTCTCCCGGTGTTCCATAGATTCGAATTTCACCGCCGACTTCATCAACAATTTGTTTTAAAGCAGCACCCGCTAAGGATGAGGTTGCACCAAAGAGGTTGTGCCCACATGCATGCCCGATTCCGACAAGCGCATCGTACTCAGCTAGAAATGCAATTACAGGTCCTTGTTTCTTTGAAACATATCGTGCATCAAAACCTGTACGGTGTCCTGCAACATCGACCTTAACATCAAAACCTTCTGCTTTAAGTTGGTTTGCGAGGGTCTCACTCGCAAAGAACTCGTAATTACTTACTTCTGGTTTCGCATGAATATCCAAGGCAATTTTTTTGTATATTTCGTGTTGTTGGTTTACATATTCATCAATTTTGTGTGTCATATTCTTTCTCCCTTTGCTTTGTAAGCATATAAAAAGCGCCCATCCCTAAGGATGAGCGCTGCTCATGTTACCACCTTAATTCGTTTATGTCTCACGATCATAAACCTCTTCAAGAACTATCATTCTCTAGCGCTTTAACGGGCACTCCCGATGTGCCTAAACCACTTTTCGTGTTTCAGCATCATTGCTCCAAGGCCATTTTCGCTTCGTTTCCGTTCGTCTACTCTCACCATACGTAGATTCTCTGTAAGAACTTTCATGAAGTTACTTTCCTTTTCATCGCTTTTCACTATTATTACCAATAATGTTTCAAATGTCAACACCTTTTCGAAATTATTGCTAAAACCCTTCATTTAAGGCTCAACTTACATACAAAAGTATGCACAGTATCTGTGCATACTTTTAAGTTTATTGTTTGCGACGACGGTTGACTTCGTAAACACCAACACCCACTAAAGTCAGGAATCCACCCGAAATTAGTAAAGTATTTCCAATTCCTGTTGCCGGTAGCTTCTCTTCCTTCGTTTCCGGTTTCGGCTTCACAACTTCAGGGTCAACGGGTTTGACAGGATCAATCGGATCGATTGGGTCGATTGGATCAATTGGATCGATTGGATCGATTGGATCAATATCTTTCAATTCTAAGCCTGCAAATGCATCCTTTACTTCCGCAATGACATTCAGAATTGTTTCTTTATCCACACCAATTCCATTGTTAGCAAGAATTTCATTCATACGTGTACGTGCACTGACAAGAACACGTGCTGATTCGTCCGTGTATTTTGTTAAATCTACATCTGTTTCATACTGTAAACTTCGAAGTGCACTTATTTCGTTTTGGTTTGGTAGTACTTCAATATCCACACCGTTAATACCATTTACTTTGAATGAGTAAATTCGTGCAACATTTCCGGTACTTTCAGCTTTATGGAGCACAAGTCGAATATGATTTGCTTGCGTTGCAGGAATCGCGTCTTTGGTAATGGCATCTGTATTCCATGTTCTCATGACGGCAGTTTCCCATGTTTCACCATCCATGCTTGTTAGAATTTCATAGTCACGTGTATTCCACTCCTTGTTTTCCCCACCAGCTTCAGCATGATGAAGTTCAAAGTCAGTTAGTGTTACAGTTTGTGGGAATGATGCTTCTAGCCATGGTTTCTCTGTCTTATTATCACACCACTTCGTTGCGTCTGAATCGTCAAAAGCTTGAGCTGCACCTTCACTTGGCGCACATGAATTTGACACTTTGAAATTTTGTGCAAGATTTGAAAGGGACTGTGGTTTCGTAACTAAAGTATCATCATAAACGTAAATTAGATTTTGTTTACGAACATCCGTAGTTCCTGCCTCATTGCCTAACGTCATAGTTATGCTGTAGACACCTGCTTGATCAAAGGAGGCGGTTGTCTCAACACCTTCAAGTCGATCTGTCACAGCACCTTCAACAAGCCAGTTAACTGTTTTTGTTGATTGTGATGGAACCGCTGTTAAGGTTACTTCCTCACCAACCTTAACAAAACTTGAGGATATTCTAAAGTCTCCACTTGGAAGACCCACAGCTTCAAATTTAAAGTCTACGGATGCCGCTTTATTAAAATGTTTTACATTTGTTTCGTCAACTGGAACGACTTCATAGTGAAGTTTTCCAGTCTCTGGTCTCTGTTGATTTTCTACATAATAAGCTGTATTTGCGGTGCTTCCTTCATAGTAGCGAACACCATCTTCGACACGATAAATATCGTATTGACGTGTATTTACTTGATCATGGTTCCATGTCAATCGTAAGTTTGCACTCACGTTATCGGTGACATTTTTCCCAACGATTTTTACGTCACTCACCGCTGACACTGCTTTATCTGTATTGTCATCAATACCTAAATAACCGATATTAATTAAGCCCGATGCAATCGTTTCATCTGCGGTAATATCAATTGCGATTTTCTTAACTGTTTTTCCACTGAGGCTTGCAAGTTCGAAGTGAGTCTCAATCCATTCACCCTTCGGTGTTTGTGTTCCTTTGACCACTTCTTGGGTTCCGTCAGTAAAATCTAACACCAAATCGATTGTTGCATTCCCATGATGACGAACGATTCCTTTATTGTTTGCAGTTAATGCAAGATCACTTGCATACAGGTCCATGCGTGTTGTAGCACCTTCAGTCATGGTTCCTTTCAATCCAATGGAAGAACCGCCATTGTACGCACGACTATAATCAATAAATGCGGAAAGTTCATTGTCACTTTGGTCAAGAATCCAACGGTAGGTTGGCATAATATCTTGAACTGAGCGGTTATTGAATGTGCCAGCTTTCGCAATCACGCCATCTTGATAATAGTTATCCCCATTTCCAACATTGAAGCTTGTATGGAATGGAAGGCTTGTTACTGGAGATTTCTCAACAAAGTAACGTGACATTCCTTGCCAGGTATTTTTCCCTTGGGATGTATCTCTTGGGTCTGCCGCCTGATTGATCCAGAAGTCACTTTCATTTTGCCAGTATTTGTCGACATTATACTGACCACCATCGCGTAATGTCCAGTCTGGAGCGTAAAGACCAACAGATGTCATTACCTTGTTGTCGCTTCCAACTGCATTTGACAGTTTATCACCACTGTTCACACCTCGAGCTTGAACATCAAAGCCTGCTAATACATCATATGGACTGCGGTTTAAAGAAATCGCCTTATCACGACTTCCTGCAACCATTTGTGGTCCAAACCAGAAGTTTAAGAACATGTAGTCTGACGTTCTTTGCTCACCATTTTGGAAATAACGCTTGTTGCGATCATTTAGCTCATTTTGCCAACTAACTTGACCGCTTTCAAGCATTGAGTCATACCACACGAGCTCCATATGGTCTTTTTTGTTATTGTTGTAATACGCTAAAAAGTCTAAAAATCCTTGACCATGTTCAGGACTACCTGTACTGGTTTCTTGGTTTATAAACCAACCATCAAATCCGTACAGCTCTGCCATTTCGATGAGTTTGTCTGCCATTGGAAAACTGCCATCATCGCGCTTAACCAAGAATTCACTGACCCATTGATTTTGTCCTCCATAGGCTTTCGGAGGAAAGAATACGGTTCCCATAACAGGGACACCATTGCGGTGTGCAACGTCAACTAAATCAGCACTGGGAGGAACAATTATCCCTTCTCCAGCTGATCCTGCCCATCCAACAAGGGCATCAACATATTGCCAGTTTGTAAAGTTGTAGATTGCTTTTTCACTGGAACCTTGTGACGGTGTCCCACTTGTATTCTTGTTTGCAATCGGTAGTGATACTACTTTTGCATCCGGATTTTGGTCCGGATTCACCGGTGTTCCTTTGACACGTTTTTGTAACGGTACCTTTGATACATTATGAATTGCATCGGGGTCCGTATTGAAATCCCATTCTAAGAAATCATTTGGAAAGAAAAATGAAGAATATGGGCGATCTTCAATGACCGGAATCCCATCAGTTGTTTGTACAGATCCATCTTCCCCGGATGTTTCTGCCATAACTGGTAAAACTAAACTCGTAAGCAAAAGTCCCATTGTTACGAGACATTGTAACAGTCGTTTCATGTGTTACCTCCTATACCATGATATTGTACGATTTTGTTAACCGCTTACAATAGAGACAAATTATAGGTCTATCATGACGATTTATACTCTTCCCTTATATCCGTCATTATCTTTCCCCATCTATCGAAAAAAAACCTTCATTTCTGAAGGTTTTCAATTATTGATCATCATTTCTTTTTTTGTATAAACTACAATACCACCTATCACAATTCCAATAGCACTGATAATTAACCCCCATCGAACAAGGTCATCCGATTGACCAGTTTTTGGTAATACCTTGTTTTCAGGATCAACTGGTTTGACTGGTGTTGGTTTTTCTGGTGTTGGTTTTTCTGGTGTTGGTTTTTCTGGTATTCGAACGTTCGTAACTGATATAAGCACTTCGGATTGAGTCATCATTGACTCTGTTACCGCCACACAGTGTTCAGTTGCATCCAAAGTATAACCTTCGGGTGCTTTCGTTTCGATGAAACAATACGTTCCAGTTGTAGGGATAGATACGTTAATTTCTCCGAGAGCATTCGTTGTAAGTTTGTCGTAAAGAACCTCACCTGTTTCAAAAATGAGCTTAAACTCAGCACCTTCAAGAACTTTGAGACTATCTTTTGAATCAATTTTTCGTAGTCGAAGATTTAATGGTTCTGGTTTATCCGGTGTCTTCACATTTGTCATTTCGATAAGCACTTCGGGTTGGTTCAACATGGCTTCTGTCACAGTCACACATTTTGGAGTCGCATCCAACGTATAGCCATCTGGTGCTTTCGTTTCGATAAAGCAATAAGTTCCCGGACTTGTCACTGAAGCTACAAGTTCACCCAATGTATCAGTAGTGAGGTTTTCAGCGATAATCGAATCATTCTCATCCACGAGTTTGAATTCAGCGCCTGCTAAAACTTTGCTCGAATCAGTAGCATCCATCTTACGCAAACGCAATAAGAGTGGTTCTGGTTTATCCGGTGTCTTCACATTTGTCATTTCGATAAGCACTTCGGGTTGGTTCAACATGGCTTCTGTCACAGTCACACATTTTGGTGTCACATCCAACGTATAGCCATCAGGTGCTTTCGTTTCGATAAAGCAATAAGTTCCCGGACTTGTCACTGTAGCTGTAAGTTCACCCAATGTATCAGTAGTGAGGTTTTCAGCGATAATCGAATCATTCTCATCTACAAGTTTGAATTCAGCGCCTGCTAAAACTTTACTCGAATCAGCAGCATCCATTTTGCGCAAACGCAATAGGAGTGAATTGGGCATATCGGGTATTTTAGTATTCGTAACTTCGAATAAAACTTCTGCTTTAGACATCATGGATTCTGTTATGGTTATACATTTTTCTCGTGTGTCCAAAGTATATCCATCTGGGGCCTGTGTCTCAATAAAACAATACCTTCCAGCTTTTGGAATGGAAACTTTGATTTCACCAAGGATATCTGTCGTCAAATGATCGTAGAGTACTTTTCCTGATTCATTTACCAATTTAAAGACGGCGCCTTTGAGAGCGCGAGCGGAATCATTTGCATCTACTTTACGCAAGCGAATCATCAGTGGTTCAGGATCTTGGAAGTCCCACCGGTGTGTTTCACCAGAACTCGTGAAAGTATCAACGATGATTGTTCCATCAATGTTTTTCTCATTCACAACATGGGCTTTGGGTGCAAGAATCGAGCCAATCCACGTTCCTCTGAAAGTGATTGTTCCTTCCATTGGCGTACCATTTGCCGTGAAATTCCACAGTAAGGTACTATCGGCAAAGTCTGTCGTTTCTTTGTTTCCCCGTCTTGAACCATCAGCATACTCAAGCATGACGGTCGACTGAATAGTTGCTGATTGCGCACCGCTATAATCAACTGTAATAAAGACTTGTTTGAACTCACTGCCTTCATTTTTCTCAAGGCCTTTTACGATAATTGGTGTCTCAATATCTAAAACACTTCCATCAACCTTAACAAAAATTTGATCCTTATCAATGTCTGTTACATCAATTACGCGGTTGTTTCGATCCGGAAATGAGTCATTAGTAATTACAAGATCTGCAACTTCCTGAGATAGTGTTGAACTTGTCGTTGCAAGTTTATTGAGTTCGGCGTCAATATCGATATAGTAATGATCTGCAGGGTCTTGGTAAATCGAAGTAGCACTTAAGTTATCAAGTGTTCCACCATTAATGCGTGGTTGATTTGGATTACTTAAGTCAACATTCATCCCACTTCCGACGACAAATTTATTCATCCCCTTATTCGGAAATGAGCCACTTTGTAGGTGGGTGTAACTACGAATATACGAAACATCGACGTTACCTGTAGCTGCATATTGTTTTGTTCCGATATCGCCTTGGCCACCAAAGTTAATCGCCGCTATATTGCCATTTGTATGCGAGTTCGATGTTATATCTCGACCAAAAATATGAAAGAAACCTGCTGCCCCTAAGATATGGTTTCGGGCTTGAGGATAGTCTTCATAAAAATCACCAGCTTGTTGCACAGGCGATGTTTCAGCATAGGTGCTTGGCGCAATTCCAAAAGAAACAAACGCCATAGCAATAGTTAAAATTACTGTTGCAATTTTATTGTATTTCATTTTATTCCTCTTTTCTTCGATTGTGTGTGCTTGAATACAAGTACCCCCCCTCCTTTCTGCTTGTATTCTTATACTAATAGTTTAGCACTTCCTATGCGACATGGCGGTTATTCCGAAATTATTAATCAATATTTCTATTAAAATTAAGAAATACAATTTTATATTTAAGTTCTTTGTGAATTTATGAACTTTTGTATTGAAAAAGGTATGATTTGATATCATACCTTGAAAATTATTTTAAGAATGGCTTCACTGCATCCGGAACCTTACTTTCCGCAATAACTTCTTGGCCAATCACGATTGTCTTACTTACATCAACAGCTAGATACTGTCCAGGTTGCAATAATTTTGATGCGTCATTTGTTTGATAAGAAAAACTGACTTCGCGTGCATTTCCTTTTTCATTATACCCTGTAAACGTATAAGAACGACCGCGATCAACAACTTTACCATTACTATCTTTTATATCCGTAACCGTTGCTTCTTGTGACATTGGTACATGAACATAGAACGTATCCGATTTTTTGTAACGACCGTCATAATAGTCTTTGATGAAGTATCCACCAATACCCACAACTGCAAGAATTGCAACAGCAAGAAATGCTCCAGCTTTATTTTTTTTCATATAATCCCTCCACGGCTGTATGCCTCGTGTAACACAACCATTGTATCACACGAACAATACAGATAACCTAACACTAGGGTTACACTTTTGTAAGAAAAAAAGCAGTGAATGTGTACACTGCCTTAATCAATCGCTCATTACATCTAGGAGACTCTACAAAATAGCACACATTATCAATTTGTTCCTCCATCATTCGTACCGTACATGTGCTCAGCAAGGCCGTAATTGTTTGATGTTTGTATTGATGATAAGGAGTAGTGACACTACGACCTTTCATGCATTTTACAAATACAAATTGACGCAATCGTGTAGAGTCTAGAATCTGTTCGAAACGATTCCCACCGATTTGTTAGATTGTAACATATTTTCACAGTGTTTGGAACTGTTTTCATTTGCCATTGTAAATTATTTCATTTCTACCAGACCGCAAGGTGCCCATCGGATCGTGACTCGGTAGCACCAATTAAAACTCCAGATTCATCACGAAGAATTATCTGACCACGTCCTAGCATTATGGTCTCGTTTAGAATCTCAATATCATGACCTCTTCGCATCAAGCCCTCGGCAATATGGAATGGTAATGTATTCTCGACTTGAACTTTTTTTCCATGAGTCCATTGCCAACGTGGTGCGTCCAATGCATCTTGTGGATTAAGGTGGAAGTCTATCATACTACTAACAACCTGCATATGAGCTTGTGGTTGCAGTGGCCCTCCCATCACTCCAAAGGGACCTACGGGTTTACCGTCTTTTGTAATAAATCCTGGAATAATCGTATGTAAGGGACGCTTGCCAGGTTCAAGACAGTTCGGGTGCGCTTCATCTAACGTAAATTGAGAGCCTCGATTATGCAATGCAATCCCATATCCCGGAACGACACTTCCTGACCCGAATCCTGTATAGCAACTTTGAATGAACGAAACCATGTTTCCATCTCCATCCGCAGTTGCAAAATATACCGTCCCAGCATTATCCAGTTCACCAGGTGCAGGTTCCATAGCATGATCCGTAACTGTTGCAGCTCTTTGGGACCCATACTCTTTGGATAATAAATACTCCCAATCTTTGCGCATGAATGAGAGCTCACCTATGTGCTTCATGCCATCTGTAAATGCAAGCTTCAAAGATTCAATTTGTTTATGATAGGTATCTACTTCGTCTTTTCCTGTTAATGGAAGATTCTCAAGAACATTTAATGCCATCAGTACCATGATACCAATACCGTTGGGCGGCAACTCCCACACGTCATAGCCTTTGTAATTGACCGACATTGGATTTACCCATTCAGCTTGATGCTTTTCCAAATCTTCTTTGCGAATATATCCGCCATTTTCTCTTGAGAATGCATCAATTGCATCAGCTATCTTTCCTTTATAGAAAGAATCACCTTGCGTTCTCGCTATCTCACGAATCGTCTTTGCATGACCCGGAGCGTGAAAAATTTCTCCGACACGCATTGCGCGCCCATGTGGACAAAATGTATCGAACCAGGTTTTAAGAACCGGATACTGTTCAATATTTTTTGAATAGATTTTATAATATCTTTCCCATAAGCGTGCGACATTAGGTGCGACAGGGAAGCCTTCTTCTGCAAGGCGCGCTGCGGGCTCTAAAACCGTCTCGAGCGGGAGTTTCCCGAATTTCTGAGATAAGGCCACCCAACCACTAGGAATACCCGGAACCGTCACCGGATCTAAGCCAAACAATGTAATTGCTTTATCTCCTTTTGCAGTGATGGCATCTTTCGTCATCAGCCCTGGAGCTGCACCACTCGCATTCAGCCCGTACATTTGACCCTCATGCCAAACAATTGCGAAGCAATCGCCCCCTAAACCATTCCCACTCGGCTCAACTACAGTTAATGCCGCTGCAGTCGCAATCGCTGCATCAATTGCATTCCCTCCCAGTTTAAGAATTTCTAAGCCAATTTGTGACGCTAACGGACTTGCCGTTCCTACCATTCCCTTCCGACCATAAACTAAATTACGACGGGATGGATAACGATGCATATATGGATCAAAGTTAATCATGTTATTTCCTCCTATAAGAATGCGACAAAGATTCCCGCAACCACAATCGAAAGTGTCGTTACAGTAGTCATTCCCGCAACCACATAACGTGGCATGATGTGGTCAAAGACGATTTGTTGTTCTGTTTCATCATCAGTAATTGCTTTGGAAATTTCTTGTGAGACCAGGTATGTTGCCGGAAACCCAAGATACTGGGCTAAAGCAACACCAAAGGCAAGATGTTTGGACTTTAAGAGTTTCCAACCTGGTAAAATGGCAAACACAACATAGAGCACCGCTATCGTTGCACCTAAAGTCACAACAATATTCATTCCCAATGCCATAAGATCTGTAAACGTTACTTTACCTAACGAAGGAATAATGGTGACATAAACTAACATTGAGAAGACACCTGATGCTTTACCTTTTTCAAGAATGCGTGTTGGCACGACATCGTAATAACCTAAGATTGCTCCAAATAACAATGACCAAATTGAATAGTTAATACTTGGCATGAGTTTCCCAAGAGAAACAGCAATCCACGCAAAGCAGACTGCAATCATCAAACATACAAAGTCTGTAAAGTACTTCGTATGCTTGGTTGCAAGTCCTTTTCGTTTCTTCTCAGCATCTTGCGTTTGTTTCGATTCATAGGTCCCGTTACGATAGGCAGCTAAAACTGTTTTCGCCTCTTGCATCCCAACATACGAAGCAGGATACGATCCCGCAAATTTTTTAACGGCATAGAGGATAGCGGCGAAGGCTGCAGGAACTACCAATCCCAACTCTGCTGCTTTACTACTCATGATTTGTGTTGATATAATTCCGCCATTGAGGACTGGAATTGCAACCATTGCATTTTCTCTACCAATAATAGGTATTAGGACGAAGCATGTTACGATTACGACAAGCATAGATGCGACGGCCGTAACCACGGTTTTCCATTCATCACGTAGTTGTTTTAAATTAATCATTGTTCCCATGTGGAAAATTAGAATTGCGGCTGACATTGACGCAAATTGAGTCAAAAATGCTTGCTCAACGATATCGGTTGGAAATACTCCCGTCATAAATCCAACCAGGAAAACAACCATAACTACGAAGACCGAGGATACCTTGGCCTTCGTAAATACGCCCATAAAATCGGCGAACCCAAACACTAGCATTATTATAAAAAAATAGAATAAGCTATTGTTTTCTGTAAAGCTACTTATAATCTGTTGCATACACTTTCTCCTTTGTAATGTGTATGATTGTAACATAGTTTCACACAATATGTAACTATTTACAGAAACAATTTGAAAATGTTTCTTTTCAATTGATTTTTATGAAGACTCTATAAATTTACGCAGAAAAAAACATCACTTTTTAAGTGATGTTTTAAGTTAGTCGTTACTTTCAAATCCTTCTGTACTATCCGATTTGAAGAGAACAATGACCGTTCTCAAAATGAGTCGAATATCAGACCAAACACTATAGTTTTCAATATATACGAGATCCATGAGTAATTTATCATAAGGACTCGTATTATACTTACCTTCAATTTGAGCAATACCTGTGAGCCCAGCTTTTACTCGAAGACGGTAACGGAACTCAGGTAATTCTGATTCATATTTATCTACATTCTCTGTCATCTCTGGACGCGGCCCAACAAGGCTCATGTCGCCATTGAGAATGTTGATAAGTTGTGGTAATTCGTCCATGCGGATTTTTCGAAGTACACGCCCAACTTTGGTTATACGATCATCATTCTCTGTAGATGAGAAATTCTCCACATTCTCTTTCATCGTTCTAAATTTATAAACTTTAAAGATTTTACCATCAATGGTGTATCGATCTTGCGTAAAGAGAATTTTCCCACCATCACCAAGTTTAATTGCAATTGCAGATACAATCCAAATTGGCGACGAGATTACAATACCAGCAAGTGCGGCAACAATATCAAGAACACGTTTGAAGAAACGTTGCTCCATTGTTAGACCAGATACATTGACATCCACCATCGGTTTATCATCAAATGTAATATGCTCTCCACTTAACTGAATTACATCGGTAATTGATGGTGCAAACGTAAAGTTAATTGCATGCTCATAGCAAACATCCACTAATGGTTTACGCACTGACTCTGGTAGATCTGAAAAAATAACATAGTCTACTTTATCAACATATTTTCCTAAATCACATTGCGAAGCATCAATTGTATCAATGACTCGGTACTGAAGTTTAAAGCGTGAGATATAGCGTTGAATTTTTCGTACACTCACTTCAGGGTGATTCCCATCATAGATGATTAACGCATTCACCGGATCATTAATTTTGAAGTAAATCCAGTTTCCTAAATATGCAAAGATAATAATCGCAATAATTTGAATTAACAATACAATCAGTAAGAGATCAAGTTGTTCCAACCGGAATGAATGATTGTTGTTGGGATTGGTGTTCATAATCATTAGCTGTAGGTATGAGACAAAGTCTGTAAACATTACAGCCACCGTAGTAGAGAATATAATTGGCTTACTTTTCTTTTTTCCAATTTCAAAGTTACCATACACTGTGAGCATTAAGATTCCAACGACAGCGAATGTCATCATGGTTGTCCCTAGTGTTCGTGAGATATAATTAAGTCCGACATTTTGTAGTGCAAACACTTCAAAAAATGTATACCCTAACAAGACATACAATACTGCTTTTAATCCTACAATTA
>NZ_WTSY02000017.1 GCF_009828775.2 Erysipelothrix aquatica | reverse complement strand
TGGTCTTTTATTTTTTTATTTAATTGCTTATACTTCATATGGGAGCTCCTTTTAGTCGGGTGGGCTCCTTTTATTATACAAAAACAACCGCACCTTGGTGGTGCGGTTGAGATTTGAATTTAGGAAAAAGTAAGTGTCCAAAAGGCACTTACTTTTTTTAGTCGTGAAAACGAACAATTGTTGCTGTGAGTGGATCAAGAATCAAGGTTTGACCCTTAAGTAAAACGCCATCAATAAAATCCAAACCGTTGAGGTTAACGTTTGTACGGTCTGCAATTATGGTTCCATTCGAAAGATTTCGAGCATACCCTGACAAATCAATATAACGTTCAATACTGTCTGCATTTACAACAACAAGATACTCACAAAGACATTTAGGATCATATGCTGAGTAGGCAATAACGAGGTCATTTAGACCAATGCAGTTCGAACTGATGAGCCGCACGTTTTCATGAATGGCTTCTTTGGTCGCGTGTGTAAATGCATGTGTGCTCTTTCGAAGTGCAACCAGTCCAGCTGTATAATTCATGGTTTTGACGTGCTCAGGGTAATTGACGAAGTCTGTCACCTTACGCCACTCAAAACGATTAATGAGGTCACTGGCTTGATAAGAATCATGTACAAAATAAGGATTCTCGAAGGGAGTACCATCTTCGTTATGCATCATGGTAGATTTATAGGGAATTTCTGAAACGGTATCAAGAATTTGTTTCGTACGTCCGTACTCTTGACCAGCATGTAGAAATGCGGTTCCTTGAGCGGTAAGAATCATAAGATTGCCAAGTCGTTGTCGTTGCAAGATTTCGTTCTCGTAGAATTTTGGATCTTTCCGTATTGATTGGGCGAGGACATCGTGCAACGTGAGGTTATCATGGGCTGCGATGTAGTTAACAACATCCCCTGGATCATCGGCATAAAAATTACTAGGATTCGCAATAAGATTGTCATAAATAGTGTGAATATTACGAGCGCCACCTGTGAGGAAACGTGGTTGCCCTTCACTCCCATATCCTGACTTTAATTCATTTCGCATTTCATCGGAGAAAGATCCAACTGCTTGGGTGTATTGCATCCATTGCTGATCCGCGGCATGGTCAATACGGATGCCCTCATCACCTGCATAGGAAAGCCAACCTTCACCAATCATTAAAACATTCGGGTTGATGACTTTTGCTGCGTCAAAGGCATTTTGGATGGTGGTGGCATCATGGTCACCCATCATATCGAATCGGAATCCATCAATTTTAAAAACTTCTGTAAAATAACAAATTGAATCGATTAAGAGGCGTCGGCTCATTGCGTGAGTCGTTCCAAGACGACCACCACCGAAACTCTCTCGAGGTGATGCATCCAGATTCATAAAATGATAGTAATTGGGTTCAATGTCCTCGAGGATGTGCATTTGGGCTGTATGGTTGTAGACAACATCCATGGTAACGCCCATGCCACGATTGTGGATCTCTTGAATAAGATTCTTGAATTCGATGATGCGTAGCTCGGGGTTGCGAGGGTCTTGCGAGTACATTCCGCTTAGTGAGAAATAACTATGTGGATCATAACCCCAATTATAATTGTTGTTGGCAGATGTGTAGTTTAAAATTCGATCGCGGTTAAGTTCGTCAATGAAGTAGTAACTCATAACAGGTAAGAGTTGAATGTGAGTTACACCTAGATTTTTAATATAATCAAGCTTCTCAATGAAGGCTGCGAATGTTCCGAACTCGGCTTGAAGTGTTTCCGAAATATCAGGGTCTGAAGTAAAGTCGCGAACATGGATCTCATAAATGATGGCATCCTCACGTGTTTCATATCCTTGAATGGACGCAAAATCAAGTTTTGGACCTAACTGCTTGGCATTTACAATGGCGCCTTTACCAATAGTAGAATCGGTATCGCTCGCCCATGCTGCCATGGATTGAGCATAAGGATCTAAAGTGAGATAGGTTTGTCCATCACGAAGGATTTCAAACTGATAAAAGAACCCACGAACTGAGGGGAGTGATGTATTTTCGCTATTCAGAAGACTATGCCATACCCCATGCGTTCTTCTAGCCATTTCAAAACGTCCAATGACAATCTCTGGGTTATCTTTATCGTAAAGAACAAGCGTAACCGTTTCTGCACTTGGTGCCCATAAGTAAAAATCTGCGGTTCCGTCAGGGTACAAGAAAGCCCCCAAAGGTCCATCATATTGATAAAGTTCGTCTTTGAGCTGCCAAGCCATGATAACGGGATATGTCGCGCCACCAAGGGAAATATGTGTTGGATAGTTAATATCATAATCGCCGATCAAATACACAGTATGTTGATCATATTCGATTTGAACATCGACAGGTTTGAATTGCATAGATTTGTTTGTAAGCATAAGCTTCTCTAAAATATTGTCAGTGGTAAAACCTGCGGTCGTTGTGAACTGGAGAATAACAACACTGTCATTAACCAGTAGTGCACTTTTTATTATTGATTCAGAGTTGTGATCGGGTTCGGGATACATCATAAAATCACCCTTTCTAAATTATTCAACATGAAACATGTTACGGTTGAACAAAATTAAGCCTTTAAAGTATACGGCAAGAATTGCAATTCATGCAAGTTATGCCATAAAAAGAGAATCCAAAGTCATCAATAAAGCCTAAACGACTAATGTTGACTTTGGATTCGTGGTGAGATTAATAATTCTTGGTATCGGGGTCTGGTGCTGTTCCCGCAACGCCATGTAAAGCATCAATGCGTGCCATATCCTCGTTAGAAAGTTCAAAATCATGGATTTGGAAGTTTTCTTCGATGCGTGAAGGTGTTACCGATTTGGGCAACGGCAAGAATCCGTGCTGTAAGGACCAACGGAGTGTTACCTGTGCAACGGTGCGGTTATACTGTTTCGCTATCGCAATGAGTTCCGGAACTTCGAAAAGATTCCCAGTTCCCAATGGACTGTATGCTTCTGTAAGCATGCCGTGGTCAGTATTATACGCTACAAGCTCGGCCTGCATATCACTAGGGTTTAAGTAAATTTGATTAACCATAGGCTTGATCCGAGCTGTTTCGTACAATGCTTCAAGATGATGTTGGTGGAAATTAGAAACACCAATCGCACGAAGTTTGCCTTGATCGTATGCATCCTCAATAGCACGCCATGTTTCACTGTTAATGCCTTTCCAGTCATCACGATATGCGACAGGGTTGGGCCAATGGACTAAATACAAATCAATGACATCAATCTGTAATTTTTCTAAAGAGGCGTCAATCGCAGTCATAACCTCGTCATAATGACGCATATCATTCCATAACTTTGTAGTGATAAAAAGGTCGTTGCGATCAATGCCACTTTCTACAATTGCATCCCCAACACTTTGCTCGTTACCATAAATGGTTGCAGTATCGATGTGACGGTAACCGACATCCAGAGCTTTAAGCACAGATGCTTTAGCAACGTCGCCATCCGGGGTTTGCCAGGTTCCAAAACCGATTGCAGGTACTTCAACGCCATTCGTTAATGTATAGTTTTTCATGTGTGATCCTCCTACATGTAATTATACGTTATATTTAAACAGAGATAAATTAAAAGCCTCTTGGAAGAGGCTAAAAGTTGAAGAGGGTTTTAATGATATTTCCACCCGCAATAAATGTTCCAATTGAACTGAGCAAGTTGGTGAGTAACAATACGAGTAAAATACGTAAGACCTTATTTTGAAACCAGCGTTTCGGCTTTGAGATGTCGTCTGCCAAAGCGTTAAAATCCTTCGTGGTCGGTGGGCGTTGATAGGCTTCCATGAGACCTGCGAAAATTCCAACTGCAAGAAAGGGGCTTAACGTTCCGATTGGCGCAGTGACCAACGTGGTGAGGATAGTGAGTGGGTGTGCTCCGGCAATGATCGCCCCCAGTGTTGCTAGTCCGGCACTTAGACCCATCCACACAAGAAATTGCTGTAGTCCTACTTGTGGGTTTCTAAAAGTAAGCAGTGTCACAAGTAGAATCAAGATTCCAGGAACAAGCCATTGAACCCAAGAATTCTTTTTCTTAGGCGGCACAACATTGAGCTCGCTTAGCGAATGCGTTTCATACAAAGCTTCAATAATCCCCTCGGTATGAGCGGCACCAATCACAACAACTAATGTATCGCCATAAACGGCTTTAATCTTCTCGGCCATGTAGTAGTTGCGTTCGTGCAAAAGGCGCAACGAAACATCCGGCAGGTGCTCATCCATTTCCCGTACAGCTTCAAAAAGTAAGTCACTTTGTTTTAGGGCTTCAATATCGGCGCCATCAACAGTGTCATCTGTAAAGAAACTTGTGATTAACGTTGCAATTAAGTTAAGTTTCTTCCAGAATGTCAGATTACGCCATATGCGCTGAAATGTCACTTGAACATCACGGTCAATCATATGTGTTCGTGCACCAACCACTTGGGCACTTTCGATTGCCTGAAGCATTTCTTGACCAACTTGTGTGTCAAGGTCATCAGCCATGCGCTTCTGATAGGATGATAGAATCAAGTTGGTTACAAACGATCCGACTTTCTTATTTTTAATGACTTGTTTGATATCGATGTCTTTTTGTTCATCACGATGCTGTAGACTATGTGCACGTTGCGCATCGAGCTCAATACAGACGGCATCGGGTTGCGTTGTTTCAATCACCATTTTAACTTCTTCAACGGATTCTTTTGATACGTGGGCAGTAGAAACAAAATGGATCACTTTATTTTCAAAATTTATCGTTTTCATGCAATTACCTCTAGCCATATGATACCAAAAAATACTCTAAAATTGGAATTTTTAAATAAATTGCGAAAAGTATGAATAAACTTGTGAAAAAGCATATTAAAATGCGTAAAATCATGTATAATGAAACGCGGTGATGGAAAGATGTTACATTTTAATTTAAGAAAAATTAGAAAAGAACTCCGTCTAACACAGAATAAATTAGCTTCACGTATAAACTATTCGCAACAAGCTGTTGCGAAATGGGAAAGTGGGAACTCGAATCCTGATATGAGGAACCTCATTCGTCTTTCAAATGAATTGAAAGTAACGATTGATACCCTGGTTCGAGAGGTACCCGACGCAATCGATCAAAAGCATTGTGCAGTGAGTATTAAGAGAAATTTATTCCACGTTGTTAACAACGTGAGTTCACACGAAGAACTAGGTGTTGATTTATATAGCCTGGATGAAGCTGACAAGCTTTTACTTGTCGATGAATTGTTCGATTGTCTCGTCAATAGTTCGGTAATCGCAAGAAACACAGCAGAATAACAACATAAGTGTTTGATGGAAGGAGCGAAAGCTCCTTTGTTTGTGTTAAAATCGAGACAACAGAAACGAGGCAATATCTATGAAAGTTGCGGTAATTAGTGATATTCATTCGAATTTGAACGGATTAAAGTGGGCGATAAGTGATGCTCAAAGCCGAAATGTTGATCAGATTATTTTTCTCGGCGATTATATTACAGATGGCTATCAAGATAACGAAGTACTTGATTTGGTAATGAAATATGGAGGAATCCAAATTTCTGGGAATCGAGAGCGCATCTTTGAAACGTTTGACTTCAATCATGTTCCGATTAATCTGGAACCAATCGCATGGACGTATGCGAATTTAACCCAAGCAAATCGTAAATACATAAAAGCATTGCCTAAAGTTGAAGAAGTAAAATTGGGTAACTATCGCGTTCTTGTAGTCCATGGCGATGGCTTTGAACACTATCCGTCAATTGAAAAGGCGTTTGATAATCTCATAAGGGTTTATGACTTTGATATTTGTCTATTTGGTCACTCCCATGATGCTCAAAATTATTACTATGGCAATAAATACTTTATCAATCCTGGGTCTGTGGGGATTCCGATTACACAAGATGGGTACCAATACAAAATTGTGACCGTTTACCCAGAACTTTCGATAGCAACTTACAATAAACAAACATATCATCATTTATCGACGGTTGTGGAAGACTATAAACAGTCTGAATACTATCGCGATAATCCGCTATGGGCATCTCTCATCCTCCGAAATATAATAACGAGTGAGGATTTCGGTCCAAAGTTTTGGCGATGCTTCGATGAAATCGCAACAACATACAATCATCTAAGTCTGAGCGATCAATGGCAGCTCACGTTTGCACTCTATAATACACGCCATAATAAGTCGAAACACCGATGTATCCCTAAAATGCCTGATAATAGTCTCTAAAAAACAGCACATCAACAAATATGTAATACTTTCTAGAAATAAATGGAAAAAATGTCGCGATAAGATTGACATTCGCTCAAATGTTGGTAAAATACTAGTGTTATCAAAATATGCCAAAGACAGCAACGGCCTAGCGCTTAATCATGTTGCCGAGGTAAAAGTATAAAAAACTTTTAAACCTACGTCTTTGATGTGGGTTTATTTATTTGGTTATAATTTGATTTCCGCGAGATCGAATGGAGGTGAATCATTTGCGTAACGAAGTCTTAGAAAATAAGAAAGCAGTTGTTGCAGAGATTCAAGATAAGGTTAAAAATTCAGCATCATCAATTATTGTTGAGTATCACGGATTAGACGTTGTACAAATTACAACACTACGTCGCCAACTTCGTGAAGAAGGAATTGAGTTCAAAGTTTACAAGAACAAATTATTCCAACGAGCAGTTGAAGGTACAGAATTTGAAGGCTTAAAAGATGAATTAGTAGGACCTAACGCTGTAGCGTTTGGTACTGATGCAGTGGCACCTAGCCGTGTACTTGCACAATTTGCTAAGAAAAACAAAAAATTAGTCCTCAAGGCTGGTGTAGTTGACGGAAACATCGTTAACGCTGAAGAAATTAAAGAACTTTCAGCATTACCAAACCACGATGGCATGATTTCAATGTTACTTGGTATGTTCCAATCACCAATCCGAAGCTTTGCATATGCTGTGTCACAAGTGGCAGAACAACGTGCAGAAGCTGAAGGAGTTGTTGTTGAAGAAACAGCTGCTGAAGCAGTAGCTGAAGAAGCTACAGAAGAAGTAGCAGCAGAAGCAGTTGTTGAAGAAACAACTGAAGCTTAATTAGAAGGAGAAAATTTACAATGGCTAAATTAACATCAGAAGAATTAATCGCTTCCCTAAAGGAAATGACAATTCTTGAATTAAACGAATTAGTAAAAGCAATCGAAGAAGAGTTCGGAGTTAGCGCAGCAGCTCCAGTAGCAGTTGCAGCAGCAGGTGCTGAAGAAGAAGCAGAAGGACCAAGCGAAGTTTCAGTTTACATCAAAGAAATCAGCGGTTCAAAAGTTGGAGTCATCAAAGCACTTCGTGAAATCACAGGTCTTGGTATGATGGAAGCTAAAGCATTAGTTGACAGCGCACCAGCAGCAATCAAAGAAAACATCAAACCTGCAGAAGCTGAAGAGCTTAAAGCTAAGCTCATGGAAGCTGGCGCAGTTGTTGAAGTTAAATAATTCAAAACTGATTGAAGATAATCTGTGAGTCATTACTTTACAGACAATTCAGATCTAAAGCAAAACCGGAAAGAAGTTCCTTTCCGGTTTTTAGACATTGAATATGTCGTTCATTCAGATGATGGTGTGTTTTCTAAAAATGGTCTAGATCGAGGGACCGAAGTCCTTTTGAAAGTTGTGACAAATCAAGAATTAACGGGAAATGTTGCGGATTTAGGAAGTGGCATTGGTGTGATTGGCGTTATCTTGTCATCATACTTTGATATCAATATCACAGGGGTTGATGTTAACCCACGTGCAGTTGAACTCGCAAACTTAAATTTCAAACGGCATGATGTAAAAGGAAAAAATATCGTTCAAGATGGGTTGACGGGAACGTTTGATGCAGTCATAAGTAATCCCCCAATTCGTGTTGGAAAAGAAAAATTATACGAATTATTCGATTCGGCGTACGAATCACTTACTCGCGGTGGGTCATTCATATTTGTTATGAGAAAATCTCATGGTGCTAAAAGTGCGCAGGCAAAATGTGTCGAATTATTTGGTAATTGCGAACTACTAAAAAAAGACAAAGGTTTTTATGTCTATCAAGCCAAAAAAGATTGACTTATGGATCACGAAGTGATAACATATAAAATTGCATAATAGTGGATTTATGCGCGTTTTTTTGGTTGTTGTAAAAGTACAGGAAAGGATGGCATAAATGGGAAAAAACCAAGTATATAGTGTAAAGAAATTTGGTAACAAAGCGACACGTCGTGACTACTCACAAGTTAGTGGAACTTTGGAATTGCCAAATTTAGTAGAAATTCAAACGGAAGCGTATGAATGGTTTAAAAATGAAGGTCTCGATGAGGTTTTCAATGAAATCTATCCTATTCAAAGTTATAACGAAAATGTAAAACTGAAATTTGTTGGTTACTCATTCGGAGAACCGAAATATGATGTAGAAGAGAGTCGATCACGCGAGGCAAACTATGCCGCGCCTTTACGTGCTGTCATGCGTCTTGAAATAATTAACAAACAAACAGGTGAAGTTATCGAAAAAGAAGAAGAAGTCTTTTTAGGCGATCTTCCTTTAATGACAGATAACGGAACATTTATCATTAATGGTGCAGAACGTGTAATCGTATCACAAATTGTTCGTTCACCAGGGGCATACTTTAAGTCCGAAACAGATGATAAGACTGGCCGTGAGACATTCATGTCAGAACTTATCCCAAGCCGTGGTACATGGTTAGAATTTATGAGTGACGATCGTAAGGCTGCTAACGGACGTGTTTTAAACATGAAAGTTGACCGTAAACGTACAATCGTTTCTACAATTCTATTCAAAGCATTTGGTCTAAGTTTAGACTTACAAGAAGGTGAAGATACTTTTGATGTTTCATCATTCAAGACATTCTTACGAACATTGGACTTACCAGTTCATGATGAGTGGGAAGAGTTAGATAGTGAACGTCGTGAGTTCTTGACATTGTATGCACTACTTTATACTGCATACTTCGGAAACTATCCTGAACTTGTAAATACATTAGCATTAGACAAAACCGTAACATTCGAGGATTCATTACGATCAATGTACGAAAACCAACGTGCAGATGAGATTCCTACAACGGATGGTGCGATTAACTTGATGAACGCGAAGTTTTTAGATCCACGTCGTTATGACCTTAACAAAGCGGGACGTTTCAAACTTCATAAAAAACTTGAAATCTTTAACCGTATTAAAGACACATATCTAACAGAAGATTTAGTAGATCTTCAGGGAAATGTGATTTTTGCAAAAGGAACACACATCACACACCGTGATGATGTCAATAAAGTTCGTGATGTATTACGCCAAGGTGGATACATGAACGTGTTCCCACTTCGTAATATCTTCTCAGCTCCAGGTGTAGATACATTTGAAGTTACTGAAGACATTAACTTAGTAGGACGTATCCTTGCAAAAGATATCTACGAAGAAAATTTTGAGTTTGATCGTGGAACAGTTTTAACAGAGCAAGATATTGCAACTCTCAAAGGATTTGAAATCACAATCTATACAGGAATTGCAGCAAAACCTGTTCAAGTAACAGCTGATAACGTATGGTCAGTGTTAAACTACGGACAACGTCTCTTTACATTTGGTCGTCTACAAACGGCAACTGGAGAGACATTGATGTCAGCAAAAGGAACACCTGTTGTTGATTTATTTGTGCCAAATGTTAACCACCCACGTTTAAATAAAACAAATGAAAAATTGGTTACTGAATCATTAAGTGATGGACCATTAACACTTTGGTTAGTGGGTGCAGCAATGCAAGAAATGTACGTTTCGACATCAGAAGACCTTCAAGACCAAGTTAAAATTGTCGGAATGGATCCATTGTTAGATAAAACAACAATCGTGGCTTCTGACGTCTATTCAACATTCTCATACTTCTTAAACTTCTTAGATGGTTTAGGAAACGAAGATGACATTGACCAATTGGGAAACCGTCGTATTCGTACCGTTGGAGAATTAATCCAAAATCAATTCCGCATCGGGTTAAGCCGTATGGAACGTGTCGTTAAAGAGCGTATGTCAATCTCTTCAGATTCTGCGAACTTAACACCTAAAACACTTACAAACGTTCGTCCATTAACAGCAATGGTTAAAGAGTTCTTCTCTTCATCCCAATTGTCACAATTTATGGATCAATTAAACCCATTAGCGGAACTTACAAACAAACGTCGTATTTCAGCGTTAGGACCGGGTGGTCTTACGCGTGATCGTGCCGGATTCGAAGTTCGTGACGTTCATACATCACACTACGGCCGTATCTGTCCAATTGAAACACCTGAAGGACCAAACATTGGTTTGATTTCTAACTTAACATCATATGGTCGTCTTGACCGTTATGGATTCATCCAAACACCATACCGAATCGTTTCGGAAAATGGTGATGTATCTGAAGATGTTGTTTACTTATCAGCTGATGATGAATTCGAATATGTTATTGCGCAAGCGAACGAAATTGTTGACGGCAAACTTGTAAATGATGAAGTTGTTGTTCGTTACCAAGGAGAAAACATTCTTGCACGTCGTGAGACTGTTGAATTGGTTGACGTCTCACCAAAACAAATTGTTTCTGTTGCGACTGCAGCGATTCCATTCCTTGAAAATGATGATGCGTCTCGTGCGCTCATGGGTGCCAACATGCAACGTCAAGCGGTGCCACTCTTAATTCCGAATTCACCTTATGTTGGAACAGGTATTGAACACCGTATTGCGAAAGACTCTGGATCTGCTGTCATCTGTAAGACAGATGGTATGGTTTCATATGTTGACGCAAATAAAGTCATTGTGAATAGTGTTGAAGGAAAACCTCGCACATATACAATGCAAAAATTCCGTCGTTCAAACCAAGGAACTGCAATTAATCAAAAACCACTCGTTAAGATTGGTGAAAAAGTATTTGCAGGAGATATTCTTGCGGATGGACCTTCAATGCAAAATGGAGAGTTGGCATTAGGACAAAACGTTACTGTTGCCTTCATGACATGGAATGGATATAACTACGAGGATGCGATCATCATGAGTGAGCGCCTTGTTAAAGAAGATGTTTATACATCAATCCACATTGAAGAATATACAATTGAAGTCCGTGAAACAAAACTCGGACCTGAAGAAATTACACGCGATATACCAAACGTTAGTGAAGTAGCAAGTCGTCACCTTGATGCACGTGGAATCGTCATGATTGGTGCTGAAGTAAAAGAAGGCGATATTTTGGTCGGTAAGGTAACACCAAAAGGCCAAAGCGAAATTTCACCAGAAGAAAAACTCTTACTTGCTATCTTTGGAGAGAAATCACGAGAAGTTCGTGATAACTCACTTAAAGTTCCACATGGTGGATCAGGAATTGTTCAAGACATTCGTATCTTCCGTCGTGAAGATGGCCATGACTTGCCACCTGGAGTGAGTGAAGCTGTTAAAGTATATATTGTACAAAAACGTAAAATCTCTGAAGGAGATAAAATGGCGGGTCGTCACGGTAATAAAGGGGTTATCTCCCGTATCTTACCTGAAGAAGATATGCCATTCATGGAAGATGGAACACCAGTTGACATCATGCTTAACCCATTAGGGGTTCCGAGCCGTATGAATATTGGTCAAATTCTTGAGTTACACTTAGGTATTGCAGCGAAGAACTTAGGCGTTAAATTTGCGACAAGTGTCTTCGATGGTATCGAAACAGATGAGCTCTTCCGCATCATGGAAGAAGGAAATGTCGCACCTGACGGTAAGATGGTACTTTATGATGGACGTTCTGGTGAACGTTACGATGAACGTATTTCAGTCGGTGTTATGTACATGTTGAAACTATCACACATGATCGATGACAAATTACATGCACGTGCAACTGGTCCGTACTCACTTGTTACACAACAACCACTTGGTGGTAAGGCACAAAATGGTGGACAAAGATTTGGAGAAATGGAAGTTTGGGCACTTTATGCTTATGGTGCTGCAAACACACTTCAAGAAATCCTTACAATCAAGTCTGATGACGTCAATGGACGTACGAAGACCTATGCCGCAATCCAAAATGGTGAAGATATTCCTGAACCAGGAATGCCAGAATCATTCCGAGTGCTTAAACATGAGCTCCAAGCATTGGCGCTTGATGTTAAATTCTTAGATGAAAACCAAGAAGAAATCATTGAAAGTGAAGAACGTATTGAAGATGGAAAAATTGCTCCACAATACGGAACTGCACCTGAAGAAGAACCTGTAGCAGATACAGCAGATGAAATTTCAGAATACGAAACAAATGCTGAAGATGAAAACTTTAGCATAGAAGCTTAAGGAGGCTGATGTTGATGAGTAGTAATAAAGAGTTTGCCTCAATCCAATTGGCCTTGGCTTCACCAGAACGCATCCTTGAATGGTCACATGGTGAAGTTAAGAAACCTGAAACAATTAACTACCGTTCACAAAAACCAGAGCGTGACGGTTTATTCTGCGAGCGCATTTTCGGTCCTACAAAGGACTGGGAATGCTACTGTGGAAAATATAAAAAAGTACGTTACCGCGGTGTAATTTGTGATCGCTGTGGTGTTGAAGTAACAAAATCAGCTGTACGTCGTGAACGTATGGGTCATATTACTTTAGCAGCTCCAGTTGCTCACATTTGGTACCTACGTGGAATTCCTTCACGTATGAGTTTATTATTAAACATCACACCAAAAGTATTGGAAGAAGTTGTTTACTTTGTAAAATGGGTTGTTACAGATCCAAAGAATTCAACACTTCAATACAAACAAATTATTGATGACCGCGAATACCGCGATTATGTCAATGAATTTGGACACAATGGTTTTGTCGCACAAGCAGGAGCTGAAGCGGTAAAAACATTACTTGAAGAAATGGATTTAGAAGCAGAACGTAATGATGTTCTTGCGCAACTTGAATCCGCTAAAGGCGATAAACGTAAACGTTTAATTCGTCGTCTTGAAACTGTTGAAGCTTTTGTAAACTCAAACAACCAACCTGAATGGATGGTACTCACTGAGCTTCCAGTCATTCCACCAGATTTACGACCAATGTTACAACTTGATGGTGGCCGTTTTGCAGCATCTGATGCGAACGACCTTTACCGTCGTGTAATTACACGTAACAACCGTCTAAAACGTCTCTTAGAAATGGGAACACCACAAGTTATCGTTCAAAACGAAAAACGTATGCTTCAAGAAGCTGTGGATGCGCTTATTGATAACGGACGTCGTTCAAAACCTGTTACAGGTGCTGGTGGACGTGCATTAAAATCACTATCACACAGTCTAAAAGGGAAACAAGGACGTTTCCGTGCTAACTTGCTCGGAAAACGTGTTGACTTCTCGGGTCGTTCAGTTATCGCTGTTGGGCCAGACTTAAAAATGTACGAATGTGGTATTCCTAAAGAGATGGCAATTACACTCTTTAAACCATTTGTCGTCAATGAAATGAAAGTTCGTGGAATCAGCAACAACGCGAAAGCAGCTGAAAAACTCATCGAACGTCAAGACCCTCGTGTTTGGGATATTGTTGAAGAGGTTATTCAACATCACCCAGTTCTCTTGAACCGTGCCCCTACACTTCACCGTCTTGGTATTCAAGCCTTTAAGCCAAAAATGATCGAAGGTCGTGCAATTCGTCTTCACCCTCTTGTAACGCCTGCGTTCAACGCGGACTTTGATGGTGACCAAATGGCGGTTCACGTTCCATTGTCAGAAATGGCACAAGCTGAGGCAGAATTGCTCATGCTTGGATCACGTAATATCCTTGGACCAAAAGATGGTAAACCTATTGTTACACCATCACAAGATATGGTTCTTGGAAACTTCTACCTCAACATGGAACAATCTCCAGAAGAATTCTATGAAAAGGCAGACAAATTTGAAGCACGTGGTGACTTAACAGAAGCTGCTAAATGGCGTCGTTTCGGAGATAACCAAGGGAAATCATTCCGTAACACTTCAGAAGCACACCTCGCGTATGAAAACGAAGTAATTCACTTCCATACACGTATTAGTGTGCGTGCCTCATCGTTATCGAAGAAGACATTCAGTGCGAAACAAAACGACTTGTACTTAGTGACAACACTTGGAAAATTAATCTTTAATGAAATGTTCCCAAGTGACTTCCCATACCTCAATGAAGTTACAGCAGATAACTTCAAAGCTACACCCGATAAATTCTTTGTGCAGCCAGGTCAAGATGTTCGTGAAGTCATCGCAGCAATGCCTTTAAATAACGACTTTAAGAAAAAAGACTTAGAGAAAATCATCAAAGAAATCTTTGATCGTTACTCATTAACCAAAACATCTGAAATCCTAGATAACATCAAAGACCTCGGATTCAAATATTCAACGATTGCCGGTATTACAGTTTCACTTAGCGATATCAACGTTGCGCCGAATAAAGCGAAATACGTTGAAGAAGGTAAAGAAAAAGCTGCACGCCTCATGGTTCTCTACAAACGTGGACGTTTGACTGCCCAAGAATGGGAAGGAAAACTCATGTCATTGTGGGACGGAATCAAAAACCGTGTTGGTGCCGAGTTAATGGAAAACTTACCGCGTCAAAACCCTATCAACATGATGGCGACATCAGGAGCTCGTGGTAACGTTTCTAACTTTACGCAGCTTGCTGGTATGCGTGGTCTGATGGGTAAACCAACTCAATCGAAATCAAAAGCTGGATACCAACCATCAATTATTGAGGTTCCAATCTATTCATCATTCCGTGAAGGATTGAACGTGAGTGAATTCTTCGTTTCAACCCACGGTGTGCGTAAAGGACTAACCGATACAGCGCTTAAAACTGCTGAGTCAGGATACCTTACACGTCGTCTTGTCGATGTTGCTCAAGATGTTACAATCGTTGAGGAAGATTGCTACACAGATAACGGATATGTCGTTCAAGAAATTGTTGATCGTAAATCAAACTCAGTTGTTGAGTCATTACACGACCGTCTTGTCGGACGTTACATTAAAGAAACAATCGTTGATCCAATGACACGTGAAGTAATCATTGAAGAAGACGAATTTGTAGATGAATTAACTGCAAAACGCATTGTTAACGCAGGCGTTAAGCAAGTACGTATTCGTTCAGTATTTACATGTGAATCAAAACATGGATCATGTGTTAAATGTTATGGACGTAATATGGCTACAGGTGAAGATGTTGAAGTTGGAGAAGCAATTGGTATCGTTGCGGCGCAATCAATTGGGGAACCAGGAACTCAACTTACAATGCGTACCTTCCATACTGGTGGGGTTGCCGTTGCAGGTGGAGAAGATATCACTCAAGGTCTTCCTCGTGTTGAAGAATTGTTCGAAGCACGTTCACCGAAGTTACCTGCAGTTATCTCAGAAATTCATGGAAACATTACAGATATTCATCCAGCCGAAGATGGCTTGGGTTATGTCATTACTGTAACCAATGAAACTCGCACAGTAGAACACTTAACATTGCCACACCAACCTGCTCGTTCATGGTTGAAAGTCGGTTCTGAAGTTGAAGCTGGAGATAAATTGACAGAAGGATCTGTAGATCCTAAGAAACTTATGGAATATGCTGGACGTCTTGCAGTTCAACAATACATCCTTAAAGAAGTTAAGAAAGTTTACCAAAGTGGTGGTATTGAAATCTCAGATAAACATATCGAGGTTATGATTAACCAAATGATGCGTAAAATCATCGTTATCGACGGACAAGACACAGGAATCTCTCCTGGTGTACAAATGCACGTTGAACGTATGCAAGATATCAATACAGAAATCCTCATGGAAGGTAAAAACCCAGCCCGTTACCGTGCTGTCCTTCTCGGTATTTCAAAAGCCTCTGTTGAAACAGAAAGCTTCTTATCAGCTGCTTCATTCCAAGAAACTACAAAAGTTCTTACAGATGCAGCAATTAAATCAAAAATTGATCCACTTATGGGTCTTAAAGAGAATGTTATCATCGGTAAGAAAATTCCGGCTGGTACTGGTTCAGTTCTCTACCGTGAATCTACAGAGCGCGTCAAGGAATTGGCAGCACGCTTGAAAGAAGAACGTGAAGAAAGAAATGCAGTCCAAGAAGAAGATTCAATGATGAGCGAATTTATTCGTTAACAGAGTACAAAAAAGACAACTTCGGTTGTCTTTTTTACGTATTCGAATAAATAAGCCGGAAATTATGCTTTCTTGCGATAAGTTATATGAAAATTGCGATTGGAGCCTTGCAAAAGTGAAAGCGTTATCATATAATGTATGAGTAAACCGGTTTAGTGGACGCTAAGGAAGGGTTACAGGTAAAATATGAAAATCAAAAAATTAATGGCGATGTTTATCGCAATTCTTTTAGGTGTCACCATACTACAACCGATTCCTGTGAAAGCACAGGAACAATCTACTGGCGATTTAGATCAGATCGTAGAGAACTTTGAAATCTATCTCTTAGGAAATGCAACGATCAATAATGATCCAATGAGTAAAAATAAAATTAATGACATAATCAAAAAAGGGACAGCTAACCGTCCGTCTTTTGATAAATCACAAAATGCTGTTTATCCAGGAGTCGAATTAGACAACACTGGTGGGACGGAGCACGTCGTTGCGAAGTTATCAGCAAACTTAGAAACAACCTATAAAAACTTGTATGCAGTTGCTTTAGCTTATGGTACAGAAGCTGAAGGAAATACATTGTATAAAAATCCAGAAGTCTACGCTGAATTAGTTGATACGATGTCATGGATTCATGACAAGTATCTAAAAGATACGGACAGTGGATATTATGGAAACTGGTATAGCTGGGAAATCGGCGTACCGATGAACTTAACCAAAATTCTTTTCATTCTTCGTGATGAAATTGAACCTGAATTTATTACCGATTCAATTACCATGATGGATGCATATATCCGTGGAGATGAACAATTAGGTTCACCACTCATTGGAGATGTAAATCTTGATGCACGTCAACATACCGGTGCGAACCTTACGGACATTACATTTAACCGTATTATCCAAGGTGCAATTACAGGTGATGTAAAACGTGTTGATAAAGCCGTTAAAGATATGATGACTGTATTTAATACTATAGATCCAAATGATCTTCAACATGGCGTTACAGATGGGTTCTATGAAGATGGTTCATTTATCCAACATTCAACTGTTGCATATACAGGATCCTATGGAAAAGTACTTTTAGGTCGTATCGCACAATTGGTAACAGTCTTAAACAATACACAATGGCAAGATGATACACTGATGAACACTGTTGAAGAGTGGGTCTATCGTGGTTTTGGACCTGTTATGTACGAAGGGTACATGATGGAAATAGTTAAGGGGCGTGCAGTCTCTCGAACAGGTACGGGTTATGCCGATGGTGCAGGAGTCGTTGAGGCGCTTGTTCAATTATCATTAGGCATGAATGATGCATCAAAATCTAAGATGCAAAGTTACGTTAAATACTTAATTACAATTCCTGAGTTTAAAGTAAATACAAATAGTTTTGTATCGGTAAGTAACATTTTTGCCTATGAACACATTAAGCAAGATGGTTCAATTATTGGTATGAATCCTATCGATGCAAATTCACATTTTGCATTTAACTTGATGGATAAATCTGTTCATTTACGCGATGATTACGCATTCTCACTGGCACGTAGTTCAACACGTGTCTCCAAATATGAGTACATGTCTGGAGAAAACTTGCGTTCATGGTTCCAAGGGGATGGAGCATACTATCTCTATCAAAGCGGTGTTGACCAAACCGATGTTTATGGGATTGATTTCTTTGCTACGGTTGACCACTATAAA
The DNA here is from genome assembly GCF_009828775.2 of Erysipelothrix aquatica. Lineage (GTDB taxonomy): Bacteria > Bacillota_I > Bacilli_A > Erysipelotrichales > Erysipelotrichaceae > Erysipelothrix > Erysipelothrix aquatica. The sequence continues at coordinate 28,455 of NZ_WTSY02000017.1, read as the reverse complement.
CTTCCAGGAACCACAACTGTAAATGCAGAACGTAAAACAATGCCTGAACTTTATGGCACTGATTTCTATCTCCATGAACCTGAATTTACATCAGGGTCTGTAACACAGAATAAGTATGTCTACTTCCCCCTAGGAACCAATGAGTTTTCAGGAAGTGCAACATTAGATAATCTTGCAGTTTCTGGAATGCAGTTAGGTGATGAGGAATCTTACAAAGATCGAGATAGCTTACCGGCAGATTTTGTGACCTACAAAAATGCAGAAGCAAACAAATCATGGTTTATGTTTGATGATGAGATTGTTGTGTTAGGGTCAAACATTCATGATATCGAAGGTCGTGATATGAAAACTACAGTCGATAACAGAATGTATGACGTGAGTGATACGTTACAGGTTGATTCCAATAAAGGAGTCTTATCAAATGGATCTCACGAAGGACTTGAATGGATTAGTGTTGCATCAGATGATTCGAAACGTGATGTAACGTATAAATTCTATGATGATAATGCAGTATCATTTGATATTACAAACCGTACAGGGAAATACTCTGATGTTCGTAATAAAACAACAGGAACTGCTGATAAAGAAGTTACAAAGCAGTATGCGACAGTAATGTATAACCATGATGGTAGTGAAACATCATCATATGCTTATAGTATTCTGCCAAACGTTAATGCGGCAGCAATGCAAACACGTGCAAATAACGATGTGGTTCGTATTCTTGAAAATAGTGATAACGTCCATGCAGTAGCACATGATGGTTTAGGTGTTGAAGGATATGTATTCTTTGAAGCTGCAACATCGAATGATGTAACAGCAAACAACAAACTTATTATGATGCGTAAAGGTACTACATATGGAATTCAAGATCCTACGCAGGCACAAGCAGCGGTTTCATTTACAGTTAATGGCCACTTTGATGTAGCGAGTGGTGATGCAACTGCAGTCATTAATGGCGATACAACAACAGTCACAGTGAACACACATAACAAAAATGGTGTGACACAGACAATCAATTTAACTGAAGTAGAAGTCGCTCCGGAAACAGTGACTGAAATTGTAGATGCAGCAACAGGAGTTCGTGTTAAATTCACAACACCTCAAGTTAAAGAAGGGCTAGAGCTCATTGTCTCAAAAGAAGCAGGAACTTATGAAGGGCTCAATGATGTCACAACCTATGCAATCTCACTCCGACGTGATGGTGTTGATGTTGTATTGAATGAAGCAGTCACTGTAGTATTGCCTACTGATGGTCAAGCAAAATCGCTAAAAGTGTTGGGTGGTCAAGACTTTAAAGACATCATTGCCTTTGAAGTTAATGAGCAAACAATTCAATTTACAGCTAATGAGCTTGGAAACTTCCTTGTGGGAACGATAATAGATCCGATTGAACCTGTTGACCCAGTCGATCCTACGACTCCAGAAGGTCCAGAAACAGGTCCTAAGGAAGAAGGAAACCTTCCTGGAACTGGAGTTGGTAATAATGGTTTAGTAATGATTGGTGCGGTTCTGGTGGTAACAGGAGCACTAGCAGTTATTCTGAATCGTAGAAAACAAATGAAACACTAATATAACGAAAAAGAAACCTCTTATCTGAAAGGATAGGAGGTTTTATGTTAACAAAAAAAAGAGAGCGATGCTCTCTTTTCATTATGATATTTTTTCAAGGAACGCGCCAACTTTTGTGAATTGCGTAAATTCAAAACGTGATGTCAGGAAGTCTACAAAGATTTGAGACAACTTCCCAGTGAATAAGAACCCAAGGACGGTTCCAATTCCGATTCCATCTAAATGTTTGATAAAGAACAGTGTGACCACTAGGGAAATGGTCAAGGATACACCATCATAACGCATACGAACGAAGTGAACTGACTTCTTGGAGGCGTCAACAACTTCGCGTACAAATAAATCAAAAGGTTGGATAGGTAGCTTGCAGAGTAGGAAGAATGCAGCCCCTATAGCGGTTCCCACAAGCCCCACTCCCAGGCATAACACGCGAAACGGAAGTGAAGTAGGGATGAGTGCAATTAATGGCGCTGTTAGATCAACAGAATAACCAAATAGAATTGCAACAAAGAAGGAGAGAATATACCCAATCTTAAAGCGTCGTGTAATCACCATCATCACAAGCAGTGTGAGACTTTGGATTATGATTGTCCAAGTCCCAAGTGATGTAATTGGAAACGCAACGGATAAGACATAAGGTACGGAGGAAAGGGTGGAAATCCCAAACCCTCCGTGTACTAATAAGTTTAAGTTAATACTATTGTAAACAATCGCAATTAAGAGTGCGAGTTCACCACTAAATTTCTTTTTAGACATGAGCGCTTACGATTTTCATTAATCTAAAATTGATTTAAGGTAATCAGAGATTTCTTGATCTTGTGATGCTGCAAAGAAGTATTCTTTGAATTCAGGATAGTCGATTGCTGATTTAAGGAAGTCTTGATCGATTTCTTTAAGAATTGTAATTAAAGGACGGTGTGTCACAGCCTTAACGCCATCAAGAATCTTTTTGTTGCGTTGTTCAGGAATAACACGGTCTTTTGGATATCCACCTCCAAAAGGCTCTGAGAATAATTTTTCGAAGGTGTAGTTTAGATTTACTTCGCCACCCCATCCGAAACCTTGCGCGAATGGCATTGCAATACAGTTTCCGTCGTTTACTTGACCAAAGAGGTACGCATCAAGTGGTGATGTTACATGACCACATAAGACGTTTGGGAATGAGTTGGCTGCAAGCATGGCACCCTGACCCGTTCCACATCCTGTAACGACGAAATCAACAGCTTTAGTAGTAAGTAGGATTGATGCAAGAAGACCGTTTTGTACATAAGTGAGTTGGTGATCTTGTTCGTTTGAGTACATACCATAGTTTACGACAGTATGTCCTTTTTTCTCTGCTTCTTGTTTGAGAGAAGTATAAATAATTTCATTTTTTGATGCTTGTGAATTTTCATTAATTAATGCGATTTTCATTGAATCCTCCTAGATATTTTAATGACGAATACTATTCGGGTTGTTTACCGATATACGCTAAGATACCACCATCAACGTATAATACATGACCGTTAACAAAGTCTGAAGCATTAGATGCTAAGAATACTGCAGGTCCCATTAAATCTTCAGGTGTTCCCCAACGTGCTGCTGGTGTTTTTGAAATAATGAAGCTGTTGAATGGATGTCCATCAACGCGTAATGGTGCAGTTTGTGGTGTTTCGATATAACCAGGGCCAATTCCATTACATTGGATATTATGTTCACCGTATTCGGAAGCAATATTACGTGTTAACATTTTCAGACCACCTTTAGCAGCTGCATATGCAGAAACTGTTTCACGGCCTAATTCACTCATCATTGAGCAAATGTTGATAATTTTACCAGCGTTTTTTTCAATCATGCTTGGTAAGACGGCTTTTGCCATGATAAATGGACCCGTTAAGTCGATATCAATAACTTGACGCCAGTCTTGAACACTCATTTCTACCATAGGAATACGTTTGATGATTCCTGCGTTGTTTACAAGAATGTCAACAGAACCAACTTCTGCTTCAATTTGTTTGATCATTGCTTGAACTTGTTCTTCGTTTGTAACGTCGCATACATATCCATGTGCTTTGATTCCAATAGCTTCGTATTCTGCAAGTCCTTTGTTTACTAAGTCTTGGTTAATGTCGTTAAAGACGATTGTTGCACCAGCTTCAGCAAATCCTGTAGCTAATGCTAAACCAATACCATATGAAGCACCTGTTACAAGTGCTACTTTTCCGTCTAAACGGAAGTTATCCATTTTAAATGTTGTCATAATAATTGTCCTGTCCTTTTTAGCGTTGTACGCGTCCTGATCCGTCACCTTGAACTAAAGTCATGACTTCTTCAACGGTAACGCGGTTGAAGTCGCCTTCAATTGAATGTTTGAGGCAGCTTGCTGCTGTCGCAAAATTGATTGCATCTTGATTGCTCATATCGTGTGTTAGAGCATAGATGAGACCAGCACCGAAGCTGTCTCCGCCTCCAACACGATCGACAATATGCATGTTATAACGTGGTGTGAAATATGCAGTACCATCAGCATAAAGCATGGTTGACCAAATGTTGTCGTTTGCTGTAATGGATTCACGAAGTGTAATTGCTACCTTCTTGAAGTTAAAGCGCTCTGTGAGTTGTTTTGCAACACTAATGTAGTTTTCATGGTCAATTTCACCTTGATCAACGTTCGTTGCATCAGCATGGATGCCGAATACTTTTTCTGCGTCTTCTTCGTTAGCAATCAAAACATCAACATATTCCATAAGCGTTGACATCGTGTCGTTTGCTTCTTGTTGTGTCCATAATTTTTTGCGGTAGTTTAAGTCACAGCTAACGGTAATGCCTAAAGCTTTTGCCGCTTTAAGTGCTTCCAAAGTAATTGCTGCAACTTCAGGGTTTAATGCGGGAGTAATCCCAGTAAAATGAAACCAATCATGTCCTTTTAAAATTTCTGGCCAGTTGAAATCTTCGGGTTGTGCTTCTGCGATTGCGGAATGGGCACGGTCGTAGATAACTTGGCTTGGACGTTGTGATGCTCCTTTTTCAAGATAGTAGATTCCGATGCGGTCACCACCGCGAACGATGGATGATGTATCTACGCCAAAGTAGCGTAGGGAATTTACGGCGTTTTGTCCCATTGCATGCGCTGGAAGTTTTGTAACGAAGGAAGCATCCATACCAAAGTTTGCTAGGGAAACTGCAACGTTTGCTTCACCACCGCCATAAGTTGCTTCTAAGACATCCGCTTGTGAGAAGCGGTAGTAGCCTTGTGGTGCTAAACGAAGCATAATCTCACCAAATGTAATTACTTTTTTCATAAATCCTCCTAAGCTTAAATTTCTGATTTTACAAGACGAATGTTGAAGCCAGCAATGTCACGGTTTAGAGCGACACTTGTAATTGCTTGTGTTTTATTGCGTACGATTGTTGCTTCATTGGCATGAATGCCTTGTTTCGCAAGTTGGTAAAGTGCGCGTTCGGGATAACGTGTTTGAATACCGAAGTATCCTAGGTTCTCATTTGGCGCATGTAGAAATTCAAAACCTGCGTCAGATTTTGAACCAACTGCTGTCTCATAAAATTTAAAATTAAAGAATGTTGCTAAATCATGAGCAAGTGTTTGTGCTTGTTCTTTTGATTCGCTGTTGACGCCGATATGCATAAGTTTATACTCAAGCATGAATTTGATTGCTTCTTTCGAAAGGGCTTCAATTCCGTCCCAATCACCTGCAGCAATTAAATCGTTCGGGAGCATAAAGCTACCGCCAATTGCAGCAACATTAGGGAGATCCAAATAGTTGTGCATGTTCGATTTGTTGATGCCACCTGAGGGCATAAATTTAATATGACTGTAAGGTCCACTAAAATCTTTGAGCTTTTTTACACCGCCACTTGATTCGGCAGGGAAGAACTTAAGTGTTGTAAGACCGAATGCCATTGCAGCTTCAATTTCTGATGCTGTTTGTACTCCAGGAACAATGAGAATGTTGTGATCAACAGCCCATTTTACAACTTCAGGGTTGAATCCAGGTGTCACAAGAAATTGTGCGCCAGCTTCTAGTGCCTGTTGTGCATAGTCAACGGATGTGACAGTTCCTGCACCAATAATCATATCTGGGTAAGCATTGCGAATTTCATGAATTGCTTGAACTGCAAATTCGCTGCGGAAGGTAATTTCCATGCAGTTGATGCCGCCTTCATTGAGGGCGTGTGCCATGGGTAGAATATCTTCCGTTTTTTGAATCTTAACAACCGGTACAATTCCAATATTTTGTATTGCGTTTAAAATATCATTCATAAGAAATCTCCTTAATAACTTTGTCCAGTGAAACTGTGTATTTAAGTACCAGTGAACCCATAATATCGCAGTAAACCGGTTTTGTCAACCGGTTTACTGAACCAAAATTAAGCGATAATAATTTCGCCATTATATAAGGTTGATAATTTTCTATCTTGTGAAAAAATGGATTTTCATCACTTGTAAGCGTTTAACATTTTTTCGAAAATCTATTGACTTTCGTTTATTTCAGGTCTAGTATGTGGGTGTCCAGTAAACCAGTTTATATGAATTTGGAGGAATTATGTTTAACACAGTAAAGCACGTAAATGTTGAGTCAATTTCAAGACGCGACGAATACCTAAATGCACCTAAATTGACAGAGGCAGAGCTGAAAAAAGCAATCGAAGATTCAATCGCAAAGATTGATAAAAACATTGCTTACTTCGATGGGAAGTTCCCATGGAGTGCTACAAAAGACCTCAAATATCCGATCATTGAAAACACTGATTGGACTGAAGGATTTTGGACCGGACAACTCTGGCTCGCTTATGAATACACTCAAGATGAGAAGTATAAAAATCTTGCGTTGGAGCATGTTGTGTCATTCAGACATCGTCTTGATAACAATATCGAACTTGAACATCATGATTTGGGTTTCTTATATTCACTATCATGCGTTGCCGGCTATAAATTAACAGGCAATGAGCTCGCAAAAGAAACAGCGGTTCTTGCAGCTGAAAAATTGATTACACGTTGGCAAGAAAAGGGTGAATTCATCCAAGCTTGGGGTGAATATAACAATCCTGAACATTATCGTTTTATTATCGATTGCTTGCTAAACATTCCCTTGCTCTATTGGGCAACAGAAGTCACAAACGATCCAAAGTTTGCAGACATGGCACAACGCCATTTCCAAACAAGTATCAAGTATGTTGTTCGCGATGATGCGAGTGCTTATCATACGTATTACATGGATCCTGAAACCGGAGCACCTGTTCGTGGTGCAACCCGTCAAGGATACAATGATGATTCGTCATGGGCACGTGGTCAAGCATGGGGTGTTTATGGAATTCCATTAAACATTCGATATACAAAAACAAATGATGTTACCGAACTGTATAAAGGCATGACCCACTACTTCCTCAATCGTTTACCGAAAGATAATGTTCCATTCTGGGACCTCATCTTTAATGACGGTGATGATCAATCTCGTGATTCCAGTGCAGCTGCAATTGCAATTTGTGGTATGGATGAGATGAATAAATACCTACCAGACGATGCTGATAAAGCCGTTTATGAAGGTGCTATTCAAACGATAATGCGATCATTGATTGATAACTATACAGAGGAAACTCACGAACCGGGAAATCCAGTGCTTTACCATGGTGTTTATTCATGGCATAGCGGTAAAGGTGTTGATGAAGGCAATATCTGGGGAGATTATTTCTACCTTGAAGCCCTCATGCGCTTATACAAAGATTGGAACCCATATTGGTAGATAAGAGGAGAATATTATGACACAACCAAATATTGTAATGACACGTATTGATGAACGTCTTGTACACGGACAAGGTCAATTATGGATTAAAACACTCGGTGTAAACACTGTTATTGTTGCGAACGATGAAGCAAGCAATGATCCAATGGCACAAACACTGATGAAAGCTGTCATTCCAAGCGGAATTGCAATGCGTTTCTTTACTGTTGAAAAAACAATTGAAGTAATTCACAAAGCGGCTCCAGCACAATCAATCTTTATTATTATTAAAGATTGTAAGGACGCATTACGTCTTGTGGAAGGTGGCGTTCCCATCAAAACCATCAACATTGGTAATATCCACAACACCGAAGGAAAAGAAAAGATTACACGCTCAATTTTCTTAGGTGCTGACGATAAAGCACATTTAAATAAACTCGTTAACGAATATAACATTGAATTTAATACTAAAACGACACCTCGTGGAGACGATGGATCCGTTGAAGTAGACATTAGAAAACACATCTAAATAGGAGAAAGAAAATGGAAATAACATTTATTCAAGCCGTCTTAATCGGTCTATGGACAGCAGCATGTTATGCAGGGATGCTCTGGGGTGTATATACAAACCGCGCAATTTTCCTCGCATTTGGTGTTGGTGTTATCTTAGGAGATATTCAAACAGCATTACAAGTTGGTGCTATCGCTGAGTTAGCATTTATGGGATTCGGAGTTGGTGCTGGTGGAACAGTTCCACCTAACCCAATTGGTCCTGGTATTATTGGTACATTAATGGCAATTACAAACCCAGCAGTTACACCAGAAAGTGCATTAGCATTGTCAATGCCATTTGCTGTTGCAATTCAATTCTTACAAACTGCAATCTATACAGTACGTGCGGGAGCTCCTGAAGGTGCTACACGTGCATTAGACAAACAAGATTTCCGTGGATTCAAGTTACATGCAAATATGACAATTTGGTTGTTTGCATTAGTAGGTTTCCTTCTTGGATTCTTAGGTGCATACAGCATGGAAATGTTAACAACGCTTGTTGGCTACATCCCAGCATGGTTACTAACAGGATTAAACGTAGCCGGTGGAATGTTACCTGCAATTGGATTTGCAATGATCTTATCTGTCATGGTTAAGAAAGAATTAGTACCATTTGTCTTAATGGGATATGTTCTTGCTGCTTACTTCAAATTACCAGTTATTGGTATCGCACTCTTTGCAACAATTTTCGCACTACAACAATACAATCAAGCATCAAACAAATCAGTTGCTGCAGCTAATACGGAGGTAGGAAACGATGACTGGATCTAATACACAACTAACAAAAAAAGATTATTTTAAAACAACATTGCGTTCATACTATCTACAAAATGGATTCAACTACAGTAACTATCAAGGGTTAGGTTATGCATTAGTGCTGTACCCTGGATTACGTAAAATTCATAAAGATGACGCTGACTTTGCAGAAGCATTGAAAGCAAATACAGAGTTCTATAACACAAACCCACAATTACTACCATTTATTACATCATTACACTTAGTAATGGCTGATGAAGGTCGTCCTGAATCAGAAATTCGTGGTATTAAGATGGCACTTATGGGGCCACTTGCTGGTATCGGTGATTCTTTATCACAATTTGCGATTGCACCGCTCTTCTCAACAATCTTTGCATCCCTTGCAATGGAAGGTGTTTCAATTGCTCCAGTATTGTTCTTAATTACAATTAATGCTGTACTATTCTCAATTCGTTATTTCATGGGATACTACGGTCATAAAGTTGGTACTTCAATCATTGATAAACTCAGTGAAAAAATGGAAGTTATCTCAAATGCCGCAAACATTATCGGTGTTACTGTTATCGCAGGTCTTGCAGCGACATTCGTAAAAATGAATGTTAAAATTTCATTCGCAGCGGGTGAAGTTATTGAAGGTGGAAAACAGTCAACCGTTAATATTCAAGCCCTTTTAGATAAAGTTGCACCAGCGTTACTTCCAATGTTATATACTGGTTTAATGTACTACTTAATCAAGAAAAAAGGTTGGAATACATACAAACTTGTTATCTTAACAGTTGTCATCGGAGTTGTCTTTAGCTTCTTTGGTATTTTAGGATAATTATACAAAGGAACTACCACGGTAGTTCCTTTTATCACTGGAGGATTTATGGAAAAACTTACAGAAAAACGACTCACGCAATATCGTTCGTTATTGATGCACCATCGAGAATCAATTCTTACACAAGCTGAAGATATCCTAGATGATATTTATTATTTTGTGGGAACATGGGATATGGAACGTTGTGCGACGCCATATCAGTTAAAAGGCATCGATTGGGATGCTACTCCCAATGGCGATGGTGAATGGACGTTTATGCTGAATCGCATGACATTTATGCCAACACTCATTAATGCCACGGTATTGACGGATGATCGTCGTTTCATCACCAAAGCATGGGATCTAATCCGTGATTGGATAGTAGCACATCCTCAAATTGATGAACGTCCAAGCACCCGTACATTGGATACAGCTATGCGTCTTGTTCACTGGTATGATGCTCAAAAATTCTTTGAATACTATGGTTTTATTGATGAAAACCAAGCGATTGAAGAAAGTATGACACTGCAATTAGAATCACTACGAACCCGCTACATTCCCAAATATACACTCAGTAACTGGGGAAGTATCCAAACCGCTACGATAATCTACCTTTTAGGTCAAAAAAATCGTAAAGATGATGCACTATTTCAATGGGCATTGTCTGAACTTGAAACCCAAGTCGCAATTCAAATTTACGATGATGGCTTACATTGGGAACAATCAACCATGTACCATGTCGAAGTCATGATGTACCTCATGAAAGCCTATAAGGGACATCAAGAACCCTGGCTCTATGAAGGTATTGTAAAAATGGCAGATGCTTTATTAATGCAACGGACGCCAGAAAATAAAATGGAGATGTTTGGAGACAGTGACAATAGCACACTAACCGGAATGTTTACATATTGTGGATTGTATCTTCAAGATGGACGATTCTTGAGGTTTGGTGATATTGAGACAGAAACGTATTCGTATTTCTACGAGCATCTGGAGTTGGATGGATTGCACATCAGTCCCATTGATCCACAATCAATGCATTTTGATGGTGTTGCGAGTGGCATGTTTACATCCCGATCCAGTTGGGATACTGATGCTAACTTTACACTGTTTACCAACGGTTCCTTAGGGAGTGCACACGGTCATGCGGATAATTTACATGTATCTATGATTTATAAAGGCGATCCCGTTCTTATTGACTCAGGCCGTTATACATATCGCGAAGACGATTCCAAGCGTATGGAACTTAAAGCGATGGCTGCTCATAATAGCGTCATCCTTGATGGACACGAAGCGTCGATACCGACGGGGTCCTGGACCTACTCGAAGTTTGTGAATCCACAAAAAACCTATGTAAATCATATCGATAACGTTCATTACTATGAGAGTGGCTATGATGCAAAAGGGTACAGTCATACACGGAAACTGCAGATACACGATTCAGGAATTTGGCAAATTGTGGATGAATTACATGCTAAAGGAACTCACACTGCTACCATTCGTTGGCATCTTGACCCAACGTGTACCTATCAGGATGGTATGATCACAACCAAGCATCACCATTCCTTAGCAATTCAAAGCGATATCCCGCTCCAAATCGAAAGAACTGAAATGTCATATCACTACAACGAACTTACCATGCATGATGTGCTAATAGGCAGTGTTGCGTTTGTAGATCACTGTATTCTTACAACGTTCCTGTATCCAAGTGATCAGACATTTGAACAATCGGAAATCATACAAGGTGCTGGTACCATTGCGGATGCCACCGTTATTTCAGCGTATCAAATTGGTGATTTAACGTTTGTGATGGGTCATCAAGAGATTATTAAGGGCAATAAAATACTTTATAGTGCGGGAAGACCATTCCATGCAAAAGCGATAGTATTCACTCCAGATAAACACTATCGCATGAAAACGTAGGTGGGGATATGAAATCAAATGTACGACTAACGATTAATGATATTGCGAAATTGGCAAACACTTCCAAAACAACAGTATCATTCTATCTAAATAATAAAACAGAAAAAATGAGTGATGAAACGCGCGAGCGTATTCGAAAAGTCATCGAAGAAACAAACTACACACCAAACCCTGTTGCACGGTCATTGAACTCCAAGAGTACGAAACTTATTGGTGTTTTAATTGGGGATATTACCAACGATTTTGCAAACAAAATCGTTAAGGGAATCGATGATGTTGTGCAACAACATCATTATCAAGTTCTGATTGGTAACACGAACTATAACCATGAAACTGAAGTTGATTATGTATCGCGAATGCTTGAAATGGGTGTAGATGGTTTCATCGTCCAACCAACAGTCATGTTTGGCGATTTGATTGATAAAATCCACAAAAGTGGAAAGTTTTTAGTTTTTATTGACTCACAAGTTGAGACACTCAATCTCAATGTGATCAAAGCGAATCATAAGGAAGCAGTCTACGATACAACCAAAACCCTGGCAACCATGGGGTATGAGTCTTTTGTCATGATTACTGCCAATCCTAAAATCTTGAGTACACGAATCGAGCGGGTGGAAGGATTTACAGAGGCGGTCAAAGAACTTGGTGTAGACCATCAAATTCATATTATCGAAGAGTCCGAATATAGCCAAGATAAGCTAGAAACGGTAATAAAAAAATCTGTTGATACACGTAAGAAAACACTGCTCTTTGTAGCAAACTACTGGCTTCTTCCAGAAGTGTTTTTAGTCGCACGTGCCTTAGAATTACCGCTTGCGAAAAACGTTGGGTTAATCGGTTTTGATAATACAGAATGGACAGAATATGCAACGCCATCCATCACAACAATCGTACAACCAGCATATAAAGAGGGCCGTCGCGCTGCCGATTTGTTAATTGCATCGATTGAAAATAATACCCGTGGACGTGAACATACGACCTTACAATGTACCGTAAATTGGCAAGATTCCACAAAAATATGTGACTAAATGTACAAATATCGTGCATTAGAAGACATCAACTTGTTTCTCCCATTTTGAAACATTATAATTAAGCTAACTTATGTTTTATGGGAGGTGCCTATTTATGGCTAAAAAGCCAAAAGTTACCATTAATGATATTGCACGTTTAGCACAAACATCCAAAACAACCGTCTCATTTTATTTAAACGGCAAGTTTGACAAAATGAGCGTTGAAACCAAAGATCGTATTGCTACGGTTATTGAGGAACAACAATATCGACCAAGTGTCGCAGCCCGATCATTGAATGCGAAAAGTATGAAGCTCATTGGTGTTTTAATTGGAGATATCACCAATGATTTCGCAAACCAAATCGTCAAAGGTATTGATGAAATTGCGAAAACGCACAACTACCAACTTATTGTGGGGAATTCAAACTATACGTTTGAAAGTGAATCGGATTATATCGACCGGATGTTATCGATGGGTGTCGATGGTTTTATCGTGCAACCAACCATCCAATTTAAAGCCTTAATTCCCAAAATCAGAGCCAACGGTAAATCGTTAGTGTTTATTGATTCTCAAACAGATATGGAAAGCAATGCATGGGTTAAAACAAATAATTATGAGGCAGTACTCGAAACAACATTTGAACTGGTGGACAAAGGCTACAATGACTTTATCCTTCTTACAGCTGATCCCAGTGTCCTCAGTACACGAATGGAACGCAGTCGCGGCTTTACCGACGCACTGACAATCCGAGAACAACGCCACCGTACCCATATCGTCGATTACGATATGAGTGCTGAAGTCATTGAAGCATCACTCAATGAAATGATTGATCCCAATCGCAAAACATTAATCTTTGCAGCGAACTGTTGGTTACTAGGAAATGTCTTCATGGCGGTGAAAGCACAAAGAGAAAAGATTCCAGAACAAATTGGCTTGCTCGGATTTGATAATTTGGAATGGACCAAATTTGCTTCTCCCACTGTCACAACGATTGTGCAACCATCTTATGAAGAAGGGAAAGTTGCGGCATCGATTTTGATTGACAAGATTGAAGGTAAAAATGAAATGGTTCCTACCCAGATTCTCAAATGTGATGTGAATTGGGAAGAATCAACCCAACTGAAAGCATAATTTGAAACGAGATGCATCAATGCCATGGTGTATCTCGTTTTTTTTATGAAATGATATTTTGTGGATTTATGGTATTGCCTAAAATATCACATGATTGGTGGTATAATAAACTTACGGAGGTTCGTTTATGCAAGAAAATGTAAAATTCGCAATAGATGTCGTTTATGAGGCAGGTAAACGAATATGCCATATGATGCAAGAAGACATTAAAGTCGAAGAAAAAACGTCAAAAAGTGATCTTGTCACCAATGTGGATAAACAAACAGAAGCTTTTATCGTTGCAAAGATTCAGGAACGGTATGAAGGCCAAAACTTTTTAACCGAAGAATCAACAGTAGATATGCACGGATCAGATCATTTGTGGATCATTGACCCTATTGATGGAACCACTAATTTCATTTATCAGAAACAGCATTTCTCGATTTCTGTCGCACATTATCATCAAGGGGAACCTATTTTTGGGATTGTCTATAATGTCATGGCAGATGAGATGTTTGTAGGCATAACAGGAGTCGGATCGTTCTTAAATGGGGAACGGTTACCACAACTCAATCAAGATCAATTGTTGTCGGATTCCGTTATTTTCGGGGACGTATACCGTCCAGACTTCTTTAAATTAAGTCCCGCGGAGTTAAAGAAAGAATTCATTACACACCGTTTTTACGGTTCAGGTGCAATTGAAATTGCGGAAGTTGGAGCCGGTCGTGCTCAAGCCTATGTCTTCCCTAAAATTAAGACATGGGATATCGCTGCAGCATTGATTATTCTAAAAGAGGCAGGGGGAACCTGGTATTTTGGAAATGAGATTGATCATCTGACGATTGATAAAAACCCTAAAGTTATTATTGCAGCAAGCAATCAGTATGTACGAGATAGATTGGTGAGTTTTTTATGATGGAAGTTCCAATAACAAAATTAGAATTTACGAAAGAGTTGGTTCGTGATACCGGACGTTTAATTCAAAGTTTGATGTCACAGAATTTAAACATTGATACCAAACAAAATGCGCATGACTTTGTCACCAATGTGGACAAACAAGCGGAAGAGTTTATGGTTGCAGCCATTCAAGCAATGTACCCAGACCAAGGCTTTATTACCGAAGAGAAAATGATTGATAACGAAGTAAAACACGATATGTGGATTATTGACCCGATCGATGGAACAACAAACTTTATCTTTCAAAAACGCAATTTTGCGATTTCTGTTGGTTATTATGAAGAAGGACAACCCAAATTCGGGATTGTCTATGATGTTGTGGGTGATGAAATGTATGTGGGAATCACAGGTGAAGGTGCTTATCTCAATGAGCAAAAGCTTGAGCCGTTGGATCCCAATGTTGCACTCAAAGATGCGATTGTGAATGCAGATAATCGCATGTTCAAAACTTTTAAAGTCGATTTGGATGAACACATTATGGTTCAACGTTATCTAGGTTCTGCAGCGCTTGAGATTATAGCAGTTGCAGCAGGACGTACCAATTCATACATGAGCCGCCGCCTAAAACCTTGGGATATAGCGGCAGCCGTCATTGTCTTAAAAGAAGTTGGTGGCACATGGTACTTTGGTGATTATCATGATGCGATTGCATACGATGACAAACATGAAGTATTTATCAGTGGTAGCAATGCCACGATTCTTGAATCACTCATTGCACTTCGTTAGGAGGTTAGTATATGTATTTAAAATTAGACAACACAGTAAGCTTGTGGTATCAAGTAGACGCTGTTGCAAATGCTAAAGCAGTGGTCGTTATTAATCATGGCTTTGCGGAACACACAGGCCGTTATGACTATGTTACACACCGTCTTAACAATGCAGGATACAGTGTGTATCGTTATGATCTTCGCGGTCACGGACGCACCCTTGGGCCGAAAGGTGATTTGGATTCATATCGTGATTTTATTAATGATGCGAATCGAATTGTTGGTATTGCGCGTACAGAGAATCCTGACTTACCGATATTCATGCTCGGTCATAGTATGGGAGGCCTAGTCACTGCCATGTACGGTATAACACACCCCGATACACTTCGCGGACAAATCTTTTCGGGACCTGCAGTGAATACGTTGCCGAAAGCAGAAGGCATCAATAATTATATTCTCAAGATGGCTGGAACCTTGTTCCCCAAACTTAAGATAGCGAATCCGGTTGAAGATGATGTGTGTTCAGTACCAGAAGTGGTGGAAGCGTATAAAAATGATCCAATGGTCTTAAAAAAAGCAACAACGCGTTTCTTGAAAGAATTCCTGATTGAAGCACCTAATTTTGTTCGTATGAATATTCATACGTATACATATCCTATGTTTTTAGCGCACGGTGAAGCGGATAAAATTGTTCCCGTAGCTGTTGGGGATTATCTATTCCAAAATATTGCGTCTGAAGATAAAACCCAGAAAATTTATCCGAATTTGTATCATGAAATTCTAAACGAGAATGAAAAAGATACTATCTTAGATGATATGATTCTATGGATGGATAAACATCTATAGTCACAGATATCGAAAAGGATCCACGAACGGTGGATCCTTTTTTGTTTACGGTTCATGAATCGCAAGATTCATGAGGGGTTGTTTATAATTTGTAATGCTTGCGGACAATTAATCGTGTGAGAAGCATGATGAGGGTGGGGATGTTCGCCATAAAAAAAGCAGAAAATGCAAACGTAAGCATAACCTCAATAGGGCCACCAAAGGTGATGAAAATCATGAACAGGGTCACAATTATGGCAGAAATGAAAAATAACAAGGGTAACATCAAACTGTACCGGCCATTGTCTTCTTTCGCTAACTTACTTTGAAGAAAGATTGCTGCACACATGACGATAACACTGAGAATTGGAATTAACATATTAAGGTTTTCTCACTTTCACGACAAGGGTATGAATTCCCAATAGTATTAATGAAGGAAGATTTGTAATAAAGAATAATTTAACTAAATCAAAATATTGAAAGTTTGCACGATCGGCTGCCGACATGGAAGGTAAGACAAGGGTTAAAACTAATAAAATCCAAAAGATGCTCATGCTGGAAATAATTCCAGGGAGAATATACCCCATCTTCGGATTACTACCTTTCGACAATAATACTTGTACCCAAATTAAGAAGGCAACAGCCCCAAAAGGAATGAGAATATCTTTAATGAGTGTAATCATATGCAACTCCTAGTATTTCAACAATTTCTGTCTGTTGAGAACTTCGAGGTTTTTCATGCGGTTCGGACCTTTAACATTCATGCGTGCAGTCATTTGATTGGTAAAGGAATCAACACGCGTATTGCTATCGCGTAAGTCATAGTATGTTGTGACTATGGCATCATAATCCTTCAGTGCCTCGTGGTAATTTTCGAATGTTGTATAGCTGTTTTCAAAGTGCATGAAGGCTTCAGGAAGCTTTGGTTTAAGTTGCGGTTCTTGATCTGGTTCACCAATCGCAATGCCTAAAAGTGGGAAAGTATACTCGGGGAGTTTCAATAAATCAATCATTGTTTGAGCGTCGTTTTGGATACTTCCAAGGTAAACTGTACCCAAACCAAGACTTTCAGCAGCAGTCACAATATTTTGGGCCATCAAGCCACAATCCATAGCTGCCCCTAAGAAACGATCAGTACTGCCTAAGACCTCCGTATCCGTATTTGCTTCTGTCGCAATTGCATGATTTCGGTACATGTCTAAGACAACGATAAATAGATGCGAAGCCTGTGCAACATACGGTTGTTTACACACACGTGCAATGTCGTCTTTTAATTTCGCATCAGTTACACTAATCAGCGTTGCAGATTGCGAAAAACTGCTCGTCGCAGTGTGACGTGCAACCTCCACAAGCGTATCAATTATTTCCTGGGAAATAGGTGTATCTTTGAATGCACGAATCGAGCGGTGTGATAATTGTTTTTGGATGGTTGAATTCATAAGTTGAAGCCTCTTTTCTATAGGGATTATATCATAGATACGAGCATAAGGTTTTCAATCAAAATTAAAAAGTCGTACAATGTCACCGAGGTGAATACTATGAAAATACAAGTATGGTCAGATTTCCGATGCCCATTTTGCTACATCGGGAAAAAACATTTAGAAGAAGCAATTCAAAAATCAGGTCGTGATGTCCAAATTGAAATGATGAGTTTTGAGTTGGATCCAGAACATGCACCAAATCCTGGTGAATCAATGGCGGAACACTTAGCCGCAAAATATGGTATTAGTGTTTCGGAAGCTGAGGAAAATAATGCGCGTGTTGTTTCAATGGCGAAATCTGCAGGCTTAAACTATGACTTTGATCGTTTAATTGATGTTAATACATTTGTTGCGCACAAAGTATTCCAACTTGCAAAACTCAAAGGTGTTGGCAATGAATTTGTAGAAGTCGCTATGTCAGGACATTTTGAAAAAGGAAAAGATCTTTCTGATCTCGAAACACTGATTGCGATGGGTGAATCTGTTGGGTTAGAACGTATCGCTATTGAAAATGCTGTCAATTCAGATGATTTTGCAATTTCGGTCCGTCAAGAAGAGCAGTTTGCTCAAATGGTTGGTGCCAAAGGTGTGCCACATTTTGTGTTCGACAACAAAGTATCGTTATCGGGAGCACAACCAGTAGATACATTTATGCAAGCGATGGATTATGTTGAAAATTTAGAACCAAAAGTTGAAGCAATGGATACATCTGATAATGACGATGTAACGTGCACGGATGGTTCATGCACAATCTAAATTTAAATTGCATCACGATCGTGATGCTTTTTTTATGAAATCCGGCATTAAAGGTCGTTTCGTGGTAAAATTGATTTATTTGGAGGGTTTATGGATAAAAAAGATAAAATTAAGTGGATAAGTGTTGTACTCCTTGCATTTGTCGCAATTGACCTATGGAATGGAAATACCTATCACTATACAAATGTGGCATCGATGCTTTATCTAGCATTTGTGGTCTTGGTCATTTTAGGCATTCTCTTTCTTGACCGACAAAATTATAAAAAATTTACAACGTCATTTAGTGTGATTGCGATTGGCTTCGTAATTGTCTTTATCATTGGAGGCTTGATGTCATCCAAGATATTTAACTCGAAATCCTATGCTAATGTCATTGGACCGGTTAAACAAGTAGAGTTTGCGGATTTATACAGCAGTGACCATCAAATTGAAATGTCTTATGTTGATAAGGAATCTGCGATTCTTGCAGCTGAAAAGAAAGTCGGAGAACTTTCGGATCTATCATCGCGATTTGAGCTGGATGTAGCAGAGTTCTCGCAGATTAACTATCAGGGCGAAATGGTTCGAATTGCACCATTCCAGTATACTGATATCTTTAAAGAATACATAAATTTTGGTGCAGGTGTACCGTACTATGTCATTGTGAATACCGGTGAAGGGAATCTCAATGCTCAAGCAGAAATTGTAACGTTAGATGAACCGATGAAGTATTATCCAGGGGCACCGCTTCAATATGACCTACACCGTCATGTCGCGATGCGTCATAAGTTTAGTTATATTGATGACTGGTTCTTTGAAATTGATGATGCCGGACATCCTTACTGGGTTGTCCAAGGGATTACCAAACGCGTGGGTCTTTGGGGTGCCAAAGACATGAATAATCTAATTGTCGTCGATGCTGTTACCGGTGAAACAACAAACTATGGTCTTGATGAAATTCCCGATTGGGTCGATTCAGTGTATCCGACGGATATGTTGATGGACCAAGCGAAATCTCATTATACGTTGAAAGGGGGTTACTTCAATTCCATATTCCAACAGCAGGGTGTGATGGCAGTTGATAGTGATGAAGGAGCCTATAACTACGTCTCGATTGATGATGAAATCTATATTTTTGCAGGAATTCGTCCCATCAAACTTGATTCATCATCTACGACTGGATTGCTGTTTATGAACCGTCGAACAGGTGAAGCGATGGAGTTATCCCTTCCAGGTGTCTCACTCACAAGTGCTCAAGATACAGCGGTCGGATCAATTCAAGAAAAAGGATATGTTCCTACAACCCCGACTTTGCAAAACGTAGGGGGCTTCCCAACCTATGTCATGTCATTGAAAGACCAATCTGGTGTGGTTCGTGGTTTAGCCTATGTCAATTATCAAGATTATACCAAATCGGCTGTTGGTGATACACCAGCACAAACTGAGAAGCTTTATCTCAGTGTGATGGGTTCACAAACAGGATTAGTGCCAAGTGATGTGGAGACAATCACAGGTACACTGACGGATGTACGTCAAGTTATGATTGACGGCAATACACAATATTTATTCAAAGTTGAAGGGAAAGACACAATCTATCAAGCAAGTTTAATTCTTGATGATCGTCTTGCTTTTATGAATTCTGGAACAGTCATTACGTTCGAAGCAACCCAAACAAAAGTTACAAAAGTTATATCCCTTCAATAAGTGCAAACAGTGTCCATTAAGGGCACTGTGTTTTTTTTTTTAGGTTTGCTAAATTTACACAATCTTAATCCATGCTTATTGGATTGCAAACATAGTGTTGGTAAACTGTGTAAAATTGGAGGACTGTCTGTGAAATCGATGAGTTTGTTGTTTTTAAAATTGGGAATCGTGGCATTTGGAGGACCCGCAGCACATACGGCCATGCTTGAGACAGAGGTTGTGGCAAAACGGAATTGGCTCAGTGCCGATTCATTTCTTGAACTAATGTCGATTACGAATCTTATACCAGGACCTAATTCAAGTGAGTTGGTTATGGCAATTGGATACCGACGGTATGGCATTAAGGGACTTTTTGTCGCAGGAATATCATTTTTACTTCCGGCCATGATGATGGTCATTGCAATTACTGTGTCACTATCGTGGTTTGATTTTGATTTACTGACAACCATTGGCGTAGCACTCACGCCTGTGATTGCGATTATAATCTTAAAAGCACTATTCAATTTGATTAAAAAACAAGAAATGGATGTCAAAGGATTTACGATACTTGTCGCTGCATTGATTTTAAAATATTTTAATGTTGATGAGTTTTTAATTATTATTGTGGGTGCCATCATCTATATTGCATGGAATCAGTTAGGAGCAAAACTATACAGTGTGGAACCGTTTAGTCTGGGAATGCTAACGCTTGCGTTCTTAAAAATAGGTGCAACTTTATATGGCAGTGGTTATGTGCTTTTATCGTACTTAGAGACAACGTTTGTCCATCAATTGGGATGGTTGACGTATCCTCAAATAATTCAAGCCTTCACAATCGGTGAGTTAACACCCGGACCGGTCTTCACGACAGCAACGTCAGTCGGAACGATGCTAGGTGGGATACCTGGTGGAATTCTTGCTACCCTAGGAATTTTTGCACCTTCATTTTTGCTTATGATTCTTATCATGCCGATAAGTCATCGTCTTCTAGCAAACACCTGGGTGAAACAAGCACTTAAAGGTATTGCATTTGCATCTTTGGGCTTAATGTTCTATGTTGCCTTAACACTCGCATATCAAAGTATGGGATCACTAGCACTTATCATAGTGTTTGTAGTAAGTGCTATCGCAATCTTAAGGTTTCAAGTGAATACGATGTATCTGATTCTTGCTATGCCTATCTTATATAGTGTACTCAAGATGATAAGTCTATAAAAAAAGTAGTGCATCATGCACTACTTTTCTATGTCAATGTTGGAACTAGAGTCCCATTTCCAATTGTGCTTCCTCACGAAGTTCCTCAGCAGCGAGGTTTGTGAGCCATTTTTCTTTACTTACAAAGCGATACGCGATGAACATCTTGAAGATATCTGTTGATTGACCAACAAGGTAAAGACCAATGATACCAAGACTTGTAAAGTGTGTTGCGAGACCAACAGCGACTAAGTTAACCGTCCACATGTAACCAGAATCGAGCATGAGTGTCGAACGAGTATCGCCACCTGCACGAAGGATAAAGTAACAGGTTGTGTTCATAACATAAATGCTAAATAACGGTGCCTGGATTCGTAGGAATGACTGCGCTGTCCACATTGCGTTATCAGACACAGAATAGATATGGGGTATTACAAATGTTGATAACATCAATAAGGTTCCAAACACAATACTCAATACGACACCAAAACCCATGAGATGATAGCCGTTTTCTCGTGCTTCATCCAAACGGTTTGCGCCAAGTGCCTGTGATACGAGAATCGTTGTTGCGACAGACATTCCTGCGTTCATTGTAAAGAACATATCAGAAACGGTGGTTGCAATTGAATATCCAGATATAACGTCTGCACCACGTGTTGCGTAAAATTTGAGCAAGAGTGCCATTCCGCTAGCCCATAATACTTCGTTAAGTGCGAGAGGTAACGCTTTTTCAACAATACGTTTAACAAGCGTTTTAGAAATTTGAAATAATTCGCGAATTCGAGTTTTAAATGCGTAGCTTCCCGTAGCTAAGAAATAACCGATAAACGCTAATTCAACAATTCGTGCGATGAGTGTCCCTAAAGCACCACCAGCAACGCCCAATGCTGGAAAACCCATGTTTCCATAGATAAATCCATAGTTGAAGAATGCATTGGTAAACATTGAGATAACACTCGCAACTAAAGGTGTTCTTGAATCACCGGTAGCACGCATTGAACCTGCAATTGCTAATGTAATCATATTTGGTATAAAAGTCAGTGCAGCAATATAAATATAGCTAAGACCTTCTTGGATGACCAAATCATCCTTAACAAAAAATCTTATAATATTCTCAGGGAATAGTAATGCAATAACCACAAAAGTTGTCATGATAACACTGGAGGCGATCAGCACAAACCGGAAGGTTTGTTGCATATGTTTCTTATCATCTGCGCCATAGAATTGCGCCATAAATACTGACGCGGCAGCAATCACTCCATTTGTTCCAAAAACTGCAATCATAAAGTAACGGTTAACCGTTGCGACACCTGCTAATGAGTGATCTCCCAGTTGTCCAATCATAAGATTGTCCAAGAGGTTAACAGATGTACTGATGAGTTGTTGAAGCATCAAAGGAACTGCAATCCAAAGCGCTTTTTTGAAGAAATCACGATCGCCAAAAAACTTACTTAAAACCATGGCAATTTCTCCTCCTTAAACCACTACGATAATATTATAGAAATTGGTGTCAATAAGCAATTCAAACGCGATTAAATATATTTAATGCGGGTCATAAATAATGCAATTATCGATTTATTCGTTATAATAATTGACAGGAGGCTAGAAATGATAAATCTGAAAATTATGGTGGGTTCAATCAGTGAGAAGAATAGCAGTAAGAGTTTCGCACATCATATTCAAAAACGATATGCAGATACACTTCATGTTACGATTATTGATTTGGACTTACCTTTGTACAATGGTGATGTCGACAACGACGCCAAACGTCCTGAAAAAATCCAAGCATTTTACAACGAATTGGAAAGTGCTGATGCATTCATGATGATTACCCCAGAGTACAATAACTCCGTTTCAGGTGTGCTTAAAAATGCCATTGATTGGGCGAGCCGTTCTCCACATTTTCCAGAAAAAGTGGGTTTGCTTGCGACGACATCAATGGGAATGACAGGTGGTGCACGGGCTTATACCCACTTGCACGAAATTCTCCAACGCATTCCAATGCATGTGTTACCAGGACATGAGATTTTGGTATCACGCATACACCAAAAAATAAATGATAAGGGAGTCTTAACGGATCAAGAAACAATTGAGCTTGTTGATAGCGTTATGGATGCCTTTATCGCACATTATCATATGGTCAAAGCATAAGATGCCAGCGAAAGCTGGCTTTTTCATAAAAGCATAAGTAAAGACAACATTCATAGGCATGGTATAATGTAAATGAATTGAAGGAGGCATAATATGATTAAAGTAGCAATGTTAGTAGGAAGTTTGCGAAAGGATTCATCATCGCTCAAACTTGGAAAGTATATTCAAAATGCGCACCGCGATAAATTGGATATCGAGATTGTAGATATTAATTTGCCGCATTATAATGGCGACTTTGATACTCCTGACACACGTCCAGAAGCAGTGACGGAATTTTTGGAAACAATGAAAAGTGCAGATGCTGTATTCTTTATTACACCAGAATACAACAACTCAACTTCTGGTGTTCTAAAAAATGCCATTGACTGGGCAAGCCGTTCTCCTTATTTAGCGAACAAACCAGGTTTGATTGCGGCGCAATCAATGGGGATGACTGGAGGAGCACGTGGATTCTTGAGCTTACATAGTATTTTGAATCGTTTACCAATGCGTATTCTTCCGGGTAATGACATTCTGTTGGCTGCATCACATACAAAATTTGATGAGAATGGCAACTTGAATGACGAAGGAACCGTAAAGTTTATCAACATGGTTATGGATAACTTTATCGAATACTATAATAAGGTTAAATAGTCTAAAAAGGTCAGCGAAGCTGGTCTTTTTTTTAGGGGTATGAAAATGTTGTGCGTATTTAGTGTTGAGAAGTCAGTCTCAAGAAAGGTTTGATTTAATGGAACTCGCTTTACCACAACACTGCACGATGTTGGATGAATTAGAAACAAACGATCTGAATGGAGGAAGTTGGGAGCGCGCAGCTTTGTACGGTGCAGTCATTGCAGGTTCAATTGCACTAGGAGCGGCCCTAGTTTATGGGCAGTATTGGCTTGCTGCCCGAATGTTAGGACATTCTGTGCGTTATGTTGTTCGAAAGCACGGTATCAACTCAGTAATGCGTGTTATTGCTGCCGCAAGTGGTGTTTCAATGGGGGTCGCGTGGAAGTTTCTCGACTACATCACTTAAATGAGTTTGCGATTTTAGTTGCTCAAGTTGCAGTATATACCCTGCTAAGCGTCCTTGCGGTTTTGATAAATTGGACGCAGTACCAAGAAGGACATTGTTTTGGGTTATCAATGTTTGGTTCAATCCAGATCTATATTTTATGGATCTATACGTTAATTCGATTAATCCGCTTTCCCAAAAAGGAAGTGTTTCAACATGATTGAACAGAAACTGCCGCTCCATTACCCTGCGCGTCTTAGCCTTAAAAGTGGCATCAAAGAAACACATTTAGGTTTAGATGTGAACGATCTTCAGGGTGTTATTTACCGTTTTCTAAGTCGCTTGAAAGCATTGAAGGTAGTGGTCGATGGTCCGTTGTGGGTCAAATCATGTGGTAACGTTACTGCAGAAAATGACACAGTATATATGGACTACGTTTTTTATGTAGAAACAACGATGGCAACAGCTTTTAAATCCCAATTTCAACAATTTGAAAAATTTGAAGTTTCACCGTGTGTACAAGTTGACTATGTCGGTTCGGTTGATACGTCACATTTAGCGCAAAGTAAGATGGATGTGTTTAGTTTTGAACGCAAACTTATGGAAAGTGGGGACATGTATACCGCAATTCATTTTGACGATGGGAAATACATCAAGGCCACCTATTTTAGAAAAATCTATGTACAGTAAGAGGACGAACTATCGTCCTTTTTGGTGCATAGTACGAAATAGACCATTTCAATGACGTTTTGATCCTGAATATGGACAAGTTAAACCGGATCTCATCATCTACAGTTTTGCTTTCATATAATAGGATAAGGAGGACTTGATATGGATGCAGTGATTTTTGGAGCAGTCTTTGGCATTATCGTTACCGTTATTAGTTACTTAGTTAAAATTGAACGTGACCTTCAGAAGGTTCGCAAAGAACTGAGTGACCTGAGACAGCAGATTCAAGTAAAAACAATTACAGAGTAAATATGAGTTCATTATAAAAAAGCGTGAACCACTTACGTTCACGCCTTCTTAATATTTAGAAATACTTCTAGTTTAATGCAGCAATTGCAGCATCGTAATTTGGCTCAGTTGCCATATCTGGAACAATTTCGACATATGTAATGGTTCCTGTTTCGTCAAAGACGAAAATTGATCGTGCTAAGACATTAAATTCAGGCATGAAGAGTCCGTATGCTTTCGCAAATTCAAGATTTGCATCACTGAGCATTTCAGCTTCGATTCCTTCAGTTGCACACCAACCACCGAGTTGATCAATTGTATTGTTTGAAATATTCACGATATTTACGTTTGGTAGATCTTTCGCAATTTGGAAGAAACGACGCGTTTGTAAATCGCAGACACGCGTATTGATATCTGGGAAAACCGAAACAATTGTTTTCTTACCTTTTAGAGCCTCGACAGTAACTGTTTGACCATTGAGGTTTGTTAGTGCGAATGCGGGAGCAGTATCACCAACTTTTGGCTGGACCCCTTCAATTGTTGTTGGGACGCCTTTACGAGTAATTTCCATATTTAATCACAACTCCTTTTCTAGTTTCATTATACGTTGAAAAGGGGGCTGCCTCAAAGCATATACATTAATCTTTTCGCTTTCGCTCGCTCATTTTTCCACAAAGTTTAATGAATGAACGATTGGGTTCATTATTTGATATAATGAAAACAGTGAGGCACATTATGACAAAACGTATTAAAACAACGAAGCAACAAATCGTAGATTACTGGGAAGCACAGATAGATTTTTCAGATACAAATGTAAGCTTGAAACAAGCCACAACCCATTGCTGGCGCTGTGGTGTAAAGCGACGACTGGATCGTTGTCATATTCTTGCCCATGCGTTAGGTGGTTCGGATAGTCCCGAAAATTTTGTCTTACTGTGTAAGTTTTGTCATATCGATAATCCCAACATTGACGATAGCACAATCGTTTGGGATTGGATCAAGGCGTACAAATTGCCGGATGGTGTTGATTTTTGGTATCACCAAGGGCAACGTGAATTTACGTTCATTTATGGAAGTAGTTTGGATGCCATGCTTGAAACCAAAGGCTACTTTGATCGCAACGAATTTGATCTTGCATTTAAACACCAATTGACCTTAATGACGCACCATTTTGGTCAACCACGCTATAACCGTGCGACTGTTGCGGGTGCCATAAAGCGGGCACTCGATTCTCTTGAGAATAGAAGGTAAAATTTATGATTAAATTAAAAAAGAACGATACATATGATGTAGAAATTATCGACATCACTCATGAAGGTTTCGGTGTTGCGAAAATAGAAGGGTTCCCTATATTCATTGAAAATACGTTACCTGGTGAAAAAATAAAGATGAGTGTGACGAAAGTACTCAAGAAATTTGCATATGGTCGTGTTATTAATTTCTATGAAACGTCGAAGCATCGTGTCGAGATCACTGATAAAGTAGGGACTCGAATCGGTACAATGCCCCTGCAGCATATGTCTTACGAATATCAACTTGAATTTAAACGCAAACTTGTTCATGACACGTTGTCGAAGATGGTTGATATTTCACATCTCGAAGTAAAACCAACACTGGGGATGGAGAATCCTTGGGGATATCGCAATAAAGCGCAAATACCGGTTCGTGAAATTAATGGAATACTCGAAACAGGATTCTTCAAACGAGGATCTCACGATTTGATTCCAATTGAAAATTTCCACATCCAAGATCCAAAAATTGACGAGGCAATCGTTACCGTGCGGGATATTCTCCGTAAGCATAAGAGTGTCGCTTACGATGAAGAAGCACACACAGGTCTCATCCGTCATGTTATTGTCCGACGTGGACAAATAACGAACGATATGATGATTATCTTGGTAACGAATGGTCGTGAGTTTCCACAAGGGGAAGTAATAGTTCAAGATATTGTGGAAAATATTGATAATGTCGTAAGCGTTGTCCAAAACATAAACGATCAAAAGACGAACACGATTATGGGGCGAGAAAATAATGTTCTTTATGGTAATGATTTTTATACCGATAAATTGATGGGGAAAACTTTTAGTATTTCATCACAGTCTTTTTATCAGGTCAATTCAAAACAAACGGAAGTCCTTTACCAAACTGCAATTGAACTTGCGAATGTAACCAATAAAGATCATGTGATTGATGCTTATTGCGGAATTGGATCAATCTCGCTCAATCTTGCGGACCACGCAAAGCATGTTTATGCCGTAGAAATCGTTCCCGATGCCATTGTAATGGCTAAGTTTAATGCGATGGAAAATGGCATTGATAATGTTGATTTTGAAGTTGGAAAAGCAGAAGATGTCATGCAAGAGTGGGTTGGTGATGGCTTAAACATTGATGTGTTAGTTGTTGATCCACCACGAAAAGGCTTGGACGACCAGTTCATTCAAGCATCCATAAAATCAAATCCAGAGCGAATTGTATATGTAAGCTGCAATCCTACGACACTCGCACGTGACCTTGTGAGTTATACGAATGCGGGGTATAAGATAGAAGAGGTGCAACCCGTGGATATGTTTCCGCAGACGGTGCATATAGAAAATGTGGTGTTGCTACAAGTAGTAGAATAGCGAGAATTTTGATTGATTCTGAAAGGAGAATAATACTATGTGGGATGTTTTTATATCACATGCGTCAGAAGACAAAGATAAAATAGTAAAACCTCTAGCTAATACATTGAGAAATTTTGGTGTTAGTGTTTGGTATGATGAATTCGAGTTGAAATTAGGCGATAGTCTTTCAAAATCTATTGACAAAGGATTGATTAATTCAAAATTTGGTGTAATTGTACTTAGTCCAAGTTTTTTCGAAAAGGGATGGACTGATTACGAACTTCGTAGTCTTACAAATAAAGAAATTGGAAATAAAAAAGTGATTTTACCAGTTTGGCATGATATTACTAGAGAAGAAATTTCAGCACACAGTTTATTTTTGGCAGATAAATTTGCTATACCTACAAATTTAGGTTTAAATGAACTATCCCAAAAGATTATTGAGATTGTAAGGCCGGATATTATTAATACTTTTGCACTTAAAGCGTTTGCAAGAACAGGCAATTTTACAAAAGAAAAAATTTCTCTTAACAACATATTACAGTCAGAAGTTGAGAGGCATAAAACTCTTCCTTCATATGTATCAATTTCAGTAAAGCTAATGTGTGATGTGATGGCAGATATCGGCCTTTCTGATTATAATTTTTTTCTTTCGAATTTAAAAAAAGATGCAGATTATGATTCTGAATATATTATTTGGAATGCAATAACTTGTTCATATATCT
>NZ_WTSY02000016.1 GCF_009828775.2 Erysipelothrix aquatica | reverse complement strand
ATTGTATACATATTACTGTTTTTCTGATCGCAGATATTATAGAATAGGACAATAAAGGGGGAAAACTTATGAACTATTTAAAGAAATTTGTAGCTAACATGGCAATCATGGATGGTCGCACATCACGTCGTGAATTCTGGTTTACAATCTTATACATTTATCTCTTTGCAGCACTTTTTGGAGTCGCTGTTGGTTTAATTGGATTAATTGTTAAATTACCTACACTCTTGGGCGCAGCTATCATCGTGATTCAAGCAATCATTTTCATTGGGACAATCTCGATGCAAGTTCGTCGTCTACATGACACCAATAAATCTGCATGGTACCTACTCGTAAATATGATTCCAGTTATTGGACAATTCGTGTTTATCTTCTTCTTAGTAAGTCCTGGCGATGACCACATGAACAACTATGGTTACCCAAACAACTCACAAGAAGCAACATTCTAGTAAATTAAAAGGCACTCGACGAACGTCAAGTGCCTTTTTTATGCGTTATAGTAAATTTTCTTTGGTTCAATTGGAATGTTACGTGATTCGAGTAATTCTTCGACCGTAACGAATTTATACCCTTCAGCCGACAATTTTTCAAGCGCACATTTAGACCCTTCAACAGTACTTGAATACAAATCGTGCATAAGAACAATACCACCATCATGTGCATATTCTACCACTGTATCACAGACTGATTTTCCATCTTTGTAACGCCAGTCATTTGAATCAACCGACCAGTTAATAAATGTAACATTTGAATTTTCACGAACATACTCGTTTGCGTTTCCGTATGGTGGGCGTACCATAATTTGGCCATCATACCCTGAAGCATCTCGGATAGCCTGCTCCGCACTCGCAATTTCTTGTTGGATTTGCTCCGGCGTCGCTTTATTTAAGTTTGGATGTGAAAATGTATGACTTGCAATTTGATTTCCAGAATCTAGAATTTGTTTCACAATGTCTGGATAGCTTCCCACACGACTCCCAACAGTAAAGAACGTCGCTTTACCATTATAACTAGCAAACAAATCAATCAGCGCCGAAGTATTCTCACCATGAGGCCCATCATCATACGTAAATGCGATTAATTTCTCATTACCATCGATACCTTGATCAAGGTATGCAGATGGAACATCGGCTGCTGTCTTATCAGTTTCAAACGGTGGTTCATTAAAGAAATGGGCTGACTCTTTCAAGTCGTACTCAACTTTTCGATCATCTGAAAACAGACACATTTTCTGATCATTGAGGAGCCAATTTGTTTTCCCATCTAACGTTGATGATGCGATAACTTGATTACGAGGCATCACTGGTTCCAGAATTTTTCGATAATCACTCATAACTTTGCGATCACCTTTATCGACAAGTAAATCTATCGGACTGACTTCTTTGTCCAATTTCATGTCAAAAACGCGGCTTTCGACATTGGTTAAGGTTCCATCAAGTTGTTGATAAAAAGTTACACTTAGATATTTGTCTTTAAATGTTGAAACAGCATAGTCCTGAAGAAACTCGATGTCCGTACGGTCACTATCTTTGAATGTTTCTTGATTGCGTGTTTGGGTGTTTGTTAGTACATCATCCACAAATGTATCCGCTGACTTATATCCAGTCTTTGGATAATGGTATGCAAAATACCCCTGATCCATTGTTTGTAAGTCTTTTAAATGTGTTCCAACTTGCTTATTATCAGAATCCACGTTTTTGAGATGACTTGGATATTTAGGGAACAAACCACTTACAAAATAGATACCTAAGCCCACAACCAACAGGATTGATAATGCAAACGGAATCGCAAATTTATAATTTAATCTGTAACGTCTTCGCTTTGCCATTTATCATTACCTCTTCTTAACAATCGTATCATAATCGTCGTTGAATTCTAACCCCCAGCAATCGAATAAGTACTGGTTTTTTCAAGAGTTCACCATCTTTTCAAGAACTTCTGGCGCTTTGTTAGGTTTCTTCACATTATCTTTACAATATGACGAAATACCAAAATTACACATAATGTTATCGGTGGTAATTGGTTGATTTTTCATTTTCAAAAAGGTATTATGTTAGTAACAACTTCAAATAATAGATAAGTTGTTACTGCATCCGTCGTAGATGGCTTCATAATTTCCTTCTTAACCACTTATGAAGAACACACTACGATGTTACGCACTATCTCTCTTAAAAGAAATGGGTTCCCGTCCATTTCTTTTTTTGCGTTCAAATACCCAAAGTCAAAAATATGGGCTATACTATACGCATGACATTTACAGACAGATTAATAACATGGTATCGCGCGAATAAACGAGACTTACCGTTTCGTCGTGAGCGTGATCCCTATAAAATTTGGGTCAGTGAAATCATGGCTCAACAAACACAAATTGCAACGATGCTCCCTTACTATGAAAAATGGGTTGCCAAGTATCCTACTGTTCAAGATTTAGCAGCAGCTGATATTGATGAAATCCTCAAAATGTGGGAGGGATTGGGTTATTATCGTCGTGCCCGTAACTTACATGCAGGTGCACAGTTTGTTGTGGAACATTTTGATGGTGTTCTACCCGCAGATAAACAGGCCCTAATGAGCATTCCTGGCATTGGTGACTACACTTCAAGTGCGATTGCTTCAATTGCTTTTAGCTTGCCAGAAATAGTGATTGACGGCAACGTTAAGCGTGTAATGGCACGATATCTTAATTATACCGAGAACGTGAATGCGCGTGCAGCCCATAAGGTCTTTGATGCGTTCCTTAAAGAAGAGCTCATTAAGGATGGTGCGGATCCTAACGAATTTAATCAAGCATTAATGGAGTTAGGTGCCCTTGTATGTACTCCTAGCAACATAACCTGCGAAGGGTGTCCATTTGAGGAAATGTGTGCTTGTTGGCGTGGTGAAGTCGTTGGGCAAGTCCCATTTATTCCCAAAAGTAAGCCTGTGAAAGCGTATGATAAATCAGTCTTTATCCTCGTTAAAGATGGAAAATTGCTTATTTCGAATGAGCATGATGATGGTTTAATGGAAGGCCTCTTCCGTTTACCACAGGTTGATGGTCACCAAGATTTGGAACCTACCACAACACTTGTCCATAAGTTTTCTCATTTACATTGGAATATTGAAGCTTATCTTGTTGATACGTTAGACATTGGAGATCACAATTGGTTCTTTGTGCCACTTCAAGAAATCGTAGATACCTATCCTCTCGTGACGGCTCATCGCAAGATTCTACAAAATCAGAAGATATTATAAAAAGAGTTCACCAATGGTGAACTCTTTTCTAAATTATTTTTAAAGCTTCAAGTGCGTAAGCAATTCCCGATTCATCGTTGGAACGTGTTACAAAATGGGCCATATCTTTAACTGCATCGACTGCATTACCCATTGCGACAGCATGACCAACATAGGATAAGAACGACTTATCGTTATGTCCATCACCAAAACCAATCATCGTATCTGGATGGTACCCAAGAGGCTCTAATGCTTGTGCTAATGCGTTCCCTTTATCAATCCCCTGCGCTGTATATTCGAGGTAAAATGGTGCGGAGAAAACACAATTGAGTTTGCCTAAAAATGGCGCAACAAGCGCGTCGTGATGCTCTTGCAGATATTCTGGTGTCGCACTTACCAACACCTTACTTAACGTAAATGTTGCCACATCGCGTAAATCTTGAATTGGCTTCAGCTCTAGGTAGCACATTTCTGCTTCATGTTGAACCATATAGCCATTTTCATTATTCGTGTATAAATAGGTTCCATCATCAAACATCATACTGACGTCAAATTGTTCGAGGTGATCAATAATTGAAAGTACTTCTTCATGAGATAATGGTTGATGAAAGAGAACCTCATCAGTTGCCGGATTTAGAACCTTGCTTCCATTGTATGAAACAATCATGCCACCATAGTTCGCAATATCAAGTTCGGCCGCAAGTGGAAGCATACCACTTGTCGGTCTTCCCGATGCTAAAACAACACGTGTCCCATTTTGTTGAGCCCTAATCAAGGCTTTTTTTGTAGTCTCATCCAGTGTTCCATCAGACGAAATTAGTGTACCATCAATATCTGTAACGATTATTTTAATATGTTCCATAGATCCTCCACATAATGCATCTATTATAGCTTATTTTGCATATAAAAAAAATCATGGTTTCCCATGATTATTTACTTGATAAATATGTAAGCAAATAGGTTCCACTTAAACCCAAAGAGCCAACACCGAGGGCTAGGAGACCCCATTTCGATGCATCTTGAGAAACACCCGTCAATGCATAATATGTTAGCAGCACGCCAAACAACGCATACAAGCCAATATTCATCATTAATGCTTGTGGTTTTAGATTATCATTCATTACAAATCGTTCTTTTGGTACAATTGTGAGTCCTTGCAAAAAGCGTTTACGATAAATGATTTCCATGATAATGAGTGTTGCCAGACCAAACACCAATGATGCCGGCGTATCAAAAAACAGTCCATTTACTACAACAGCAAGTGCTAAGGTAATCGCAAAACGGCTTTGAAATACCTTTGCAAGTGCCTCTTTATCCTTGGGGACAAGATATACATTCTTATTAAAAAAATCAATAAACATAGTTTCTTCTGTTTTTGCCATTCGATGATTCTCCGTCTCTATATACCTATTCTACCTTATATTTTATAGTGTAGCACCAATTCATTTGTCTTTTTCAGTTTGCTTTTTGCATCTTTAACCAATTTGGTTGAGGCACACCCATTCCAATCCTATAATGAAGATGATAAAAAATATAAGAAACGGAGATTTGTATATGTTTAAACAAGATAAAGCCCATTGGGAAGCACTTGCTGGTTTCCATACAGCAAATGAAATTGCACAACAACCAGAAACATGGTTGAAGACTTTAGACATTGTGACTTCTAAACGTTCCGAAATTGAAGCGTTTATTAACCAAGTTACGGGTCAAGAAGATTTTGATGTTATTTTTACAGGAGCTGGAACTAGTGAATTTGTTGGAAACTCACTTGCACCAATCCTTCAAGCAGCTTATGGACGCAACTTTAAATCAGTTGCAACTACAAACATTGTAGTGACTCCTGAAGTGTATGTTCATCCAACACGACCTACATTACTTGTATCATTTGGACGTTCAGGAAACTCACCAGAATCCATTGCTGCAGTTGATGTTGTTAACGAAGTCAATAAAAATGCAAAACACTTAGTCATTACATGTAACCACGAAGGTAAATTAGCATTGCGTGATGATGAAAACATCTACTCAATCAAATTGCCAAAAGAAACCAATGACCAATCATTCGCAATGACCAGCAGCTTCTCAAATATGTTCCTTGCAGCTTACTTATCATTCAACATTGATAAATTAGAGAGCTACACCGATGCAGTTAACGAAGTTGTTCGTGTTGGAAAACATATCGAATCCGATCGTTTCCAAATTGTTAAAGATACAGTTGATAGTTTTGATTTTGACCGTATCGTTTATCTTGGAGATGCAGACCTTAACGGTTTTGCCCAAGAGAGTGCATTAAAAATGCTAGAACTTACAGCTGGTGAAACAGTAACAATGCATAACTCACCACTTGGTTTCCGTCATGGACCAAAATCAATCGTTAATGACAAAACTTTAACTGTTATCTACATGAAAGAAGCAGAATATGTTCGTAAATATCAAATCGACTTAATTCGTGAAATGAGCGGACAACGTGCGGGCAACAAAATTATGGTTGTCGATACACGCCACGATTCACAAATTAAAGACTTAGTTGATGTCTACGAAGTCATCGAATATAATGAAACTATGAATATGGATCTTGTTGGTTTAAATATGGTGATGTATGCTCAAATCTTCTCACTATACCAATCAATCAAGTTGAATAAATCACCAGACAACCCATGGCCATCAGGACTTGTAAACCGTGTTGTTCAAGGAGTTATCATTTATCCATATCATAATGGAGGCGCAAAATAATGATCGGTATCGTTGTCACAGGACACGGCGAATTTGCATCTGGTTTAACATCAGCAGTCGAATTAATCGCTGGACGTCAAGAACAATATGAGGTTGTAACATTCAACCAAGATAAAACACCGGAAACTTTATCTGAAGACTTAAAGGCAGCTATCGAACGTGTTAATACGGGCGAAGGGGTCTTAGTATTCACAGATTTAAAAGGGGGTACACCCTTTAAAGAATCCGCAATGTTATCTGCTTCATTCAGTAACATTGAAGTCTTAACAGGAACAAACTTAGCGATGTTATTAGAAGCAAGTCTAATGCGTATGGGAGATGTTGAAGTTCAAACGTTCTCACGTTCATTAGTTGAAACTGGAGCATCACAAGTTGATTTCTTTGAATTAGTTTTAGAAACATCAGAAGATGATTTTGATGGAGATGGTATCTAGGGAGGCTAACTATGACACCAATGTCAGTAGTTTTATATTCAAGCTTAACAGTTGGAGTGCTCTTAGTTTCATTCGCAATCATTTACTATATTACAACTGCGCGTAAGATTAAGCAGCAACACAGCCGTATGCCTGATATTCTTAATGAATTAAAACCAGGAGTAGAAATTGTATTCGCTGGAGGATTTGTCGGGAAACTTGTAAGTACCGATGATGAAAAAATCTTTGCAAAAGTACGTCTCAGTGATAATACTGTCGTTGAAATTGCAATGTATAGCATTACTAATATTTTAGATCGTTAATAAAAAGGCTGGAGTCTTCACGACTTCAGCTTTTTTTCTGCTCTGATTTATTTTCTTCTGTAATTGATTCGATGGATTCTTTATATATAGATTGTGAGAATTCACTGGGTGCTAAACCAAAGCGTTTTTTGAATTTTCGCGAAAAATAATGGATCGAACTAAATCCAAGTTTTAACGCAATTTCTGTAATTGGATAGCGTTCTTCTAGAATCATGTGCTGGGCTTTCGCCATTTTTAACTCGTTAATATACTGTTTGGGTGGCATATTGAGATTCTTCTTAAAAATGCCTTGTAACGTTGAGCGACTAATTGAAAACTGATCACAGATATCTTCAACCGAGATTGGTTCGAAAATATTATTATGAATGTAGGTACTAATTTCGTTCATCAACTCATTTTCAAAATTTTCTTGAATTGGATTGTTGGTCGTGACTTTTGTTTGATCTTGATTCTCAAGTTGAATCAGAAGAATTACTAATTCTTGGAGATAAGAAACCATCAGATCGCGTGAATAGGGAACATTATGCGATTCCATAATAGTCGAGTGACGAATGAATTTATCAGTCAATTGGTACAACTCTGGAGTACAGTCAATGATTCGATCTTTAAGATGCGCCATATCCTTTGTACGAATATTCATATCAAACATAATTGTGAGATAGGATGACGATTTATCGCCTCGAATATATTGTTTATGAAATTGACCTGGAAAATAAAGCATGATTTGTTGGCTGGATAGAATGTGCTCAACTCCATCCACTTCAACTCCTAACTCTCCCGTATCCACATACGTTAATTCCCAGAAATAATGGGATTCGCCATCAAAGTGATAGTCTTTCCCTTTTACACTATAATAATATGAATAAATATCCGTAACAGCAAACTTTGGCCGAATCGGCTCATATGCCAATTGGTTGGGCAAGTCGATCCGCTTCAGCTCTTGAGCCATCGGTGTTTGATACGAGAAATCCACAACGACACTTTGCGTTAAGGGAATAACCGTATACGGTGTGTTCTCTTTCAACATAATTGGACGGTGGATAACAAATTGTTCGCGGCTTCCAAACTCTTCCTGAACTACCAAAATCGCAATACCTTCTAATAACTCGATACGAATTGGCACTTCACTAACTTCTAGATAGTCTGGATTCTTTCCTTCAATAATCCTACGATGTGATACATATTCTGACGGTTCTTCAGCAATCGAACCAAATTTAAGAAACTGTGGACTTGTTGTCTTTAAATACATAATTCACCTACCTAAACTTCTCTCTATGGCTCTATTATACAACATTGTGCTTTTTCATTAAATAATTACTGCCGATTAATCAAAAGTGCAAAGGATATGTAAAATAATGCAAATAAAAATGTACCTATCTATTGTAATATTACACTATAAGAGCGCTTACATCTCTTATGGGTATGAAAGGAGAGCATGAATTATGCCAAATATCGTTTTAACTCGAATTGACAATCGTCTCATCCACGGACAAGTCGCAACACAATGGTCAGGAGTTATTGGTGCTAACTTACTGTTAGTTGCTAATGATGAAGTTTCAACCAACAAAATGCGTCAAGGTCTCATGGACATGGCAGCACCAGGATACGCACAAACACGTTACTGGTCACTCCAAAAGACAATTGACACAATTCACAAAGCATCCGATCGTCAAATGATTTTCATCATTTGCGAATCACCTCAAGATGTCTTAACACTTGTTGAGGGCGGTGTACCTATTAAAAAGGTAAACATCGGAAACATGCACATGGCGGAGGGGAAACGCCAAGTAGCAACTGTTGTCGCTGTTGATGACAAAGATGTTGCTGCATTCAAACGTCTCCAAGAACTTGGAGTTGAGCTTGAAATTCGACGCGTTCCTCAAGAAGGTACAGAAGACGTCGCAAAATTATTTAAATAATACTCAAGGAGGAAAAGATTATGGATTTTGGAATTATTCCAATCATTCTCGTAATGATCGTTACATTTATCGCAGCGATCGACCAATTTAGTTTCCTAGAATCCCTCTACCAACCAATCGTATTATGTACAATTGTTGGTGCTATTCTCGGAGACATTAAGGCCGGAATGGTTGTTGGTGGTACTTACCAATTGATTTCAATCGGTAGTATGCCAGTTGGTGGAGCACAACCACCTAACGTAATTATCGGTGGTATCATGGCTACTGTGTTTGCGATTTCATCAAACATGGCACCTGATGCAGCTGTTGGTTTAGCTGTTCCATTTGCTTTATTTGGACAATATGCTGTTACATTGACATTTACATTAATGTCACCAATGATGGCATTAGCTGATAAAGCGGCTGAAGAAGCAAACCCAGCAGGAATTACACGCGTTAACATTATCTCAATGGCAATCTTAGGATCACTCTTCGCATTTATCGTTTTACTTGGAATGTTATCAGGACAAGTTATCGGTAAACAATTAGCAGAAGCTTCCTATAACCTTAGCTGGTTAATGGCTGGTCTTGATGTTGCTGGTGGTATGATGAAATATGTTGGTTTCGGTATCTTGATGAAGATTATGCTATCTGGCGAACTATGGGGATTCTTCTTCCTTGGTTTCGCATTTGCTACAATCGTCAACATGGTTCCTGGACTTTCAGGAGCAGCATTGCTTATCCTTTCAATGATCGGTGGCGCTATTGCTATCTATGACTTCCAACAAAATACAAAACTACGTAAATTAACACAAAATGCAACATTCGGTGGAGGTGAAGAAGATGGAATCTAATGTAACACACTACAAAGATTTAACTCCAGCACAACCGCTGGACAAGAAAACTCTTAACAAAATGGTTTGGCGTTCACTCTTCTTGCAAGCATCATTTAACTATGAGCGTATGCAAGCAGCTGGATGGCTCTATGGTATTCTTCCTGGATTAGAAAAAATCCATACAAACAAAGAAGACCTCTCAGCATCTATGACGCATAACCTTGAGTTCTTCAACACTCACCCATTCTTAGTTACATTTGTTATGGGTATTGTTCTTAACTTAGAACAAAACAAAGCTGATATCCCAACAATCCGTGCCGTACGTGTTGCTGCAATGGGTCCTCTTGGAGGTATTGGTGATGCTCTATTCTGGATGACACTTGTTCCTATTACAGCTGGTATCACAGCTAACATGGCAATTGGTGGACAGATTATGGGTCCTATCTTGTTCTTATTAATCTTTAACGCGGTACAATTTGCACTTCGTTTCTGGTTAATGAACATGTCATACCGTCTTGGTGCACAAGCAATCGATGTCTTTACAGAAAATGCTAAAGAATTTACACGAGCAGCTGGTATCCTTGGGGTATTCATTGTTGGTGCGATGGTTTCTATCTTCGGTGGAACACAAATTCGTATCTCAGTAGTTGATGGTGACATGGTAACAAACGTTCAAAAAATTATGGACGGAATCTTACCAAAACTCTTACCATTACTCTTAACAATGTTAATGTACTTCTTACTTAAGAAACGTAACTGGACTCCTACAAAATGTATCGTACTCTTATTAGTTATCGGAATTGGTGGAACTGCAACAGGTATCTTAGCTGGTGATTCAAAAGCTATCAACCCTGAAACAAACGAAGCAATCCCTGGTGGCTATAACCCACTTCTAAAATGGTATGACTACGGTGTAGAGAAACCTAAAAACTAAAAACATAGTATTTCAGAAACTCTCCTTTCAAAAATACTAAAAAATAAGAAAGCTACAGATTGATGATCTGTAGCTTTTCTTTGTCGTTATTAAGGTGTTTGGATGAGATTCCAAGTTACCGTTGCGTTGTATGTTCCAACACGGGCATCGCGCGTATCAAGGTTTAGTGTGACTTTGTCATTAGACTTGGAGTCTTGTGCAAGCCATGTTGTAATCCATGTACCCATACCGTGGTCTGCTTGTGCGCCCATGATATCAACATAGTCACTATCTTTACCTGATGTAAGTTCGATCTTGTTTGATGTGATGGGTGCATTTTTATCGACGCTATCACCTGTCTTTACTGCACCATTTTCAAGTGTTAGCTTTGCATTGGGAAGCGTGTGTGTTCCGTTTGTAAATTCACCAAGACTTGCCTGAAGGTTCCAACCTTGACCTGTTCCACGAACATCCGTTACTTGGACGAATGGTTTTTGAGTCGTTGAGTTCATGGTTGTGACTTTACGGTTTAGTTTCTGTTCACCAAATGAAATATTGGGTACATAGTCAATGGTAAGGAATCCAACATTTCCAGTTCCTTCACCACCATCCCCAGGTTCTAATGGCTTCGTTGGATCGGTTGGATCAACAGGCTTGACTGGTTCAGTAGGTGTTTCTGCTACGAATTCTACACCAACATTCGAGGTTGCTCTAGTTGCTTCATTGCCGTCTGCAAAAACTGCAGTCGGGACCATCATTGCCATAATTAGTGCGGGAATCAATAATTTCTTTTTCATTTCATTTTCTCCTTATATGTTTATATTTGTTATTTAAATCTAGTTTAATTATAGATATTTGTGATATCTTTTGTGGCTTTTGTTACAAATACACTTGCATTTGTAATGAAACAACAATTTTTCACAAGTTGATTGTACCTAGTTAAATGTTAAGATCCATTCTAACTCTGCTGTATAACCTGCGTTAGCGTAAATTCCATTTGCTCCAGTGAGTTCAAGCAAGACACCAAGGTCTTGATCAAATTGAAGTTCTGTCACGGCATCATATTGATCTGGTGTTTCATAGACAACAATTGGCTTGTTTGTGATGGCATTGCCGTTATGACTTGAATTGTTTTTGAAGATTAGACTGTTATTGAGTGTCGATCCACGACCTGCGGTATCTGTCATTTCTTGTTTTGCTCTGACTTCCAATTTCCAACCTGTTCGCTCATAGCGCGTATCTTCAACTCGAAGTGTCATTGCTTCATCGCGATGATGAGTACCTGCAGCATTTTTAATGTCAATGCTACCGAATTGGATTGAACTTGGATAGTTTACGAGATCGACACTTCCATAAATGGTGTAGTCTAATACTTCGACTATTTGAAAACGACCATCGGTAATTGTGATTGTATGGTAATCGAC
The DNA here is from genome assembly GCF_009828775.2 of Erysipelothrix aquatica. Classification (GTDB taxonomy): domain Bacteria; phylum Bacillota_I; class Bacilli_A; order Erysipelotrichales; family Erysipelotrichaceae; genus Erysipelothrix; species Erysipelothrix aquatica. Next base: position 35,629 of record NZ_WTSY02000016.1, on the reverse strand, counting down.
ACTAAGGGGTTGGTCAAGTTTACTGAAATATTGGCCATCAGCATCTGCAGTTCCCTGTAGTTGCTCTGTTTTATTGTAGTTCAAAACAATTTCCGCATTAGGATTTGTTTTAATATTGAGGACCGATAAATCATCGTTAGCCTGATTGCTAAATGCGATATGTCCTATCGCGTAGATTGCATGTTCCGTAAATGTTCCGGCTTTAATGTCCATTAGACCATTCTCGTTTTCAAACGTATTTGTGTATATTTTGATTGAACCATCTTTATTTATACTGAATTTTAAGGTTCCCATACGATTATCAGAATTGTAAATTTTGTAATCGGGTGTTCCTGTTGCATTAACTTCATTCCATACGTTGATTTGTTGACTGTTGATTTCAATAATTGGTGTTTTTGCTTTATTAATGAGGTCCACTTTATGATTTGCTTCTGCCACAAACCAACTTGGTTTCATGCCTTCATCTGCAATCGTGATGCTGTTCGCAACATCAAAGATACCGACATATTCCATATCATTCAGGTACAGCTCAATTCTAGCATTGACAAACTCTACATCCTTTGCGGTAATCATATAATAACGTGATGATGTTGGTACTTTTCCTTCCGCATCCACAAGAATATCTGAGTCATTCACCGTAAATTTTTTCCCAACGAGAACACTTCCAATTCGAGGATTATCCGAGTCTGCAAGAATTGTGCTTCTATTTATCGTTAGGTTTGAAGCTGTATTGATGGCATTTCTATCAATTTTATCTGCATTTAGTTCGAGTGTCGAATCATTAATAACTATATCTTTTCGAGCTGCAATAATATTACCTGTTGCTGTACCGACATTCGCAACAATTGTGGAATTTTCGATAAGAATACCCGTATCATATGGAGTTGTTGATTCTGTTTGGTCAATGATCCCCCCCGATACATACACACTGTCAATCATTACTTGTGACTCATTTGTAATTTGGACTCTGTTTTTAGCAACTATGGGTTGCCATGATATTCCACCTTTTATATTCACATTCGCGTGATTCATAGCAAATTCGTCCGCGCTAATAATTGCTGATGTTCTCGTAGTCTCATCTATGATGACATTTAATGATGCATTTTCAATCGTAAGTGCTTTGACATTCACGATTGTCAACGCACTTGCGCCCTCATTAACTATCACTTCAATGTCGAGGTTCGCACCTCGTTTCATCACGATTGAATTTGCATAAATTGCACGATAGTCTGTCTGAATTGTCGTTTGAGAATATTCTTCAAAGATTAGATTCGAATCCGCAGTATTAAACGTTGTACTATTGTTATTTGATAGCCCTCTTATGAGTGTTTCTCCTCTAAAGATAATCGTTTTCGATCGAATCAATTCTTGTCCATATCGTGATGCCATCGTTGCCGAAACATTATGCAAGATGCTTGTTCCTTTTGTATTTTGAGCAAGTGTTGTCCCGTAAAAGTTTACATTTTCATAGATAAATGTCGTGTTCTCATAGGATGAATACATTAGTCCATATTTACCATTTGATGTTATGGTCATATTTTTGAAATGCATCGTTGTCTCTTTATTATCTCGTGCTTTAATCGCAAGATTAAAAAAGTCGTCGTTAGCAGGTGCTGTTAAAGAGTGATTCTCATTTGTTACTGGATCTTTACCATCAAGAATAAAACTATATCCTGATGGTACCGTTAACGCTTTAGTAATCAGAAAGTCATCGTTCATGATGTAAGTATCGTAGATTCCATTACCACGATTCGTAACATATGCATGAAATTCATCATACGAGCTCACAATTACTTCATTCTCTTTAAGAACTCGCGTTTCTGAAGTCACTTCTAAATCCTCAATTAATACTGATTCTTCGTTAGGTGTTTCCGCTACTGATATCTCGATTTCCGTTGTTTTATCTTCGAAATTCTCTTTCAATGCTTCTTCAGTTTCACTCGGTTCTTTTTTTCCCACATCACTTTGTGTTACATTCTCTGTCAGAACATCACCACTATTAACTGTTGTTGTGTATTTTTTTGTTTCTTCAGCATTGATCGAAGTTGTAGTACCACCCATAAACATAACTGACACTACTAATGCTGTGCTTAATACAAATAAAGTTACTTTTTTTAGTGATGTTCTCATTATATATCTCCTTTTATATATGATTGTTTTTATCCTTACGTCGCTTCCATACTAATAGAATAATGATAAATAGCATGATTCCCATAATACTTAGTAAGAGCCAAGTAAGCATATTCGAATTTTGGTTAAAGTTCACGACATTCTGGTTTGTATTGGCCGATGCTTCTTCTGACACCACCAACGTATCGCTAAAATGCCAACTAGAAGTTTCATGCTTAATTTCTAAGTCCATTGCATACGTACCAGGTTCGATTGTTTGTTGCTCACTGGTGTATACGACTTTAAAGTTGGTATTGGGTGATATTGAACCATTTTGCTTATTCACACTTGCTACCACTTTATCTGTTTTTGTATCACGAATTGTTCCATTCAAGGTAACACCGTTCATTAAAATTGGTTGATCATTTTGGATTACTGAGACAAAACGTGCATTGAGATCTATTACTTCAGTCTCTGTTTTAATGTAATTGAGATTACTCATTTCAGTACTGTCATGCATCCGGGTCTGAACACCTAATGTATAAGCAACACGATTATTTAATGTTACGCCTTGCGCTCCTGTTTCTTTCTTATCAGAATCTGTATCTGCGATAACTGTAATCCCACCCAAGCGAATACCATCGAAGTCAACACCGTCTGTATCTATATCGATGTGTACAATTTCCGTTGCGTGTGGGGCGACTTCGACTGATTCTTCGCGAACTTTCGTAAAGCTTGTGAGCGGTGTTGTCAGTGAGGCATCTGCTTCCTTGATAGTACTAAATTGTTTTGATGCATTATTGTTTGTAGTCGCATCTGCGAGTAATACTGTCGCAACCATTGTTTCGTTCCCTTGATTGATGACTTCGAGTTCAAGTGTCTGTTTCATGTTTGGTTCGAGTTTAAGGTCAAAGTAGCCAACATTTTGATTTATTTGATTATCAGGGATAATAGGATTAATTGAGAATTTCTCATAGGCATCTGCACGGACTGTGCTTATATTTCCCACCATAATCATTAATGCTATGATAAATGTTACTACTGTTTTATTTTTCTTCATGTCGCTTTCCGTTCCCTTCCGATTGCCGTTGTTTATATTTTGTTAATATATAAACCTTTTGTTTTTAATTTCGATTGCACGCAAATAATATCAATTTGAGGGATTTTATGTATGAAATGTCACAAAACAACATTAATATGTAATAAATACCAATATTTTTGCGATGTAAGCGTAAATCATTATTTTCCAAATAATTCAAACGAAAAGTTTATAAACGGAACCAAAACCAGACTTTGCACATAAAAAAGACTCCCTTGCGGAAGTCTTTTTAACTTTAAGAATCTATTATGCTTCTAATTCATCAACATGCGTTGCGAACTGATAGTCATCTAAGTAAAGTTTGACATAGTCTTTAATCAATGACAATGGATCATTGGATACTTTACCATCTTTGATACGACGGTATTGGTAAGGCATATATTGTGATAATAATGTCATTGGAATTGGTGTTGCTTCTAAATTAGCAACAAGTTTACTGATAGCAGCTTGCACTTCAGGTGTTGGCAAGTAGTAACGTGCACGGTCGGAATAGCTATATTTACGTTTGATTGCAAGTTCTGCATCCGTTCCGTGGTAATGTTTTTGCCAGTTTCCAGGACTTGCTAACATTGTTTCTTCAAGAACATCAATAAAGCGTGAAGGATCTGTTGTAATTTGATCTTCAATATGTGAGAGGGCAAATAATGCTTCGCGTAACGCAAAGGTCAATGCCGGTCCAACTTTGAGAATGGCGATTCCATCTTCAACCATTTCACGTAAATGTTCTGGTGTTTGGTAATCGGTTGAGTGACCTTCAAATACAAAGTTATCAAACTCATCACGTAATGTTGCGGTTAAAACTTTCGCATTTTCACGGTTGTATTGGAAAAGGTCTTCGTCACCAAATTCAACTCCAGGTTGAACAACAATACCGATTACAGCATCAAATACTTTTTCGACACCATATTCTGTGAATGTTTCTTTAAAGACACGGTATGTTTCTTTAAAGTCTTCTGGACTTGTAACTGCTAATGTTTCTTCTTTTTCTTGCGCACCCCCTGGGATTGGAACTTCACTACCAATAATGAAGGCTGGGAAGATTGCGTCTGGGTTTTCTTTTAAAAGTTCATCATACGCTTCTAGTGATGCTTTAGCCATGATTGCTGAACGACGTGCAATCGTTTCGTTTGATAGCATCTCTGTTGTGCTGTCATCAGCGACACGCATTGATGTATCCAAATGGATTTTTGTAAAACCGGCACGTACATAATCATAAACAAGTTCGACTGCATTTTTCATAGCTTCGTCTTCGTTTAAATCTGTCCATGTCAGCGGACCTAAGTGGTCTCCACCTAAAATAATACGTGACTTATCATAACCTACTTTATCAGCCAAACCGTAAACAAATTCACGATAATCTGCAGGTTTCATTCCTGTATAACCACCAAATTGGTTAACTTGGTTCGCTGTTGCTTCAATAACTACTGATGAGTTGTGTTCTTTTGCGAATTCTAATGTAGCTTCAAGTACAAGATCGCTCGCAGTACATGCTGAATAAACCCCAACTGGGCGTTTATTGCTTAATAAAAACAATGGATTTTTTTTCATACTTTCACCTCGTACTTTAATTTTAGCACAGTTCAATTTGCACTATGTTGTGGTAAATAATAGGGTTGTTGCATTTTTCGACATAAAATACGATTTTGTCATTAAAAATTCAAAAGTATGAATTTTTTTTACTACTTCGGATAATGCTTTTCATTCAGTGACATGATATATATAAGTTAGAAATGGAGTGATACGATGTTATGGATTAAAAATGTTTTATTGGAAAAGGGATATGTTGAGTATCCTTCCCTCGGCTATAAAACTGACACAGAACTTAGTGTCTTAGGTATTGAGCACGGAAAAATCGTTACTATTTCTGATACATTGCCAGATAATGCTACAGAAATTTTTGATGCCCAAGGGTATCTCGCAATTCCCAGTCTTGTCGACAATCACATCCACTTGGATAAAGGCCATCTGGGTGGTCCTTGGCAAGCTGTGGTACCGATGCAAACTGTCGCAGATCGAATTCATGAAGAAGAAGGATTTTTAGAATCGTTTTTAGTGAATACACCACAACGTGCACAAGAATTGATTGATCTTGTGAGTAGTTATGGCGCTACTTTTCTAAGGGTACATGTTAATGTTGATCCAGTCGTTGGACTGAAAAATCTGCAGTGCATTCGTGACGTGTTAGAAAGCAATGCACATCGCATGGACTTTGAACTTGTCGCTTTCCCACAACACGGCACACTTGCAACTGAAAATGACAAATGGTTAACACACGCCATGCAACAACCCGGTGTTAATGTAATCGGTGGTCTCGACCCCGCCACAATTGATCGTGATATTGACGCATCTTTGACGGTATTGTTTGAGCTTGCGCAAACATATCACAAAGAGATTGACATCCACCTTCATGACCACGGTACTCTCGGTATCTTCGAGATTGAGAGAATTGTTGATTATACTGAAAAGTATGGATTAGAAGGTCGTGTCCAAATTAGTCATGCTTATGCGTTAGGGGATGTTTCTTTAGACATGGTTGCAAAGATTGCCCAACGTCTCGCTACATTCGACATCGCAATTAACACTACGGTTCCGATTGATACGTCTGTACCACATATTCCAACACTTCAAAAGGCTGGCGTCCGCGTTCATGTCATTAATGATAATATCAACGATCATTGGAGCCCTTTTGGGACGGGTGATCTCCTCCAACGTGCAAGTCGTGCAGCTGAACGTTTCAATTTGACTGATGAAATATCACTATCACAATCACTAGGACTTGTGACCAAGGGAATAACCCCGCTCACGCCTTCTGGCGATAGAGTTTGGCCCAAAATTGGGGACTGTGCGAATATTCTCTTCGTGAAGGCTGAATCTTCGGCACATGCGATCGCACGTGTTCCCCGAGAGCGTGTCTTGATGTTCAAAGGTGCATTTATGACGCCACATTTCAGAAAATAGTCGTCGTATAAAAGAGTATCTACGGATACTTTTTTTGTGGTCACATCGGCAAGAAAAAACCTCTAATGTGGCACCATTAGAGGTTTATGTTTTTATAAGGAATTAAGACATGTTAGCAACAAAAGTAATAGGATTTTATTTTAATGCCTCAAGGATAAAGTTCATCATAAATAATGCGGTTGAAATGTAGACAATTGGATGGACTTTACGTGCACGACCTTTCGCTACTTCAACAATGATATAAGCCATAAATCCAAAGGCTAAACCGTTTGAAATACTGTATGTAAGTACTGTCATAACAACTGTAAAGAATGCAGGTACTGCAGTTTCAAAGTCACTCCATTGAACATCACCAAAGGAAGCACTCATGAGGATCCCAACAACAATCAATGCAGGCGCAGTCGCCGCTGCAGGTATTAATGAAACGACAGGTGCAAGGAAAATACTGAGACCAAAACAGATTGCAGTAACGACCGATGTAAACCCGGTACGTCCACCTGCTTCAATTCCAGCTGAACTTTCGACAAAAGTTGTCGTATTTGAGGTACCAAAGATAGCTCCAACTGATGTTGCGATGGCATCTGCAAACATCGCTTTATCCATTTTTGAAGAAAAACCTTTCCCCTCTTCAAGCGCACGTTCATCTTCAGCAGTAAAGATGCCTGAACGGCGACCCGTACCAATGAAAGTACCAATTGTATCAAAAGTATCCGTTAAGCTAAATGCAAATACAATCGGGAATACTGTCATTAAACTATGGTTTGTAAAGAGGCTGACAATCCCTTCATTTCCCAACGCTTTACCAAAGATGCTTCCAAACTCTGTAAAGATTTCTCCAAAACTCACAGTTTGTGCTGCACCGCCAAGATTAACAACGCCCATTGGGATACCAATTAATGTTGTAAGTACAATTCCAATAAGCATCGCTCCCTTTACTTTGCGAAGCATTAATACAAGGATCAAGACCAATCCAATTAATGCCAACAAGATATTTGGGTCACTAAAATTCGATAATGCAGGAACCCCTGCTCCGAAGTTTACAAAGTTGATGTTCAATAGACCAATATAGGCAATAAACAATCCAATACCAGCTCCGATTGCTTGTTGCAATGTTTCTGGAATCGCTTTAATGATATGTTTCCGAATGCGAGTGACAGTAATCAAGATATTAATGACACCACATACAAACACAAGCGCTAATGCTTCATAAGGTGTAAACCCCCCAATGATAACAACAGTGTAGGTGAAGAACGCGTTAAGTCCCATACCTGGTGCTTGTGCATAAGGCACGTTCGCAAACAACCCCATAACCATGGTCCCTGTAATTGCTGCGAGGATTGTTGCAATGTAAACACCATTGATCGGTAATCCAGCTTCGGATAAGATCTGTGGGTTTACAAATAAAATGTAGGCCATCGTAAAGAAGGTTGTAATCCCTGCTAATACTTCTGTACCTACGGTTGTATTATTGTCTTTGAGTTTAAAGAATTTTTCCATTTATTCTTTCTCCCTTTCGTCTCAAATGATTAAAAAACCAAATAAAAAAGATCGGGAGAAAACGATCTTGAGAGTTTTCACCACGATTGTCGATACATTTACGGTGTATCGGTAGAGACTACCCGACCATATTTCGGGTATTAAATTCGGCTAATTAATACACTTACAGTATATGAACACAACTATTGATTGTCAAGTGAACCTTTGCGAATGATAGAAAAAACTGCCGCAGCAGTTTAATCGAGATACAAAATGTAGAAGTGCGTTGTGATTCCAACGGCCGGAACATTTTCGAGGACCGCGTACTGTGTAAACCCTAGTTTTTCGTAGAATTCAGGCCCTTGAAAGTTCAGTGTTGATACCGTAATCGATTTGCAGTTATGGGCTTTCGCATAATCAATCGCTGATTTCACTAATTTTGATCCGATCCCTTGGCCGCGGTAGCCCTCCTTAACTGCAAGCATGCTTATTTTAAGCCGCTGATAAAATATTTTTCCAGTAATCCCACCAATGTATTCGTTGTCGATCGAATAGACATTTGAGAGCGCTTCGTATTTTTGTGATGGAAAGACGGACAATGCGGCATTATGCTCATCAAGTAGGACATTTAGTAGTGCTGAATTTGTATCATAATCTATAGACTTAATCATAGTAACCACCCCTTATATAACTATTGTAGGCAATCTTTTCGTTAATTTCTATGCTTTACGCATAGATTTCACATGAATTTTTATACGATAAAAAGAGCGCTTTCGCGCCCTCTCATTATGCTAATTCGTTTTTTGATGTTCCTGTATTAATGAACTCTTGTAAGTTTTCATATGAGTACTCCACCATATTGCTAACGGCTTCATCTGTATATGATCCAACATGTGGTGTTACAAGTACACGTGGGTATAAGTTCATGATACGTGTCATCAGCGCATCAACCTCAGTTCCACGTAAATCTTTATTAAAGTAAGCTGTTTCGTTTGCGAGGACATCTGTACCAAATGCTTGAACTTTTCCTGATTCAACAGCATCTAAAATTGCATCGATATCTTGGAGTTCACCACGTGACGTATTGATTAAAATTACACCATCTTTCATTTTAGAAATTAAGGCTGCATTTAAGAATTCGTCATTTGAACCTTTGAAGTAAGGCATATGCATTGAGATGATGTCTGATTCTTTAAGAAGTGTTTCAAGGTCTACTTGTGTACATGTATCACCTAAGTAATCTTTCTCCACAACATCATATCCGATTACGTTTGCGCCAACCCCTTTGAAGATTGTTGCTGCCGTAAATCCAATTTTACCAAGACCGATGATTCCGACTGTTGATTTACGGATTTCTTTACTAAACATAAAGTCGTCGATTTTGAAATTTCCTTGTTGCGTGTTATTTGTTGTATACGATGTATGGCGTGCAAGTGTCAATGCCATGGTTAATGCAAGTTCAGCAATCGCATTGGGTGAATAGAAAGGCACATATGCAACTTTCAATCCGAATTCTTTCGCTGCTTCTAAATCAACATGGTTGTATCCAACTGTACGTGTTAAGACATACTTAACGCCATAGTTCTTATAGATTTCTAAGTTTTTACGATTTCCTGGGCAATTTCCACGAAGCATAACTGCATCACAACCTTCTGCAAGGTGAACAGATTCATCGTTTAACATTGCTTCAGTTAGTACTAAGTCATAACCAAATTTTTCATTCAATGATTCAAAGAATGGTTTTTCTACTGGGCGTACCCCATAACATAAGAGTTTCATAATTTTATCCTTTCAAAATTAAATAATACCTGCTGTACCAAGAGCTGTTAAGATAATTAACCAAACAATAATAGCAACGATAGATAAGACGGTCGCAACGAGCGATGCATTGGATGCAAAGAGTGCTTCTTTATCAAAGTTGATTGCATAGCTAACACAAACAGTTGCTGGTGGTGTTGCTAACATAATGATAATTCCTGTAATTGCGACAGAGTCTAAAGGCAAGAATCCGATTTTTTTGAAGATGATCATCATGACTAATAAGATTGCTGGGATAATGACAAGTTTTACTGCTGAATAAATCCAAACTGCTTTGTCTTTCACAGCATCTTTTAATGAAATTTTTGCAAGTGTCATCCCGATTGCCAACCATGCTAATGGTGATGATAGTGATGCTAAGTAACCGACTGATTTCATGAACCATGGCAATGTTTTATCCAAACGTAAGAATGCACCAGTCCATGCTTTATCACCAGTACCAATTGTTACTTGAGGTAAACTACCTTGGAACATCCAAATTGCAAATCCAATAAATGTTGCAAGAATGATTGGGTTCAAAATGATTTGTTTTAAGTTTTTCTTTTCGAGTTTTAATCCAGAGAAGAGAATAAATCCATATGAGTATAAGAAGACACGGTAAGCAATGTTAAATAGGTTTGCGTAAAGTGTTCCTTCTGTACCTAAGAATGCTGAAATAATAGGAATTCCGAAGAATGTTGTTGATCCAAAAATTGTGATTCCACGAATGGCATCTAATTTGTCCCCTTTATAGATGAACATGTAACCAAATGTGATGATGATTAAGATCACGTATGCGACAAAGCCGAAGATAAATGTATTGAGTCCGACTGTAAATGTCTCAGGTTTAATTTCTGTCATAAATGCTTGGAATGCTAACGCTGGTAACGCAACATTTAGTAAGACTGCTGTTAATGCTTTAGACGCTTGGTCTGTAACTTTATTTGATTTTTTCAAGTAGTATCCTAAAAGGATAATTGAAATTGTTGAAAAAATCGCCCCTAGAAATGCTTGATCCGAAAGGACCTGTTTCATAATTTCCATATTCTATTTCCTCCATTGTTCTCATCACAACTTCAAGTTCCGCTTTGAAGTGCTTCGAGATATTAATCATAAGAGATAAATAGGTATATATATAGGGTGTTTTATCGATTTTTATCATTTTATGTCATTTTCAGTGCATGAGTGGTATCCATATTATATAGTATGTGAAATATTTAACTAAGGTAACAAGTGCAACCCTTTACAAAAAAAGATACTATTTTACAGTATCTTTCATCATTAATGGTTTCAACAAACGCAAGCTGTTAAGGATAACAAGGATTGTGCTTCCTTCGTGCCCAACGACGCCAAGCGGCAATGAAATATCGCCCATAAAGTTAGCTGACACAAGCAGTAATATCACACTAAACGAGAAAACAATATTTTGAATAACAATACGACGGAGTCGTTGTGACAAGGTATATGCGTAGCGAATGTTCTCGATGTTATTGTGAACAAGAATGATATCTGCAGCCTCAATCGCAATGTCAGTTCCACCACCCATCGCAATTCCAATCGTTGCATTCGCAAGAGCTGGCGCATCATTAATCCCATCACCAACCATCGCAACATCACCATATTCCTCAATTAAAGCATTGATAATATCTGCTTTTTGGTTTGGAAGTGTTCGCGCTATAACACGTTGGACTCCTACCGCTTCTGCTATCTTGTTTGCAGTTTCTTGGTTATCACCGGTAATCATGACGGTTTGAATATTTTGTGCGTTCAACCAAGAAATTAATGCGATTGCATCTGGACGCAAAGTATCTATTAATCCGATAATACCAACAATTGTTGTTCCTTCTTGAATATAGACTAACGTTTTCCCTTCCGCCATCCAAGCGGCTTCTAAAGCAGTCATTGTTTCGTTAAGAGGTTCTGTCGATTCATTACGCCCAACTTTGTACTGTTTGCCCTGAAATGATCCGCGAACTCCAAAACCTGGAAGTTCCTCAATATCCTGTACATCAACAGCGCCTGTATGCATTTCTTTGACGATAGCTTGTGCAAGTGGGTGGGTCGAATGACGCTCTAACGCAACGACGATGCCACGTAACATTTCATCGTTTAGATGAACATCTGTGACGCGCATTTCGCCTTCTGTTAACGTTCCAGTCTTATCAAAAGCAATCGCTTTTAAGTCCATGAGATTTTCGAAATGAATACCTCCCTTAACTAAAATACCATGTTTTGCACCATTTGAGATTGCAGCAAGGGTTGCTGGTGTGACCGAGGCAATCAATGCACATGGTGAAGCAACGACGAGTAAAATCATGCCTCGATAAAAGGCAGCTTCAAACGGCACATTCATCAACAATGTCGGAATTGCAATAAACAATGCAACAACCACTAAAACCCCTGCAGCATAATAACTTTCAATTTTATCAATGAAACGAGCTGTTTTTGACGGATAATTTTGCGCATCATCAACCATTTTAACGATTTTCTGAAGCATTGTATTCCCTGGTTCTTCGTCGACTTCAATCGTAATTGGACTCGACACATTCAATGTTCCACCGAATACACGATCTCCAACTGTTTTATTACGAGGAACTGATTCTCCTGTAATCGCCGCTTCTTCGAGTGCGGTTTCTCCGCTTACAATTTTTCCATCAATCGGCACACCTGCACCACGAGCAACAATGACTTTATCGCCAATTTTAAGCGTTTCTACTTGAACCGTACGTGTACTTCCATCTTCGAGTAATTGTTGCGCCGTTTCTGGTTGCATCGCCATTAGCGAATTGATTTCACGTTTGCTCTGATCCAATGTCATTGCTTCAAGAGCACCCGATACCGCAAAAATAAAAATCAGTACCGCACCTTCGGAGTAATAACCGATCAAGCAGGCCCCTAATGCGGATAAAATCATCAACAGTTCAACGTTTAAATGTTTATTTTCTAGTGTATCTTGAATCCCTTCAAGTGTTTGTTTGTATCCCCCGATTACAATCGCTAACACAAAAAATACAGGACTGTTGGTTACGAATCCTAGTACTAGGAGTATTCCACATGTAATCGTATCCCAAAATTCTTTAATATAATTCATACATCTACCTTCTCTCATAATTGATATTGATAATGATTATCACTATATGTAGATTGTATCACACGATCTTTTGCTTTTGAAGTGCGAACCATTAATTATTCAACTTCACAAAGTATTTACTTCATGGGTATGATAGTTTAACCCTCACTATGTATGAACCATTAATTTTTGCATTAATGAATTGCCGATTTGATTTTTCTTCAGCATTCCGAACAAAAAAAAGATAGGAATCCTATGATCCCTATCTTCCAATGATTATGTCACTCTCTGGTGAATTTTCTTTGTGGAGCGACGAAATTTCGTCACACTCTGTTGGCGCTAATTCAAAATCAAAGACATCAAAGTTTTCGGCTTGACGATGAACGTTTGCTGATTTCGGAAAGACGACAAATCCTGTTTGAATTTGCCATCGCAACACGATTTGCGAAACAGACTTTCCATACTTCTGTGATAACGCAACAAGAATCGGTTCTTCTTCCAACGCACCGCGCAACAAAGGACGCCATGCTTCCATGATAATGCCATGGTCGTAATTATAAGCATACGCTTCAGCTTGAATCATATACGGATGCCGTTCCAACTGGTTGACCATCGGCATAACAACCGCATCTTCCATTAAAACTTCAAGTTGGTGATTACTAAAGTTAGAAACACCAATTGCCTTGACCTTACCTTGTTTGTATAAATGCTCCAATGCACGCCATGTTGCCTTCGAGAGTGGATGAGGCCAATGAATCAGGTACAAATCAAGATAATCTGTTTGTAGATTTGCAAGTGTGCGTTCAAACGCTTGCAGTGTTGCATCGTAACCTTGATCTGTTTCCCACACTTTGGAGGTCAAGAAGAACTCTGAGCGCGGGACACCACTATTTTTAACTGCGGTTCCAATTATGAATTCATTGTCGTAATAAGATGCTGTGTCGATATGGCGATAACCCGTCTGAATGGCATGCATAATTGCGGCTAGCCCATCTTCACCAGTTAATTTATAGGTTCCCAAACCAAGAACCGGAATAGAAACCCCATTATTTAAAGTTTGATAAAGCATGATACATCATCTCCTTTTTAAACGATCAAACCACGATTCTTTCTTCGTAAGTTTGCGAATATCGTCCATGTGATATCGTATCACGCGAGCACCTTGAATCATCGTAAATTGCCCACGACCGATCTCAAAGATACCAACTTTATCAAGGGGAATATTGATATGTACATCGGCTTGTTTTTGTACTAATTGATCTGCTTCAATCCGCATAATATCCATGACACGAGTCCCTAATCCAATCATTGAATCGAAATCTTTGAAGGGTTCATTCGAATGCATCGTAATCGCTATAGTGCGATCAACACCGTAGTCCTTAATCGGAACAAGGGGCAAATTCTGACGAACGCCACCATCGACAAGCATCATATCTTCAAACGGCGTTGCCGCAATGACGAACGGGAACGAACACGATGCTCGTACAGCCGTTGAAAGCTTGATGTTATCAATTACAAGCGTTTCGGGATCGGAATTTTGATAAAGTTCCGGATGAGACACAAACATTATCGTTCGTCCAGTGATAATATCAACAGCATTAATTGCAAGTGGAATTTTCGCGTCTTGAATCATATGGAGTCCAAGTTTCTCTAGATAGACATCCAGCACATCTTCTAAGTCTTGACCGTCGACAAGACCACCTACCAGTTTGTCTTTTGAAAATGGCAGGAGCTTCATGGATGGACGACTCATAATCTTCTTATCTTGAATTTCCTTCTCCAATTCTAAAGCCACATCTTTAACCGTTTCAATGTCTACACCACTGGCATACAATGCCGCAATAACAGAACCCATTGACGTTCCGGATATCGCATCGATTTCAACACCTTCACGATGTAAGGCTGCTAGTATCGGAAGTTGAGAAAATGCACGAATACCGCCCCCCGATAATGCAATTCCAATTTTTGTCATGTTTATCACCTCTGCTTTTAATTATACCGCATCTTCTATGATACAATTACAAAAAGGATGTGAAACTATGACACTTACACTTGAACTTGTATTACTCATTTTAATTGCATTGGGAATGCTCTTACTCCTAATCCGTAGCTATATTAAAACTGATAATACACAGAACCAACAGGAGCTTCTCAATCGTAATTTCAATAATCTAACGGATCGTTTGGACACAAAGATAAATGATTTGAATCAGAGAAATGTCGAGTTTGAGCGGACAATCACTTCAAGTTTAATACAATTTCATGACCGCACCTCAGCTACCATGGGAACTCAATTCGATAAGCTCCAAGAGTCTGTTGAAAAACGATTAATGCTCATGGATCGACGGATGTCTGAAAGTCTTGAAGAAGGATTTAAAAAGACCAATCAAACCTTCACGAACATTGTTGAGCGACTTAGCAAAATTGATGAGGCACAAAAGAAAATCGATGCTCTTTCATTTGAAATTGTCTCGTTACAAAATGTTCTTACTGATAAAAAGACACGCGGTGCTTTTGGTGAAGTGCAACTTGCCCACATTCTCGCATCAATCTTTGGCGAGAAAAACGACAAAATTTACCAACTTCAGTATACCTTCTCTACAGGTTCACGATCTGATGCTGTCTTGTTTGCACCTGAACCTTTAGGAACACTTGCGATTGATTCAAAATTTCCGTTAGAAAACTACCGCCGGATGGTCGACGTAAATATTAGCCCCGAGGCCCGCACGCTTGCCACCAAAACATTTGTGAGTGATGTGAAGGCACATATTGATGCAATTGCCAACAAATATATCATTCCTAACGAAACCTCCAACCAAGCTATTATGTTCGTCCCTGCAGAAGCAATCTTTGCGACCATCAATGCATATCACGAAGATATTATTGACTATTCTCAAAAACGACGGGTCTGGCTTGCTTCACCAACAACACTGATGAGCACCTTGACCACCATTCAAACAATTCTCATTAACCTTGAACGTGAGAAGTACGCAGCTGAAATCCACGACCACTTGCGGAAACTATCCGTTGAATTCGATCGCTATCGGAACCGTTGGAACAACTTATCACGACACATGGACACACTCCATTCCGATTTCAAACAACTCGATATTACCACCGAGAAAATCACCAAACGCTTTGATGACATTTCAAATGTGGATGTTCAAAATACGGAAGCCATTTCCAACGAATAGAAAAAAGCTTGCTTCAGTGATGAGGCAAGCTTTTCTTATGCAAAAATTGCAAATAATAAAACGACATATCCAATCATTACGATGGGTGCAACGATAAATTTAATCTTTGAGCGTTTTAATAACGCTTCATCTTTTTCATCCTTGCCTTTAAGACGATCACCGTATGCGGATATCATGACAGCAATACATGCCATGAAAATTAAATATCCTGCCGTCGACATATAATTATAAAAAGTAACGCGATCCATGTTTAAACCCTCTTATCTACATTGCAATCAACACACAGAATGAAATACCATTCATCAATGCGTGAAGCAGAATACTATAAACCATACTGTCTGTTTTAGCATAAACCCATGCCATCACCAGTCCAGCCCATATATAACTCAGCGACATAATCCATTCAACTTTTACACCTGCAAGAAGTCCTGGGATAATATGAAGCAAACCAAAGATGACACCCGTCACAATATAGGCAAGAATTTTATGTTTACCATATATTTGGCGGAAATAAATACCACGATATGTAATCTCTTCAACGATTGGTGCTTGAAGTACAACCATGAAGAAACCATAGATAGGTACGGAACGGATGATTGTTTCAACCATTTGTTGGTTGACTGTTGATTCCGTAACGCCCATTGCTTGGGTAATCATTGCGGTCACAATATTACCTAGATATACAAGCCCTAAGCCCATGAAAACATATCGGTATTTCTTATCACTATTTTTAAAGTTTTGCCATGATTCATAAATAACCACCCGCATCTTGTACACCAAATAGTATATGCTGATTAAACCCATCACAATTTGCGAATACAAGCCGATATTTTCAGTTCCGCCAGCCGCCATTGATATCGTTACAAACATGGCACTGAGTACAATCTCAAAAAGGAATAGCTGTAAGATTGTGAGGGCCGCCCGGCCCAAACTAAAGTTTGAGCCATCTTCAATATGTTCATAGACTGAAAACGACAGTGGATCCTGGAAAAGGCGCATATACAGCTCGTATCCGCCGAAAACCAAAAATACCGAACCTGCAATAATTGTACCTAAGAATGCGCTCATGTCAGCATTGAATGGTAACAGTGCTGCTAGCATCGCAGCACCAACATAAAAACCGACCATGTAAATCCAGATACTTCTTGTTCTTTTTTTCATCATAAGCCCCCTATTGTTGTTTTTTTGAAAAAAGTGTTTGTAGTCAAACCTGAGTTAGCCTATAAACACTTGTTTAACGCACGTTAACGAAGACAACGTGTTGATTACGAAGATAGCGCCGTTCAATCCGATCACTTAATGTTGAAAGTTGAATGTATGGCATAATCCCTGTCGCTTCATGAATCATTTTTGCAGTTCGGTTGGGACCAAGTAACTGAATAGTATCCCCAAACTTTACCGATTCATCAACGCGAATCATTGTCTGATCCATGCACACTTTACCAATGATTGGATACGTGTGATTGTTGATGGAAACAGGAACGCTATGATTACGAACGTCAAAGCCATCCGCATACCCAATAGGCATCGTTGCGAACATCTCGTCCACTGATGCAGTGTAGGTATAGTCATACCCCACCGTTTCCCCTGCTTGGATATGATCCAAATGAGTTACGGATGCATTGAGTGTAAGGATGGGTTCCAAATCAGGCATATCAACGCGATATCCGTACAACGCAATCCCCAAACGTGATCCATTAATCCATGCTTTATCTGCAATCAGCGCAGTTGGCGCATTGCCTACATGAATCCATTTGATCGTTTTCTCTAAAGAGGTCACAATCGTTTCAAACGTTTGCAGTTGACGGCGCCCTATCTCAAGATTTTCAGGACTTTGAAAGTGCATATAAATTCCTTCAACGTCATGGTTTGCAACGATATCACGAATGACTGCTGCATTCTTAATACCATAGCGGTTCATCCCCGTGTTTACTTCGATATGTAATCGAAGTTGCATATTTAATGCATGGATTGATGCATACCATGCTTCAGATGGAACAGTATACACAAATTGCGGATGATGATGTTTCTGAATCACCGCCGCAGAAACATAGCTAAAGATAAGGATATCTTGGGTAATTCCCGCTTCTTGGAGTCGAAGTGCCTCATCGAAGGAGGATACGCATAAAAAAGGTGTCCCTAACGCTTCCAGTTCGCGCGCAATAACAATATCACCGTGACCGTATGCATTAGCCTTCACTACGCCAAATACTTCTGTATTTGTATAAGCTTGGATCCGTTTATAATTACGTTCCAGTTTATCCAAATCTATTTCTGCCCATGTTTCTCTAAATCCCATTAAACAACCCTCGAATATATATAAGATACATACAGTGCCAACGCACGGTATAAAAACCATAAAACTGATGAAATACTTTCTTTTAACATTGAACTAAATGTTAAACGGATGGATTCCATGTTGATGAGTCCTAAAATTCCAAACTCTGAAATAATATCAGAAAGGATAATTGCAAGTAATGTTGATAATACCGCTACAATTGCGAATTTTAATTGAATGCCTCGCCCAACGCGATTGATTAGCATTGCGATTAGTAAGCCCACACCTGTAAGAACGATCGCATGGTTAAAGACATATTGTCTGAAGTAACCACTAACCACCCCTAAAAGCACTGCCGAAATCACACCAGCAATGATGGACATCGTAAAGCGATGTTTAACAGATGCTGTTTGATTGTTGAATAGTACCATAAGCGCCTCTTTCCTTGTGTTTTCATTGTATATTTTACACTATTTTTTATGCAGTGACATCATTTCACGATTAACTTGTCGTATGCGATGCGTTTACTGCCATTTAGAAGGGTTATTTCCCCACGTTCGATATAACCGTTACGTTCTAAGAAACTACGCATCTTTCTATTTTGAACGTGCGTATCAATCCGATAATACGGAATCCCAATTTCTGTTTCGATTGCTTGGAGAAATTGACTTCCAAGTCCACCGCGTTGATGCGTTGATGAAACGACAAAGCGGTGAATGACCGCATACGGTGCATCATAACCCCAAGCACCATGGATTGTTGCATATGTCGACTCTCCCATTGTGGAGACCATACCGCTCGCCAGAACGGTCTCATCCTCAACATAAACAAATGATGTTCCAGCATCAATATCCTGTGTCAGTGTTTCTATATTAGGATACCCATCTTGCCACTGATCAATACCCGCTTTCTTCAGCATCGCTGAAGCATTTCGATACATTTCCACAATCGCTTCGCGATCTGTGTCGGTTGCTTTTCGAATTTGATATGTCATTTTTAACCTCGCGTAAAGACATTCGTCGCTTTGATTGTTATAATAAGGACATGAACAATATTAAGAGAATTTCCTATGTCATTGTAGGATCATGTTTATTTGCAATGTCCGTTAACTTATTTTTGATTCCTGCCTCCATTTATAATGGTGGGATAACAGGTATAGCCCAGTTGCTTCGTGATGGGATTATGAATACATTCAATATTCATCCATCATTCGATATCTTTGGCCTCATCAATTTAGGTCTTAACATTCCAATTTTTATCTTTGCTTGGAGTCGTTTATCCCCTAAATTCGTTCAATTAAGTTTACTCAGTATTATAACACAAACTGTAGCGCTGACGTTAATACCCATTCCAAAATCGCCATTAGTGGAGGATGTCTTTATTGCGATTGTATTAGCAGGAATTATAGGATCATTTGGTGCATCTCTTGCCTTTCGGGCAAAAGCATCCAGTGGTGGTTTAGATGTTATCGGATTCTACTATTCCCAGAAAAAAAAGGGAAGTCTTGGTAAAATCTACTTAATTATTAATAGTATTATATACTTAATCTGTCTCGTTGTTTACGATGTTCAGACTGCAATTTATTCGTTGGTATATTCCTTTGTGTTTTCGTGGGGCCTTGATCGTTTCCATGAACATAACTTGGAAGCCAGTGTCATGGTCTTTACAAAAAACAAAGATATTAAAGCACATGTTATCTCTGAGATTCACCGCGGTGTTACACACTGGGAAGGTTTCGGAGCCTATACAGGAACGAGCATGGATGTCTTTGTTACGATTGTTGCACAATCTGAGTTGAGTGATATTAAACGCTTAATTCGGCACCATGATCCAAGTGCATTTGTGATTGTTACCAAAAACCTTAAGGTTGATGGTGGTTTCGAAAAACGTCTTATTTAGAAGTGGAGCCTATTATGAAAAATATTCCAGAATATAATGGTAATTTAAGAAAGCACATTCTCCGTGTTCCTGATATTATTGATACAGCAAGCGGCATTCGTGTGTTCGGCCGTGTTATTAAGTCGCTCGTTTTCACAACGGATATCGCCATTATCCGTAATTGCAATGCTGATGCGGTCATGGCAGTTTATCCGTTTACACCGCAACCGATTATTACGGATGCAATTGTTGCTTCGTCAGACAAACCCGTCTTTTCTGGCGTTGGTGGTGGTACCACTCGTGGACCTCGGGTCATTGGACTCGCTATGGATGCAGAGCGTCAAGGAGCACACGGTGTTGTCGTGAACGCACCGACCTCGAATACCATTATCCGTCTTGCAAAACAGAGTCTTGAGATTCCCATCATTATCACCATTACCGATATTGATACAGATATCTCAGCACGGATTAATGCTGGTGCAGCAATCTTAAATGTGTCTGCTGCCTCAAAGACTCCAGAAATTGTCCGTCACATTCGTGCGTCTTATCCGGATGTTCCAATTATTGCAACCGGTGGTCCAACTGAAGCGTCTATTCAAGAAACAATTGAAGCCGGTGCCAATGCGATTACCTACACACCACCTTCAACTGCAAGTCTCTTTAAAGGAATTATGCAATCGTATCGTTAGTGTACCTCCTGTGCACTTTAAACCCGTATAATTGATTAATATGCTATGATGATATTAGAAATTAGGAGAGATTGATATGAAACTAACAATTACAAACGAGGCCGCAAAATGGTATATCGAAGAAATGGGATTAGTTCCTGGCGATAGCATCAAATTCTTCGGTAAAGTATACGGTCCACATGGTGGATTTTCATTCGCGATTGCTAAAGAGGAGCCTACCAACCCACTTATGCTTATCACGGAAGAGGGCGTAAATTTCTACGTCGAACAATTTGATGAGTGGTTCTTTAACGATAAAGAAGTTAACATCAAAATGCGTGCAGATGGTTACGAACCAGAATATGAAGTTATTGTAAAATAAGGGCTCTCGCCCTTTTTTATTTATACCTATTTGGTACAATATTGGTATAAGGAGTTTTACTATGACACAACAGACTTTACAAGAAATCATAATTAACCGTGACCAACGTTTTAATATCCCGTCACTCTTTCTTCAACAAGCCAAACGCTTTCGCGAAATGATGTTGCTCTACGAATGCGCCGTTGACGAAATCACAACCAAATTAAATATTTTAGATAAAGAATTAGGTTTTGTATCACAACGCAATCCCATCTCGGCCATTAAATCACGCGTCAAGCGTCCACAAAGTATTGTAGATAAGCTTATCCGTGACGAAAAACCTGTGAACGTCGAATCGGTTCGCGAAAACCTCAACGACGTT
The DNA here is from genome assembly GCF_009828775.2 of Erysipelothrix aquatica. GTDB lineage: Bacteria > Bacillota_I > Bacilli_A > Erysipelotrichales > Erysipelotrichaceae > Erysipelothrix > Erysipelothrix aquatica. Next base: position 14,359 of record NZ_WTSY02000016.1, on the reverse strand, counting down.
GCTGGCGTTCGTGTTATTTGTTCTTACATCGATGATATTTTTGCACTTGCTGAAATGATTCAGAAACAAGACGATATTCGAATTATCGAAGTCAAAGACTATATCACCCATCCTAAAGATAATGGATACCGCAGCTTACACATGATTGTTGAAGTTCCGGTCTTTCTCTCATCAGGGAAAGAATATGTCCGCGTCGAAATCCAAATCCGCACGATAGCGATGGATTTTTGGGCAAGTCTTGAACATGAAATTCGCTACAAGAAATCACACAAGCATTTAGAAAGTGTCGCTGAAGCATTAATGGACTGTGCCAATACGATTGCCGAAACAGATCAAAAAATGCTCGATATACGCTCACTCATTGATGATGGTGACGAAAAACACGAAGAATAATAATCACGAAACCAGAAAGATCACTCACTTTCTGGTTTTTTTCAGTTATTTTTACTGTCTCTATTGTTTTTTTAGGGTTTATGAATTGTAAGCGTATTGCAATATTATGTAGAATATAGAAAAGGAAGTGATTTATGAAACGCCATACCCTGAATTTCTTATTATTCTCAAGTATTTTACCGATAGTACTTGCGGTTTTGATAGCTTCGCCTACGGAGCTTTTTAATGGTATTATCGCAATTATTCAGACTCAAGACATTCTTATCACAGATTACATTGCAATTGGAGGGTTGGGAGCCAGTTTGCTTAATGTAGGGCTGATATCATTACTTGCTGTTTGGATGATTCAATACTCGGGAGCAGAAATTAATGGTACAGCGATTGCTTCAGTCTACTTAATGGGAAGTTTTGCCTTTTTTGGAAAAAACATCTTCAATGTCTTACCGATTTTGCTTGGTACCTACCTTTATTCTAAGATAACAAAAGAGCGCTATTGTGACATTGTCCACATTTCGCTACTAGCTACGAGCTTTGCACCGATTGTCACAGAATTGTTGTTTTATATTCCAGCCCCCTTATCGATGCGCTTATCACTGAGCATGATTGTTGGGATCTCCGCAGGTTTTATTATTAAACCAGTATCTCGTCATCTATTTAAAGTTCATGAAGGATTTAACCTTTATAACACTGGATTTTCGATTGGAATATTGGCCACTTTATATGTATCCATTATGAAGTCGTATGGTTATGAGCCGGTAAAGCGTTTAATTCTTGATACAGGCAACACGTTGCCTTACGCATTATCACTCTCAGTACTCTTACTAGCGATGTTTATGTATGGGTTTTATCTTGATGGATTTTCATTTAAAAACTACCGTCAACTGTTAAAGGAACCAGGTTATCTGGACCATGACTATCTCAAAATGTACGGCCTTTCTACAGTTCTCATTAATATGGCCATTAACGGTTTTATTGTGATGGGTTATGTCCTATTTATAGCCAAAGCAGGTTTGAATGGTCCTTACATTGGCGCTATTCTTACCGTTGTCGGATTTTCTGGGTTGGGGAAACATGCCCGTAATATTGGGCCTATTTTAGTTGGTGTTGTGTTGGGAAGTTTGACCCAAAACTGGACGTTAGATACACCAACGATTGTCTTTGCTGCATTGTTCGGAACAGCGCTTGCTCCGATTGCCGGACATTTTGGTTGGGGTTGGGGAATCCTTGCAAGTTACATCAATTCCTCAGTAGCCTTGAACTCAGGACAGATGCATGCAGGTATGAATCTATATAACACAGGATTCTCTGTTGGAATTGTTGCGGCAGTCTTAGTTCCAATCATGCATCGCTTTGCACCAGTACCGCCAGATTTAGATAAACAGCTTGAATACGATTTAGACGCATAGACATGATAAATGTCGTGCGTTTTCTTTTGAGAATTGGTATCATACTCGTATGTGAGGTGATGAAATGTTTGGTTCTGTCTATTTAAAAAACTTCCGTTGTTTCGATGAAACGACCGTTTCTTTGAAAAACAAGCGTGGATCGTTCAAACAACAAGTCAGTGTATTTGGAGAAAATTCAAGTGGTAAGACGTCGTTTCTTCTAGCTTTTGGATTTCTAAGACGGCTCACCGATGGATATCGTGTCAATGATATTTACCGGACCCGTACGCACTTCCGACATACACCCAAAGTAGATCCATTTGACTTAAAGCGAGAAGTTGCAAAACACTATCGAAAACTAGCATGTGAAGACATGGTCTTAGCCTTCGAAGTCTCCATTAAAAACCAAATATTTGTATATACAGTACAATTTGACAACAGTCATAATCTCATTCAAGAGTCGCTCATGAAACGTGTCAACAATAAAGAAAACATTATCTATAAAGCTGATCGCTCCGGTATTGTTTTTGGCCGCAGTATGGTCTTAGTCCGCGATATTGATACCATCAATGCTTTCCACAAAAAATCATTTGGCGAGTATACAATGTTATCCATTCTTAATTATATTTGTTACGAACACAAAGACATTGTCTTTAAATCAACACTTTCTGACTTCATTGAATACATTGCGCATATGCGTGTTGTAATTCCAAACCATTATATGCAATTAGACTTCCATAACTTTGTCTGGAATTCCAATATTTCAGTTTTCGGTGGGCGTGCAGATATTGAGTTGAAACAGTTTATTCTAAGTTCTTTACCCGTATTAAATAATACGATCAAAAGTATTTTTCCATTGGTTGATTCTGTGGACTATACCTTCATTGAAATCGAGCCTAATTTATGGCAATACGACCTTGTTGTTTCCAAACGAACAGATTTAGGTATCGTAAGTGTTCCTGCGAATGAACTTCCAGCAGGATTAACACATGTCTTATCAATGTCGATTAGCTTCGTGGAACTGATGTTGGGAAATACCGTCATTTATGACCAATTTGACCACTATCTCCATCAAATGCCAATGCTGAACATTATCGAAAACATTGTTTCTAAGTTTTCTGGGCAAAGTATTCTAACCCTTGATTCTTTAGATACGATGAATCATTTAGAACCCCCTTCTGTTTATGTAACCAATATCAAAGACTATAAGTTTACGGTTACCGGAATTGAAGAGATTTCTCCAACGCAACCGAACCATAACGTACGTAGTCGTTACGAATCGGGTGTGTATGGGCATCCATTAAAAACAGAACCGAATACGTTATACGTGCTAATCGACGACTATACAAAAGTTGTCCGATGGACACGTAACAAAAACAATTACTAATCATTGGGAACGTCATAATTGTTGTTTAGGACATTAATGCACAACGCTTCCTAAAGTGGTGTAGACTAATACTATCATCGAAAGATGACGTTTTACCCCACCATTTATATGACTTAGTACAGAACGTCTTCGACATCTGACATGTATTAAGCTAAAAAGATCCGCCCCCGGATCTTTTTCTGCGTTACCCCATTTAATATGTTTATTTCCTTACATTATGTATGAATAACACATTTTTGACTGTGGAAACGAGACACATTACTACTTTTGCATCCATCAATTAGATATAATGAGCCTTGTGTCTAAAGGAGAAAATACAAATGAAGAAGAATAGATTTCTGGCGCTAGCCTTAGCGCTACTTGTCGCATTCTCTCAAGTATCCGTACTTGCTGAGGATAAAACAACCCACGAAATCGCCCCCACAGTTCTTTCTGAAACTAGTCATGATGCAAACACAAACAATACATCAAATATAGATTTAGATCCTGCTGTGGATACACCCCAACCACAGAAGGGTGAGATTTCTACCGATGGCGATGCAGTTCAAAATGCAACTGAAACATCGACTGAATCCGTGAAACCTCAGCAAGCTGCATCACGTTCCCAACGTGAGCCTAAAGATTGGTCAAAAGCAATCTTACCAGGTACCGCGCCAATGCTGACGTTATTACATACTAAGAAAGAGAATGTTATCGACAATAATGGTGAGCTCACCTATCGAGACAGTCAAGAAATCACTGATTTTGATCAACCTCTAAACATTGAAAATGGCGATGTCCTTAGTTTCAAAATCAATTGGAAAATTGATGAAGCAATTGCGAACTCTGATGACCCTGTCTTACCGCACGATTATCTCGAGTTTGAATTACCCAAACATTTTGCAAGTACTGCAAATCTGTTTATAACTGAATTTGGAACGTATAAAATTGAAAATGGTAAAGTACGCTTTACATTCAACGAAGCACTCAATTCAGGATCAACATCGAGTGGTTTACCAGAAGGAAAACTCAATTTAAATTTACGAGCAGATCTTAATAATGTTGATTTAAATGTTCCCTTCGACATTACCATTCCCTATACCGATGAAAAAGTCTTAACCTTAAATCCGCGTTTGGATGTGAAAGACGATGTTACCAAAAAAGTACTTTCAGCTGAAGCAAATGGCCAAACAATCACTTGGGAAATTGATATAAACCGTAGTAGTACATCAATTACCAATGCTAAGCTTCTTGAAACACTCCCCGAACATAGTTCATTAGTATCTGTGACAAAAACCGAATTAAAACCAATCTTAAAAAACGGCAATTTATCATTAGAACCCGTTTCGAATACAACAACACCTCTTGATGTAGCGTCTCAAACAGGACGAAATGTCGAGATTAGCTTAGGCGATATCGATAAACCATATCGAATTCATGTTACTACCAAAACTGATGACGCATCGATTGACCAAAGCAAAGAGTTCGAAACACTCATCAACCATGCCAAACTTACGGGTGAAGGAATCAAACCTGGATCTAAAACAGAAGATTCAGCATCATTCAAATATACACTTCCTGAAAAAGTAACTAAAGAGCATACAGCAGGTGTTGAAAATTCCGGAAGAGATTCATGGGCAGTTGCGATAAATCCTCATAAAGTCACTTTAAAAACTGGCACAGTCTTTAAAGATACACTTTCAGGCATTGCAAGTACTTATGATTCATCCAGCTTCAAATTTAAAGTTGGAACAAAAACGTATACTCTAGCTGATTTAAAACAAGATAGTACAAACCCGAATAAATATACATTTACGGGGGCAGATACTACAACACGTTTTAGTTTTGAATTGAACAATAGCAGTAAGAACCCCCACTTCGAGCTAACCTACCTAAGCAATTCATCAGAACGTGTAGATATTACTTACGATACGATTGTGACACTTCCCGAAAAAGGAAACAGTGACAACGTAACAACCCAACCTGATGGCAATGTCACCAACCAAATTATTGGTAAAACAGGTGATACAATCATTGGTAGTGGTGGCGGAACCGGTGCTGGATACTATGGTCGAATTATTTCGAAATCAAGACCAGTGATTGATTATGCAACAGAGACAATGACATGGACCGTCGAAATTAACAATAAAGAATATCTTCACGATAAGATTCTTGTGAGTGATATGCTACAAGGAACCCATAACATCTTCTCGATTGATACTGACTCACTTAAACTTGACGGTGTCCCTGTATCAACCACGACGCACAGCTCGCTAACATTTAGTAAAACTGGTGACAATGTAACTGGATTCTCATTCGAGATTAACCCAAACAAGCCAACCAAACAACGTTATGTGCTCACCTACACAACGAAGTTTGACGCTCGTAAGTTTGAAACAAGTGAATCAATCGGTATTGCAAATAATGCCGCTGTCGAATTATCAAATGGCAGCACAACCTTAATTGATACAACACGCGTTTCTGACTCAATCAAAACAACAGTTTCACACAATGGTGAGAAACGTGGTCATTTTGATTTCAACGATCCGAAGAAAATAATCAAATGGGAAAACTATCTCAACTTCAACAACCGTCCGGTAAAAGATGCTATTGTATTCACTGATGTGCTTCAAAACAATCAAGTTTACCATCCTGAATCACTTAAATTCTTCCGTTATACGGTTGACTCAAATGGTCGTACGGTTTTAGGCGACGATATCACCAAAGATCTTTCGATCACCCCCACTGTCGATATCGCTAAAACAATCAACGAAGACCAAACCGAATCACGAACAACAACACTAACTGTTCGAATCGATGGCGCTAACCTAAAGGCATTAGGTTCCGACCAACGTATCGCAATTATATTCGAAACCGATATTAAAGATGTAGAAGCACCCCAAGAAGTCATCAATACCGCTCAGGTAACCTACGATGACTACCCCACCGAAATTACTGCGAAAGTCAAAGTCTCTGATGGACATCACGTTGTGAAGTCCAGTCCAGGAGCGATTGATATCGATGCGTCTGGAAATGTCAAAATTCCATGGCAAATTGACATCAACCAACGACGTTCAAAGTTACAAGAAACTATCCAAGTTCAGGATTTATTGAATGACACACACCTCTATCTTCCTGAAACATTGAATGTTTATAAAGTCGTTTACGACAGTACGGGACGAGAACTTCCAGAACAAGCTGAGCTTCTTGAACCCAACCAATACTCTGTAACCTATCTAAACTATGCTACCGATGGTAAGACAGTTTTAGATGGGCCTATTAATGAACCCCACAGACAAGGATTTAAACTCGAAATACCCGTAACCAAAGGAAATGAATACGCATCATTCAAAGTCACATACCAAACAGAATCCATTGTTTCTGAAGGTCGTGTTGAATGGACAAATAATGTATCGATGGAAGGAATCATCACAGACAGTGGCTCAAAAACTGTAACGGACTCCAGCCACAATTCCTATACATATGGAAGCGGTAGTTCTGGTGTTGTGAATCTCGAACTCGAAATTTTCAAAATATCAGAAAGCAATATTACTGACAAGAATGGAAAACCCCTCAATGGTGGCGACCCTCTTGAAAATATTCAATTTAAATTAATCACACCTAACGGACGAACAATCCGTGAAGCATCAACCGATAAGGATGGAAAGCTTGCGTTTAAAGGCCTCTACCCTGGAAAATATCGTATTGAAGAAGTTGCGCCATATCCTGGATATGTTTCAATTGCACCCCGTGACATCGTACTCTCAGCAAATACTGAAGCAGAACGTAAAAAGCACGAAACAGTTGTTAATTATCCACTATCCATCGAAGTTCTAAAAGCATCTGTGGATGGTACTGCACTTGCCGGCGCAACATTCGAACTGTATACCTATTCTGAAAGTAAAGGTTATACTTTATTCCGTTCCGCACAAACATCTGATGCACAAGGCCGTATCGTCTTTACAAACGATATTAATCCTGCTTCAGGAGTTGCAGCAGATCGTAATAACTTACTTGAAGATGGCGTTACATATTATCTTAAAGAAACACAAGCTCCTAATGGATTTATCCACAATGATGCATACATCCCTGTAACAGTCAGCGTCAACAATAACGGTCTCACCACCGTCAATGTTATTAACCACAAAGCGAAACTAAACTTTACGAAAACAGACGTTCTTGGCAATACACTAAGTGGTGCAACATTCGGATTATTTACCGATGCGAGCGCAACACAACAAGTCTACGAAGCAACATCAAATACACACGGACGTGTATCCTTTGAAAATGTTGCTGTTGGTAACTATTATTTAAAAGAGACTCAAGCAGCACCTGGCTATGTTCTTGATAATACAATTACACCCGTTGTTGTCGACCTTCACGCACCACTTGAAGTTGAACTTGATTCACGAATCAACTACCAAGGATCCGTTACATTAACAAAACACAATGCGAACAGTGACGTCCTAGAAGGTGCCGTCTATAAACTCTACGATGCATCTAACAACCAAATTGGAGATACGTACACAACGGATATCAATGGCTTGATTTCAGTTCCAAACTTAGCTCCAGGTACTTATTCATTTGTAGAAGTAGTTGCACCAAATGGTTATCTCTTAAATACAATTCCTGTTACCTTTACAATCGCACCAAGTGCTACCGGTGAACCAACCCCAGTCGTTACAAACCATATCAACTACAAAGGCTCAGTTTCACTCATAAAAGAAGCTCCAACAGGTCAAACCCTTGAAGGTGCTGTCTACAAACTCTACGATTCGAGCAACAACCAAATTGGAGATACATATACAACTGATATTAATGGTATTATCTCTGTATCTGATTTAACTCCTGGTACATACTCATTTGTAGAGATTACAGCTCCGCATGGCTATCTTGTGAATACAACACCAGCTGTCTTCACAATTATGGCTCAGGCTGAGGGCAACCTTACAAATACGGTCGTAAAACATGTAAACTATCAAGGATCCGTTTCATTCACAAAAGAAAACGTAAATGGCGATGTCCTCGAAGGCGCTGTTTATAAACTTTATGATTCAAACAACAAACAAATTGGAGACACTTACACAACGGATATCAATGGCTTGATTTCTGTTGAAAATTTAGCGCCTGGCATTTACGAATTCATTGAAGTAAGTGCACCGCATGGTTACCTTATTAACACCGAACCAGCAACCTTTACCATTGCTTCTGAAGCGATTGATACACCCATCGCTATCACAGCTCACCATATCAATTACAAAGGTTCTGTTACACTCACAAAGGAAAATAAAGATGGCAACGTCTTAGCCGGAGCAATCTACAAACTCTACGATGCCAATAACAACCAAATTGGCGATACGTACACAACGGATATCAATGGCATGATTTCTGTTGGAAACTTAGCTCCCGGTAACTATTCATTTGTAGAAATAGTTGCACCACATGGTTACCTACTCAATTCAGTTCCAGCAAGCTTTACAGTTGCTTCTGAAGCCGTCGGAAACCAAACAGAAACAACAGTAACTCACGTTAACTATAAAGGAACGGTTTCTTTAATTAAGGAAAGTCCAAGTGGTACTGTTCTTGAAGGTGCAGTTTATAAACTCTTCGATGCAACGAACACCCAAATTGGGGATACGTATACAACGGACATCAATGGTATTATTTCCGTTGCAGACTTAGCTCCTGGTTCGTATTCATTCGTGGAAATTCAAGCACCACAAGGCTACCTCATTAACACAACACCTGTTTCATTCACGGTTATGGATGAAGCAGTGGATAACTTAACAAATACAATTGCACGACATGTAAACTACCAAGGATCCGTTTCATTAACAAAACAAAATGCAAACGGGGATGTCCTCGAGGGTGCAAGTTACAAACTCTTTGATGAGACAATGAAGCAAATCGGGAATACGTATACGACAGATATCAATGGCTTGATCACTGTCGAAAACTTAGCTCCAGGTACTTATTCATTCGTGGAAATATCAGCACCTAAAGGTTATGTCATTAATACAACACCTATCACTTTTGTGATTGATGCTGAAGCAATTGGCGCACCAACACGTGTAGAAACATCTCATATCAACTACAAAGGCTCTGCTGCATTAGTCAAACAAGATGCAAGCGGCCATGCACTTGAAGGCGCAACATATAAACTCTACGACGCTACAATGAAGCAAATTGGCGATACCTATGTTACGGATGAAACAGGCTTAATTGCTGTTTCTGACCTCGCACCAGGAACCTATCAATTTGTAGAAGTCGCAGCACCTAACGGATATATTATCAATACCGTTCCTGCTGAATTTACCATTCAAGCTGAAACCAACGGTGAACCAACCCCAGTCGTTACACACCATATCAACTACAAAGGATCTGTTTCACTAATCAAAGAAGACGCTCATGGCAACCGTCTTCAGAATGCTGTTTATAAACTTTACGATGCAGATAAGCAACAAATCGGCGATACATATACGACGGATGCACAAGGTACGATCTTAGTTTCTAATCTTGCCCCTGGAGCTTATACATTCGTTGAAGTAACAGCACCAAACGGCTTTATGATTAACACTATTCCAACAGCATTCACAATTGAATCTGAATTGGCTGGTGAACCATCTCTTGTCGTTGCACACCATATCAATTACCAAGGGTCATTAACAGTTACTAAAGTTGATCCTAAAGGAAATATTATTGGCGAAGCTACATTTGAGTTATTGGATGCATCTTTAAATCCTGTCGCAACAGTAACAACTGTTGATGGTGTTGCGCACTTTGAAGACTTGGCTCCTGGAACCTACAGCTTACGCGAAACGATTGCACCGCAAGGTTATGTACTTTCGAAGGAAATCATTACCATCGAAATTCCTGAAACTTATGCCGGCGAATTTGAATCAATTAATATTGCATTTGAAAATGATGAAGAACCAATTGTTCTTGGCGAAAGCAAAGAACCGAAGAAACCATCTGAAACACTCCCACAAACTGGTGTTTCTAATACTGTTCTCTTCTCTGGTTCTGCACTAACCTTAATGGGATTCTGTGCTTTAATCATTGCGAAACGACGCAAATATTCTAAAAATTAGTTATTTTTAGACTTACACCCTAGAGGTGTAAGTCTTTTTTTTAATCACTCGATGATATTGGTTATCACTTTACTTTCATTCTCGAACAAATAAGTGCATAATAGATATAGGAATGAAGGGTTGTAGCGTTTAACGACATTCCAAACCTTGGTAAACCAAGAACCTTTCAATGAAGCGAAAATAAAAAGCAAGATATCTTGCTTTTTATTTGTATTCGGAACACAATGAAATAAAGGAGTGATATCATGAAAATAGGATTTATTGGAATTGGAAACATGGCACAGGCAATCATTCACGGAATGCCGAACAAGGAAGATATCATTATTAGCGCACGAACGCATGATGATACGCTGTTTAAAGCAAATAAACTGAACGTTACCCCTGCTGCCAATCACCATATGTTGGTTATCGAATCAGATATTATTGTGATGTCGGTCAAACCAGAAATGTTCAATGCCATTTTTGAAGAAATAGGGCCCTATTTACGAGGCAAAACCATCGTGTCTATCGCAGCAAAACTTACGATTGAGAAAATTCAAAAGCAAGTTGGCGATATTCCTGTGATTCGCGCAATGCCTAATTTAAATGTTGCCATCCAACAAGGCATCACTGCCATTACTGCCTCTGATAATGTTGACAGTCAAGTTGCAACATATGTTCGCGAAATGTTTGATAATTTGGGTTCAACCGTGCTCATCCACGAATCGCAGATGAGTGGCTTTATCGGTCTTGCAGGAAGTTCACCCGCATTTGTATTTAAGTTTATTGATGCAATGGTTAGTGAAGCGATGCAAGAGGGGTTTGCTTACGACGACGCATTAAGTATTGCCAGCCACGCTGTATCCGGAAGCGCAAACTACTTACGTGTTAGTGGAGTCGATGCTCAGATTTTAACAGAGCGTGTTTGCTCACCTGGTGGTACAACGATTGAAGGTGTCCGTTCACTCGACGCCAATCATTTTGAAGATACTGTCCGTAAAGCGGTACGCGCAACCATTAACAAAGATAAACAATAAACAAAAACTCCTATGATGGGAGTTTTTTTATTGGATACAGTGCACTATGCAAGTCTTCTTTCTTCGTATAGTGCTAGAATGTAAATATAGGAGGATCTTTATGGAAAAAATTTCAATTACAACTCGGATTAATCAACCTATTGACCTTGTTTGGGAGGTTTGGAATGATCCACAGCACATTATGAAATGGAACCAAGCATCCGAAGACTGGCATACTGTCCGTGCCTCGAATAATCTAACTGTTGGTGGACAATTATTGTCACGAATGGAAGCAAAAGATGGAAGTATGGGTTTTGACTTTTGCGGGACATATACTGCCATAATCCCACTCTCACGTATTGACTACATTTTGGATGATGGACGTGAGGTTTCGGTCATCTTTTCTGAAAACTACGACTCTACTACTGTAACTCAAACATTTGACCCTGAAGCGACAAACCCTGCTGCCTTTCAGCAAGCGGGATGGCAAGCCATTCTAGATAGTTTTGCCAATTATACTGAAAAACTTTAAGGTTTTTCAGCTCGATATGCATACTTAATTGTGTGCTCTATTATCTCATGATATAATAGCTCTACGGGGTCGTCATGGTTTCGACAGGATTTCGTTTGATCTCAATTGCAGTGGTGTGGCTACCTAAAGGCCAAAAAACTTATAACTGGAAACAACAGTTTACAATTCGCTGCTTAATTAGCGTTTAACGCTGCAGCCAGATACTATGCGTTTTAGCCTTTGGGCAAATAGTATCTAACAACCTACAAAGGATAAGGTGTTGCATTGCTCGGTGTACCACACGAAAATCTAAGAGCGCATCAAGGTTAATGGTTGGTCTTATGTCCTTGCCTTGATTATTTACACGAGACTAAACTGTAGACGTTGAGATGTGGGACACTTTCTGGACGCGAGTTCGACTCTCGCCGACTCCACCAAAAAAACATGAACTAACGCTTGAGGTAGATAAAACGCTGCTACAAGCGTTTTTTTATTAGCGGCTCGCATTAAACTGAGAAACCAAAAATATTAAAACATCTTCTTCATAGAACGCTTTGTTTACATCTTAGCGTTACCCACGTCTTACCCTGTGATCAATGGCTAATTATGTTTCTTCAGTTTTGCGATCGCTGATAGTTGTTGATTGGTAATTTGATGATTAAAAACTTTTTTAGATTTTGATGTGAGACTTAGGAGCAGAATATCTAACTGAAAGCCTTGAGTGATTTCGACAAATAGAGAGTATTATTAATGAATAGAAAAACACGACTTATTAATAATCTTCCTCTTAGCATCGAAGAAATGAATTGTCTTCGATTGCTTTGTTAACATCACACATTTTTTTGACTTGTCTAACAATTCTACAAAAAAACGCTGAAGCAATTTGCGAACAGCAAAATGTTCTTCATTATATAATTGGAACGTTTGTACTTTATACAATAATGTTCGCGTTAGTACTCAAGGGCATCGCGAGTTGATAAGCAACCCTTGAGTATTCTCGTTTAAGAACATGAGAGTAGCTGGACATAAACGTTCTTTTACAATTAAACAATGACAAAAACAAAAGTCAAAAAGCTTAATACAGTCTCAAAAAAGTTAATGGGTAAAAGATTAAGGGCCGAAAGGTTGAGGAGGTACAAAAATGTACAGAGAAAGTTCAAGTAGTAGGAATAAGAAATTGTGGGTCAATCTGACAAATAAATTCTTTGATGATGTATATGCTCTACAGATATATGGTGAGAGAGATTACGTAAGAGGTAATGGACAAAAGTACGCGCAATACTTAAATGACTTAATTAGCATTCTAAAAAATGAAGTCACTGGATATAGTGACCTAACTTACAATGAACAAGAACTTGTGTTTGGTGAAGTAACTTGCATTGTTGCATTGGAACGATTGCATCAAGAAGAAACAGTAACTGATGAAGACTTTGTAGAATTATGTAGCAACTTATTACAAGTTTATAAAAGGGAGGTGTGGTCATGAGCTACATCTTCTACCCACTATTTTTTAGCATTTTGTATATATGCTATTTAGGTGTAACAGGAAAATACATTGATAAGGAAGAGGATTAAATTATGAACTATACCGATGTTGTAGAACATGAACGTAAGATCGGTAAGCCATTAGGGATATTGCTGGAGGATCAACTATATTTCAAAAAAGGTACTGTAGGAACGTTTCAAACGTCGCAAATGACTATTCCAGAAGATGAGTGGATTCTGTTCACTCCAATAGCCATCGATGTAGATAAATCAAAAGACTATTATGAAGAATTAATGGGAGCTGAAGTAATTAGATACGCAGGACAATTAGAAGAAAGAGGAAGAGGAAATGATTTAAAATATTAAAATTCAAAACTTAAACGGACACCCACAAAATCCAAGAACAGAAATAAGCGACATTAGTGAATTAGTTGATAGCATCAAATCCCAAGGTGTTCTCCAGAACTTAACTGTAGTACCTGGAGATGATGAAATGTATACAGTTATTATTGGTCATAGAATATTAGATGCAAGTAAATTGGCTGGTCTGGTGGAACTACCTTGCATGGTAGTGGGAATGGACGAGAAAACTCAACTTATGACTATGCTCGTAGAAAACATTCAACGTCAGGACTTAACGCCACTTGAACAAGCGAAAGGTCTACAGCAATGTCTTGGCTTAAGGATGAGTGATGAGGAAATACGTGTTAAGACAGGGTTCTCAAAAAGAAAAATTAGAGAGAAAGGAAATCCTGAAGTTAAAAAATGAGAACGCTGAAAAGCAGTCAATTTATCCTTTGATGATTTGATTAAGATTAACCAGATTGATGATATCGAGAAAAGGGATGAATTGCTTAATGATTACGGTGGAAGTAATGAATTTTTGATTGAGGTTGATTTAGAGTTCGAACGTCAAGAGAAAGAGAAATGTTCGGAAGCACTGAGAAAGTATATGGTTAAGAAAGAACTTATTGAGATAACAGACTTTGACTACAGTACCTACAGTTATGGAGAAATGGTATGGCAACACTTAATAAACTCATCAAGATTTATTCTTCCTAATTCTGAAAGGTTATGAATTGCTTCCGCAACTCTCTCAATATCTCTACTATCCATTCTATGTATTTCCATAT
>NZ_WTSY02000015.1 GCF_009828775.2 Erysipelothrix aquatica | reverse complement strand
ATTGAATACTTATAGTAATTGAATATTTAGTGTATATAAAATGTTTGAAAATTAGTTCCTCAAAAAGATAATGATGTAAATGTGCTTCACCAATTATACTAATTCACCCCATGTGGAGACCGTTGTAAGACTAACACACGGAATGTTGGTTCTAAACATCGTTCGAACAAACATGCTTAAAAAAACGTAATGAAAGTCGACAAAAACTAATAAGGTACCACATCGACAAATTTTGAGAATGTGACCTTTAATGTAAAAATGCTTAGGATACCGAATATTGGTGAAAAATATGTAATAAACGTAACGAAGAGCTTTGGTTCTTTTGAGTATAATGGAGCCTATAAAATTACGGTATTTATCCAATAGAAGAACAGAATTTATTGAACCATAAGATCTAGCCGAAAATGCGTCGAATCTAGGCGCCTTTTTTAGTTGTTAGGGTTAACAGAAAGCTAATAGGTGTTAATTAACATTATTTATCGTATAATGATAGACGATTAAATTTACAAACTTGAGGTGAAACAATGAAGAAAATTACATACCCAACTGAAGTGCTTGATGTCACGATTGATCACATTGATGAATATGGATATGGATACGCACGTTATACACATGCACCTGAAAAAGGATCACAGGGTCGACGTTTGAATCTTTTTATTACAAATGTTGTTCCTGGAGATGTTGTTCGGGTGAGTGTACCGAATGCAAAGGGACGAGGAAAGGCTACACTTGGTTACGATACATTGCTCCAACCGGGGCCAACTCGTAATATGGATGTTCCCATCGATGAATCGGTTTCTGGTGGTACACCGCTACAGTACATGCAATATGACGCACAACTCCAATTCAAAGAAAATATGGTCAAACAGTATCTGGACGAGGAAGGTTTTGATACATCATTGGTTCAACCAATCATTGGAATGAAACAACCAGAGCGTTATCGTAATAAGATGGAGCTAACGTTTGGTGTGAATGGTGAGTTAGGTATGACACAGCAGGGAAACTTCCGTAAAGTTATTGACCTTAAAGATTCAGTTTTGATGCCAGAAATTATGGTGGCAGTAAAACATGCCGTTAGCGCTTGGCAACATAAATATGAACTTTCTGGATACAATAAAGAAACAGAAACAGGTTTGCTGCGAAATCTCATGATGCGTTACTCCTTCACAACCAAAGAGTTAATGGTTGTTTTCTATGCAACACAATCACCAGAGGATTTCCCAGAGGCAATCAAAGAACTTGTCGAAATCATGACCACACAATTTGATTCATTGGTCAGTCTGCAATGGATTGAACATGCTGAAGCGGTAGAGCGTATCCAAGCCGATGCAGTTCACATCTTGCACGGTCGCGATTATTTGATAGATGTCCTCAATGGCTTTAAATATCGAATTTGGCCTGATACTTTCTTTCAAGCAAATCCAGTCCAGGCAGAAAAACTTGTTGATTTGGCACTTGAGATGGCAGACGTGAATGATTCCATGAAGATGTTGGATCTATTCTGTGGTGTTGGGACTTTTAGTTTACCGTTTGCAGCAAAAAGCCAATCGCTAGCTGGAATCGAAATTGTGGAAAACTCAATAATCTCGGCACGTCGTAATGCCCATGATAATGGTTTAGAGAATACCTTCTTTATGACAAGTGATGCCCGCAGTGGATTGCCCAAACTCAAAGAAGAATGGGGACAACCGGATATTCTACTGTTAGATCCGCCGCGTAGTGGTGCTGGTGGAAAAGTCATGCGTAGTATCGGTCGTTTTGGTACTGATAAAGTGATCTATGTCTCATGTGCACCGAAGAGTTTGGCCCAAGATATTAAGTCACTTCGAGATTTTGGATATGAACTGATATCGGTTCAACCTGTTGATCAGTTTCCACATACTGCCCATGTTGAGACTGTTGTCTTACTTCAAAAAACACAAACTGCACAATAAACTAATAAAGAATTACAGGATGATGCGTCATGATTACGGATTTTTATCGCTAGACTCGTGTTCTTAAAATACGCTTTGGTTTACATTCTTCGTGAAAAAACGTATTATTAACGTATTGAGTCATTCATTTGTACAAAATCATTAGTAGATGAATAAGAGTGGTCACACTCTTTTCTTTTGGTCAGAATAATTACCAAAAGATATCACAATTAGAAAAGAAAGAGAAATTATGGAATTTAAAGAATTAGGAATTATGCCTGCAATCTTAAATGCACTGCAGGACACAGGCTATACACAGCCAACACCAATCCAAGAGCAAACTATCCCGGTCACATTACAGGGTCGTGATGTTTTAGGATTGGCACAAACAGGAACAGGTAAAACTGCAGCGTTTGCCGTTCCAACACTGCAACTTCTTGCAACAAATCCGCGTAAAGATCGTCGTCGCCCAATTCGGGCTTTGGTTTTAACACCGACACGAGAACTAGGAATGCAAGTCTATGAAAGTTTTGAAACATACGGTCATCACCTTCCCCTCAAATCAACTGTCATCTTCGGTGGCGTTGGTCAAGGGAAACAGGTCAGCGCTTTGCGTGCGGGTGTCGATGTATTGGTTGCAACACCCGGGCGTTTGGTGGATTTAATCAATCAAGGTTATGTTGATCTATCGTCAATTGAAATCTTTATTCTTGATGAAGCGGATCGAATGTTAGACATGGGGTTTATTCATGACATTCGTCGTTTAGTGAAATTACTGCCGAAAAAGAAACAAACACTCTTCTTCTCCGCAACAATGCCAAAAGAGATTACGGATATTGTGGACGGATTACTTGTTGATCCTGTTCATGTATCGGTAGCACCTGTATCATCAACCGTTGAGACCGTTACGCAAACAGTCCAATATGTTGATCAAGTCAATAAAATTCACTTGCTCGAAAGATTCACGAAAGCAAATCCCGGGCCAGTGCTTGTATTTACACGAACAAAACGTGGTGCAGACCGTGTCGTCCGCGATTTGATGCGTCGTGGAGTTTCAGCACAGGCCATTCATGGTAATAAATCACAGAATGCGCGTCAAATGGCTTTAGATAATTTCAAAAACTATGAAACCCAAGTCTTGGTAGCAACGGATATTGCAGCACGAGGCATTGATATCAATGAATTAAACTATGTTATTAATTACGATATGCCAGATGTCCCAGAAACGTACGTACACCGGATTGGTCGTACTGGACGTGCGGGTCATAGTGGAAACTCCCTCTCATATGTAAGCTATAATGAGATTCCGTTGCTTAAAGACATCGAAGCATTAACGAAACAAAAAATAACAGTGCTTGAAAATCTCGACTTCCCGTTGGAAGACAAAACACCGAAGGCCAAACCAGGACAAGGTGGGCGTAAGAGCGAAAAAAATCCAAGCAAACGTGATCTTGAACGTCAAGAAGCAAAACGTGCCAAACGTCGTCGTTTTGATGATTCACCACGGGTAGAATCTGAGAAACCTGCCGCAAAAGATAATGCACGTAAATCAAATAAAAAAACTGATCGCCGTTTCTCAGATAAACGTTTTGATGCGAAAGGTGAGAAAAAATATGACCGACGTGACAGCCAACCTGCTAAACCGAAAAAAGTAAAAGGTACTGGAAAGCCGAAGGATCTCAATATGCGTGGGGAAGCTCGTACGAAAAATGCATCCCGCTCATTCACAGAGAAACCATTCTATGCCGATCGTAAAAAAGGAAATGGCCCGAAACGAGGTAAACGTTAATGGATCCAAAACTTCGCAAGAATATTAAACCTGGACTCCGTGTGTTGGTTGTTCAGAAGCAAGACCAACGAACAGGTAAGACAACCGAAGGTGTTGTTCAACGTCTTCTGACGAACTCCGCAAATCATCCCCATGGGATTAAAGTCATGCTGGAAAGTGGTATTGTCGGCCGCGTTTGCGAAATCTTAGAATCGTAAAAGAAGGGATGCCACGGCATCTCTTTTAATGCGTTGGGTTAACTGCTTGAAAAAAGTCAAAAAAAATGTGACAATAACACGCGAGAGTTACTCTAAAATACAAAGAATAGAAGCAACAGGCATGATGAAGTCCTGTTATGAGAGGATTTCCCCATGAACCATAATTTTTGGCAAGATTTGCCCAAACCATTTTTTATCTTAGCACCCATGGAAGACGTAACTGACGTGGTCTTTCGCCATGTTGTTGCGAAAGCAGCCCGTCCTGATGTTTTCTTTACAGAATTCACGAATAGCGAAAGTTATTGCCATGCCCAAGCGCGTGATAGCTTGCGTGGTCGTCTCTTATTTACTGAAGATGAACAACCACTTGTTGCACATATTTGGGGTGATCGCCCTGAATTCTTCCGAGAAATGAGTATTGGAATGGCAGAAATGGGATTCAAAGGTGTCGATATTAATATGGGATGTCCAGCGCCCAATGTATTCAAACATGGTCGTGGATCAGGCCTTATTAAAAGACCAGAAGTCGCTGCCGAAATAATTCAAGCGGCTAAAGCCGGGGGACTTCCTGTAAGTGTCAAAACGCGTTTGGGAACATCACGTGTTGAAGAATGGCGCGACTGGTTAACCCATATCTTTAAACAAGATATTGCGAATTTATCAATCCATTTACGAACGAAACGTGAGATGAGTCAAGTTGATGCACACTGGGAATTAATTCCAGAAATAAAAAAACTGCGTGATGAAATTGCACCGAATACCCTTCTAACAATTAATGGTGATATTCCCAACTACCAAGTTGGCATGGAACTGGTAGAAAAATATGGTGTTGATGGGGTGATGATAGGTCGTGGTATTTTCCACAATCCTTTTGCATTTGAAAAAGAGGCGAAAGATCACAGTCCGAAAGAACTCCTCGACCTCTTCCGTTTCCACTTAGATGAATTTGACAAATATGCCAAAGATGAACCAAGTGTGTTTAAACCACTGCGTCGCTTCTTTAAAATCTATGTTCGCGATTTTCCTGGAGCAAGTGACCTTCGTGTTCAACTCATGGAAACTACCACAACAGATGAAGCGCGCACAATGATTGATGCGTTTGAAGCATCACACGACTTCTTTTAAGCGATTAGAAACCTGTGAACTGTTATGTTCACAGGTTTTTCTTAATTATTAAGCTTCGATTAGAATAATTGCAATACAATAAAAGTATATGATAGACTTCACATATAGACATAATCGGGGGATAATTATGAAGAAAATAATAGCATCATTGATGATGGTTTTACTTGTATTCGGAAGTGTTGGTTATACGAAGGCACAAACCTCAGACTATGAGATACCCGTCATTGAATATAAGACGAATTTAATAGCAGCAAGTAAAGGTGAAGAAACTATGGTTGTGAATCCGCTTGTTGAGGATTCGAGAGCACTGAGCCCATCCAATCCCGTTTTTACTGCGAAAAGATCAGATGTCGTAAGTCCAATGGAAACGGTAGCGAATCCATTCTATCCGACGCCAGCCGACGGTACGTATGCATTCTATTACACATTGATAACATTCACAGATGATTCAGCAATTGCTTACTATGGAGCAACTGTAAATTATAACGACATAGTGGCCGATGCCGATGCAAAGGGATTGGTCATAGATGGCGTTCGTGTGATGTATGCACTCGCACCGACAAACACGGTAACCTATACCTTGGTAAATGCTGATGGGAGTGAAGAAGTACTTTTAACTGAAACAATGACAGGTCGTCACTTAGTTAGCTTTTATGATGACAGTGAACCTGCGATGCAAATTGATGTTCCAGCGGATACGATGCCATTCAATAGTATTGTGGATGACTACATTGTAGTTGGCCCAGTTGGCGAAGCACCGATTGATTTTGTTGAAGGTGACCAAACATACAATGTTCAATTGCGCCAACCCGTTAATACATTTAAGTTTGTTGATGAAGAAGGGAATGCATTGATAGAAGATGTCACCATCACAGGTAAAGTTGCAAGTGCCTACGAGATACTCGCACCAAAGATAGATGGTTTTAAACTAAAAGCAGGTAATATTCTAAGTGGTATTTATGATCGTGCTGATCGCGAATATACGATTGTCTTCGAGAAGGATGCTGTCAAACCAGTCGATCCTGTTAAGCCAGTTGATCCCGTCAAACCTGTGGACCCTGTCAAACCAGTTGATCCCGTCAAACCAGTAGATCCTGTGAAACCAGTTGAACCAGTTAAACCGGTAGCGCCAAAGGAACCACAAGAAGGGCTTCCCAAAACAGGAATGAGCGATAAACTGCTTAATATCGGAGCAATACTCGTTGTTGTAGGTACAGGAATCATCATTTACAAAAAACGTGAATTATAAAATGAGCTCGGATTATCCGAGCTTTTTTATGCACTGCAGTGGCTTGAATCACCAATCTATTTTATAATGTTGCAAATGGAGGCAATCACTATGACCTATGAAGAAACGATGGAATTCCTTAAGACACATGCAAGTCCATCCCGGCGCAAATCAATGATCAAACAAGGAGCACCTGAAACGACATTGGGTGTAACGTTGGGCCCAGTTCGAAAACTCGCAAAAACAATTGGAATCCATCATGAACTCGCCCTTCAGTTATGGAAAAGTGAAGTCGTGGATGCGCAGCTATTAGCTGTCATGCTTCTGGACCCGAAACAAATATCGGTAGTAACAGCCATCTCAATGATCGGTCAAGCAGCATATGAACCGTTACAAGATGATCTCATGTTTCGAACACTTGTAGCAATTCCAGACTCCGATGCTTTGAAAAAAGAACTTAAGGAAGATGCACGAGATGCATTTGGACGCGCATACTGGAGTATGGTTGTGCATGAAATCGGTCATGATGAAACGTTGGAGGCAGATCGAATTGAGGTCATATTGGACGCAATTGAAGCTGGGCTTGTAGCAGCATCACCACAAACACAATGGATGATGAATCGGGCGTTGAGTGAAATTGGATTTCGCTATGCCGATTACACACAAAGATGCATAATGATTGGTGAATCGTTAGGGGTGTATCGTGATATGAAGGTAGCGCCAGGATGTACTTCAGCATATGCTCCAGCATGGATCGAAGCGGTCCTAAGTCGAAAACGAAAATAAAGAGCCCAAAGAGACATTGCTGATTCTTAAGTAAAGACTCAAATTAAGTTTAAATAGACGGATAGCAAAAAGGGATAAAACTTCGAAAATTATCCCTTTTTCTTTGTCCAATATGGCAAAAGCGTTCTGAACTCGTGGAAATTATAATTAGAGTACAAGGAGTATAGTCACAAGCCTATACAAAGTCATGGTGATACTTATGAGTCAGATACACAAACTACCCGCAACGCCCCACACGGTACATTGGGGATATTATGACAAGAGTTGGCAACCAGCGCTTGTAGTGAAATCAGGAGATATAGTAGAAATTGAAGCAATATGCCACCAATCAGGAGACGCCCCCGAACTCTTGATGGATGAAGCAATTGCTGCAATTTATGATGCGTTTCCAAATCGGAATATGGGAGATCATATCGTAACGGGACCAATTTATATCGAAGGTGCAGAACCTGGGGATGTATTGGAGGCAAAAATACTTGACCTTCAACCTCGGATGCCTTACGGTTCAAACGTACTTGCGAATTGGGGAGAATTGGCAGATGCATTTGACCAAACAGAATACATCTACATCTATAAAATCAATGAAGATGGGGTAACTGCATCTCCAGAATTTATGTATGCATACCCTGGAAAGATTGAAAAACCAGGACAAATTCGTTATGAATCTGAAGTTGAGCGAATCGCAGTCACAGACGCCATTAAGATTCCGCTTAACTTACATTTCGGGATTGCCGGAGTGACGCCGAAAGAGATAGGTAAAGTAGACACAACTCATCCCAAGTATTTCGGAGGGAATGTTGATAATAAAAATTTTGTAGTGGGAACATCCATGTACTATGAAGTCAACAATCCCGGCGCTGGCTTTTATGTTGGCGATAGTCATTTTGCGCAAGGCGATGCTGAACTTAGTGGAACAGCGATTGAAGGCAGTGTTAATGGTCGCATTCAACTCATTCTTCATAAAAATATGAAATTAAAAGAGAATCCAATATTAGAAACTGATACGCATTGGATGGTCCACGGATTTGATGCAGATTTAGATAAAGCAACACACCAAGCAGCCCTAGAGGGGGTTGAATTCTTAGCCCAACACTACGGTGTATCACGCACCCTGGCATACTCAATTTTAAGTGTTCATGCTGATTTCCATATTAGCCAAGTCGCAAATGGTGTCAAAGGGGTCCATTGCCGGATTCGAAAAGACATCTTCCAGTAATCTGAACCTGAAATGGTCTTAGATTCATTTTAAACACGCAAAATTGCGTGTTTTTTTCTAAGATAGGTTATAATACGTACAAGAGGTATAAATATGACATCATTCAATAAATTTGGACTGGATCCAAAAACATTACAAGCACTAGAAACATTAGGCTATACAGAGCCAACAGACGTACAATTAGAAACGATACAACCCATTCTTGATAAACGTGATGTACTCATTAAATCACAAACTGGGAGTGGAAAAACGGCAGCATTTGGAATACCGGTTGTCGATAGAACATCCTGGGACATTCGAACACCACAAACCATTGTCTTAACACCAACACGTGAACTTGCATTACAAGTTCGTGATGAACTGACAAATATTGGACGCAATAAACGTCTAAAAGTCCAAGCGGTATATGGTAAAGACTCATTTGAACATCAACGCCGTGACTTGGCACAACGAACACATATTGTGGTGGCAACACCCGGTCGTCTTTTTGATCACTTAACACAAGAAACAATCAATGTTTCTGAAGTAACAACGGTTGTTTTAGATGAAGCAGATGAAATGCTCAGTATGGGTTTCTTAGAACAAATTGATGATGTTTTACAATATATGCCAGAGGGAATCCAAATTATCCTATTATCAGCGACATTCCCTGAAGCAATTAAGACATTTGCAGAAAGTATTCTGAACGATCCAATCACCGTAAGCATTGATGCCCAAAATGATGTAAGCACACGGATTGTGCAAGAGGCATACACCGTCGACGAAGCAGATAAAATTGCACTCCTTGAATCCGTTTTAATTGTAAAAAATCCGGATCATGGTCTCATCTTCGCAAACACCAAAGAAAAAGTAGATCAGATTGAATCACAACTTCAAGAAGCTGGAGTTGATATTCGCAAACTTCACGGTGGTATGGATCAAAAAGAGCGCACAAAAACAATTCACGCATTTAAGACGGGTCAATTCCGATTCTTAGTTGCGACAGACGTTGCATCACGCGGTCTTGATATTGATGATGTGAAGATTGTCGTAAACTTTGATACACCACATCATTTGGAAACATACACCCACCGTATTGGCCGTACGGCACGCTTAGATAAAGAGGGACTTGCTGTTTCGTTATTGAGCCGTGATGATCAATATTGGATTCAAGAAAATGGCACGGACTCAATGTATGAAATCCTTGATATGAAACATCCGAGTGCATCACTAGTAGAAGCACGTAAAGAAATGTTCTTAAATAAACAGAATCGAAAACAAAAACCACGCAAAACAAAGGGTGCAAATTTTGAAGCCGAAATTATGAAGCTCCATATCCGTGGTGGAAAAAACCAAAAAATTCGTCCTGGAGACATTGTTGGTGCAATCACAAGCCTTGCAGGAATGAATGCGGATGATATTGGCGTTATTTCAGTGTTGGAAGATTCTTCGTATGTTGATATTCATAATGGCAAAGGAGAACAAGTTCTCAAACACCTTAAAACACATTCTATTAAAGGGAAACCACGTCGCGTTCAAAAAGCGGTCAACGCGTCCTTACGATAATATGTATACGCCTGTTCAAATACCTACGTATCTTCATGATACCTTCTCGGAATATATTAATTACTACGAAACCGAATTGACGTCATTCGATGCGTGGGTTATTTGTATGTGGCATTTTCATCAAGTCAAGCCAATACCTAAAGGCCATTCCGTTACAAATATCATTGTTGCGGATGCCTGTATAGATTGTATTGTTGATCAAAAAAACCAGACAATCTTTTTGTCTGGTTTATCGACTATGTATCATGATGTCATTACCGAACACCCGGGTGATTCATTTGGCATCAGAATGCGTCCAGGGGCTGCTCACGCGCTTTTTGGTATCCACGCAACCGAAGCCATGGATAAACCGTTTGACGTGACAGACCGTCTTGTAGACTCATCTTTTTGGAATCTTAGTGTTCAAGAACAAGAAGGTGTGCTCACGACAAATCTTGAAACGCTAAGTATTAAAACAACATCGCATCAAGCACTCGAATGGTTTGAGGTACTTTTCAATGATCTTTACTTGAGTAGTGTTGATACAATTTCAGCGCATTTTGGTTATAGCTCCAAGCATATGAATCGTCTGTTTCTACAATATTATGGGATGAACGTTAAGGCGGTGGTGATGGTTATCAGAATGCAAAAAGCACTGTCTCATCTAATCAATGACCCATCCGAAGCGTTAACGACATTAGCATTAGAGATGGGCTACTACGATCAATCCCATTTCATCAATGACTTAAAGCTAAATTTAGGAATGACTCCTTACGCCGTATTAAAACGGCTTGAAGATGTCCATTTTTTCCAATAGAATTTAATAGTAATCTGCGATACTAATATTAAGGAGGAAAACGATGAAACTAGAACGAATGACACCGAATTTAATGGTAAGCAGCATTGAACAAAGCATCCACTTTTATCATAATACGCTTGGATTTGACGTTGTGGATCGTGTCGAAAATAATTTTGTCATTTTGGGGCGTGACAATGTCTTGATTATGATGGAATCAATGGAAGCAATGGTCCAGGAGTATCCAGTACTCAAACATGACGCCCTGAAGGCTAGTATTGCGCTCTATTTTCGATTTGATGACATTGAGGCACTCGTAGCAACCTTGAAGGAAAAGGGCTATCAAATGCCAGATATCTATGAAACGTTTTATGGAACGTTGGAAACTTATTTAGTTGATCCGGATGGTTATGTATTAACACTTTCAGGTGAAAAACAATGAGCCCGCAAGCAGTAAAAGCGCTTTGTGAATCATTTCCAAGTGCGCGTTTCGAATTTAAAATCGAATGGGAAACCGAAGTTGCATTTGTAGCAGATAAGCTCTTTGCAATTCATGGTTTTGATAAAGAAAATTATCGGATTTTAACGTTAAAAGCAAAACCAGAGGATGGTGAGTATTTGCGGCAGAACTATGAGACCATTATTACAGCGGGTTATCATATGAATAAACGCCATTGGATATCAGTTCGATTGGATGAAATTCATGACGATGAACTCGTACAACAACTTGCTTTAAACTCATACAATCTCATTGTGGATAAATTACCCCGTCGTATTAGGGAAACATTGTAAAAAAGAGACTTCCATTGTGGAAGTCTCTTTTTTTTTAGTTCGTTATTCTTTGGTGTTCGCAAGTAGGCGTAAGCCGTTGAAGATAACAACTAAGGTACTACCTTCGTGAACAAGGACACCTAATGGTAATGTCATTTTACCGAATATGTTCAAGAGAACTAAGGTTAAAACAACTAACATTGAGAACCATATGTTCTGCATGACAATTTTATCAAGTCGTTTGGAGACACGGTGTGCATATGCGAAGTTTGTCATGTCATTTTGCATGAGTACGGCATCAGCGACATCGATAGCGATATCAGTTCCATCACCCATCGCAACTCCAATATCGGCTTTAACAAGTGCAGGTGCATCGTTAACTCCATCACCAAGCATGGCTACAACACCATATTTAGCTTGCAACGATTCAACAATTGCTGATTTATTTTCTGGTAAAACGTTTCCAATAACTTCATCGATACCGATTTGTCGTCCAACAGCTTGTCCTGTCAGTTCAGAATCACCAGTAATCATAACTGTATGAATGCCTTGACTGCGTAAGTATTTGATAACAGCAACTGATTTCTCATTTGGAACGTCCATCATTGCAATCATTCCAACTACAAGGTCATCAGCGGAGAAGTAGACAACAGTCTTACCGTCATTTGAGTAACGGTCATTGTGGTCTTCAATGGCATCTGGAACATTATCAAATGTTTCGGGTTTACCGATTCGATAGTTGATACCTTCATGACGTGCAATGAGTCCTTTTCCAATGACATTTTCAACTTCAAGTTCATAATCAAATGTTGCGGAGTAGTAATTTAAGATTGCATTCGCTAATGGGTGATTTGCTGTTTTTTCCATTGCAACAATCACATCTTCGTATAGAGTCATTGTTTCTTGATCAATATCTTCAGTAAAATAGATGTCAGTAACAACTGGTTTCCCAGCTGTCAATGTACCCGTTTTATCAAAAGCAACAGCTTTAACTTCGCTAAGATTTGATAAGAATGATCCCCCTTTGAAGAGAACACCACGTTTTGCTAAGTTTGAAATAGCAGATAGTGTCGCAGGAATCGCAGCAGCTGCTAGAGCACAAGGTGATGCAACTGTTAAGAAGACCATGCCGCGGTAGAAGCTTGTATCCCAACCCCAACCGAGAACAAATGTTCCGAGAAGAATAAAGATTGGAACAATAATCAGAACGATTGTAACGTAGATTGGTTCGAGTTCTTTAATTTTTGTAGCCGTTTTAGAAAGGTTGGATTGTGATTGGTTAACCAATTCCACAATTTTAGCAAAGACGGTTTCAGAACTGTCTTTCGTAACTTCCATAATAAATGTTGAGTTTCCATTAATGGTACTTCCGAAGACTGTATCACCGGTTGTTTTTTCGCGCGGAATACTTTCTCCGTTAATGGATGATTCATCAATGGTTGCGACCCCAGAGATGATTACACCATCGGTAGCGATCTGGTCACCGTTTAGAACTTGAAGGTGATCCCCAACTTTTAGTTCATCGACAGCAACGACTTCAATGGTTCCATCTTGGAGCATTCTGCGTGCTTCGGTAGGATTCATTTTGAGAAGGTTTGTAATTTCTCGTTTACTACGATTTTCTGCGTAGTCTTCAAGGAAGTGAGCTGCTGCAAAGATAACAATCAGCAATGCACCTTCTTCAAAGTTACCAATGAGTGATGCCCCAAATGCTGCAAGTGTCATTAATATATGGATGTTTGGTGCAAATTTCTTTAAACGCCGTGTTTCGGTAATTGTACTTCCAAATCCTTCGATAATAATGTGGTATCCCGATGCCAACATTGCAACAAAGTAGAATGTATTCTGGAGCATCCCTGCTTGTAAGAATAATGCCCCGATAAAGAAACCGAGTCCAATAAAGAACATAATTACTGGAAGGTTTCCGTGGTTGTGTTCATGTCCATGGTTATGATCGTGATTGTGATCTTGTCCATGTTCGTGTGAATGTTTGTGTGCCATATGTTTACCTCCTTACATATGAGTATGTGTTCATATGTTCATTATAAACGATGATATTGGAAATTGCAACTTTTCTCGAAAATCTGTTAAAAGTTTTTCATAATCGTTGAAAAGCATCGGGTTAAAATCGCGAGTATGCTATAATATATAAGAATTTAACAAACAAATTTAAGATTGGAGATTATGACATATGGGAATGAATAAAGAATGGAATGATGTGAAGCTTTTCCACGAAAAGTTTAATCACCCCGTTTCCAATAAACCTACATTCATGGCAAAAGAACGTGCAGAAAAACGTTATAAGTGGATGCTTGAGGAAATTAATGAATTCTTGGAAGCCGATGAAATTGTTGAACAAGCAGATGCAATGATTGACACAATCTATTTTGCACTGGGAACATTGGTTGAAATGGGCGTTGAGCCGGAAGCATTATTTGAAATAGTTCAGCATGCAAATATGTCGAAACTTTGGGAGGATGGGAAACCTCACTATAATGAAGACGGAAAAACGATTAAACCACAAGGTTGGGAAGATCCCCATCCAAAATTAAAAGACGCAATCGAAAAAATGAAATAATCATAAACCAGCATTGCATCGCAATGTTGGTTTTGTTGCATAGGGAGGTAAGGCAATGATTAAATTAATAGCAAGTGATATTGATGGAACTTTAATAAACAGCAATCATGAAGTGAGTGATTACACCAAAAAAATTATTCATGAAGCACGGAAACAAGGAATACAGTTTGCGTTAGCAACCGGACGTGACCATGAAAGTGCGAGTGGTATTGCACGACAACTTGGTATTGAAGGTGATGATACAGCCATAATTTGCTTAAACGGTCTACGTGTTGATAATGATTCACGAGACTACCATTACCATGCACCGACCATGACCTATGAAGATTGCGAGCTAAAAGAAGCAATCGGAAACAAATATTTTATGGGAGTGCTCTATTGTTTTGAAGATAAGATTTATTATCATATGGATGATGTAGCATTCCAAGATTACCAGTTGGGAATTTCTGAGCAACAATTTAAATTCTTTAACGAATCTCTCAATGCCGAAAAAATTACAGGATTAAAAGATATCAAACATCTCTTTGAAACAGGACATCAAATTTTAAAAATGGTTTATATTCAAAATGGCGATTATACCGAATTGGTAAAAGAACGCATTGCAAAAGAATTTGACTCCCGTTACAATTTATTGATTGTTGGAGATGGATGGGCAGAGATTATGCCACGCTCAGTGAACAAAGGGGATGCCATTCTAAACTATGCTGCTTCTTTAGGCATCAAACCAGAGGAAGTTATGACATTTGGTGATAGCGATAATGACCTAACGATGATTGCGAAAGCAGGATGTGGTGTCGCAATGGCCAATGCACGCGAGAATCTCAAAACGATTGCAGACGCAATTACACTTTCAAATGATGAAGATGGTGTAGCAGATTATATTGCCAAACATGTGCTTCATCAATAATAAAAAAACGCCGTGATCATTCACGGCGTTTTTAAGGATTAATTTATACTATCCACAATGGATTCTAGAGACCAAAAGAGGCGGTCCAAGGGTCCATTTTTTATGTCTTGCTTCACTTGGTTCGCAGTTTCCGGGTCATCGGTAATGATACCATTCACGTTTGTACGAATATACACTTCCATAAGATCAGAGGTATTGATTGTCCATGCATAGAGGGCTTTTTTCTGATTCTTAATATCGTTGACAGCACGCGTTGTGATAGAAGTATCTTCGATAGAATAGAAATCGATAGGCATCGGTTCAATGCCACCAAGGTTAAATCCAATAATATATCCCGTGTATGCATTGGGGAACATTTCCTTGAAAGTTACAATTGCGTTTTTATCGAGACTTTGGAATGAAACCATATGTTCCATATCTGCATCGCGAATGATTTGCATGATATTCGCAAGATAGTCAGGACTGTCTGTTTTATGTGCTTTAATTTCGACCATAATCTTTTGATTGAGAGAACGAGCAAGTTCCATATATTCTTTGAAAGTTGGGATCGTTGATTCGTGTCCCTTGCTAATAAGTTTCTCTTTTGAAAGTTCTTCCCATGTGTAAGGGTAGATGGCGTTGGAATTTGTTCCAACACGTTTTAAATCAGGATCATGGAAAACAACGATAGTTCCATCTGAAATCTCTTGAACGTCCATTTCAACGTAATCTGGCTTGAATTCACTCGCGTATTGCAGGGACTCTAAAGAGTTCTCCACAGCACGTTTCGTATCACCGCGGTGGGCAACTATTTGTGTATCGTTTCGAAGTTCATTATTGGGCATATCCATATACAGAAGTGCAGAAAATCCAAGATAAACAAAGATGACGCCAACGTTAATGATCTGTAGACGACGACGTGATTTCGGTGTTAACGTATGGATATGAATTTGTGTGCCCTTAATTTCGTGATAGCTCACAGTAACAGTTTGAATGAGCCAGACACTTGCGAATGCGATCGTGGTGAATGTCCAGAAGATGACTAAGGTATTTGTAACCGTTTCAATGATAAATTGATATTGGGGTAAGACTGTTTCGATAAATGATCCAGAAACAAGGAGTACCATAGAACCGACTAAAATTGACAAGACCGAAAGGAATCCAATCGCCGCCACGATTTTAAGAATGGTGAACTCTTGGCGACGGGTCATTTTCCAACTACGTTTGAGTGCTTCAAAGAAATTGACATCTTCATTATAGAAAATGATGATAGCATAGAAAAGTCGCAAGTTGAGATAGAAAAGAATCCATCCCAAAGTAATGTATGCATACTTCATCCATGCAAATTCATAGATAAAATCAATTAAGAAAAGTGGTATTTGCAAACTGGATGTTACTGTAGACGTTAATCCGATATTTCCAAACGGCATAATTATAAAGATATAGACTAAGAAAATTGGAATGTCTTTTGCACGGAGCCGTTTTAAGGGTGCAAAGATTGATTTTACGGTTAAGGCTTCAGGATGGTATTTACGATCAGCAAACGCAAGAATTGCAATCAATTGAACAACACCAATACTTCCAAGCACGACAACCATTACCAGTAATAGAATAACCGCGATAGGATTGAATAAGATGCCTAAAAAGTTTTCATTATTGATTCCGTGAACTTTCGCACTGACAAGTGCCAGATCGAAGAGTCGATTTGTAATTTGTTTGGTTAATAATATAACCATGGTTTCTGCTAAAATCGCAACGACCAAATAACGCCACATATCAAAACGTATGTATTTAAAGGTCGATTTAAAGATATCGCGCACTTTTATTTTCTGCTTCATAGCTACCTCATCTCTACTTTAGGGGATATGCCTGTTTAAAATATTCAGGAATATCGACGTGATACGATACACGTTGGCGTGTTCGCGGATGGATAAACTGGAGTTGATAAGCAACAAGATAATGCCCTGATGATTTGTCATCATCAATTCCATACAAAGGATCGCCTAACAAAGGATGACCAGAATATGCTGCATGCACACGAATTTGATGTGTGCGACCGGTATACAAATGACACTCAACTAGCGTCATCGTATCAAACCGTTGCTTCACAATAAAATCGGTTTTAGCATATTTACTGTTCTTCTCAGTAACACTCATTTTCTTTGTGTTTAAGGGATCCATACCAATTGGCGCTTCAATTGTAATCATAGCGTCTTCAATAACACCATGGACCAAAGCAAGATAGGTACGGGCCATCGTTTTATCCACAAGTTGGTCTGCTAAAAATGTATGAGCTTTATCGTTTTTTGCAATGACAAGAAGACCTGAGGTATCGCGGTCAATACGATGCACCATCCCAGGCTTAACAACATCATCCCCTTGATTCAAGTAATGAACTAAGCCATGCAAAAGCGTGGGTTCATGAACACCTTTCCCAGGGTGAACTACGAGCCCACGTTGCTTATTAAGGACCAAAATATCAGGGTCTTCAAAAACTATATCCAAAGGCATCGCAACACCTTCAAGTGTTGAGGCTTTGACGTGATAGTCTTCTGCTTTGATTATATCATTCATTTTCACTTTATACTTCGATTTTAAGCATGTATCGTTACCGTATACGATACCATCTTTAATCATCTCTGATGCCTTACTTCGTGAAAGGTTAAGTTTTTCACTGATAAACACATCAATGCGTTTGCCAATATCGGCTTTGGTTACTGTCCAATGATTCATAGTTCGACTCCGTTTTCTCTTTATTTTATCCTATGAAAGTCAGTGAATCAAGGTAGTCAACCAAGCAATAATTGTGTACAATAGTTGAGGAAAGCTGAGGGAATATAATGAAGAAATTAATCACTTTGGTGACATTAATGTTTGTACTTGTTGGTTGTGGATCAAAAACAGTAACAACGTCACCAGCAGAAATTGGTAAAGCAGTTGAGGGAAATGCATTATCTTATGAAATAATCTCAATTGAAGCAAATACAGGTTTAAAACCAACAGCAGCACCTTCTGATAAATTGGAATACCCTATTAAAGAAGAGGGTACAGTTTGGGTTAGTGTAAAAGCTAAAGTAACCAACAATACTAAAGATGAATTAGATTCAAAAACTGATCTTTTAGGAACACTAAAAGTTGGTTCAGAAGTCATCAAAACAACAACATTCTTCGAGATTAGTAATCAAGAAAAATTCAGTCAGTTTGAACGACTCCAACCCAAAGCAGATGCTGTAATTCAATTTGCAGCCCAAGTTCCTGCTGATGTTTTAAATCAAGAACTTACATTTGACGTCAATGTTAAAGATGCATTAGCGATCAGTAATACATTCAAAGTTGCACAGTAATGATTATAATTGGGCCCTATCACCCATAAAAACACCCTAGTGGAGAAAAATTCCAATCAGGGTGTTTTTTTTGTTAGTTATTATTGTGACCGCATTTACAATTATCAGTTTCACAGTTACATTTTGTTGTTTGATTCGGTAAGCAACTGCAGGGTACAGAATCAACAAACTCTTTTGCTTCGAGAGCTGCGAGAATAATTTCTCGGTCTTTTTTTGACAGGTTGTGGGTGTCGATTACTTTTGCGATTGCACCACCAACAGCGCTATTACAAATTGATGTAAATAGTTTGTCGACGCGATTGGATACACTTTCCTCTTCTGTTACAAGCGGTAAGTAAATGAAACGGTTACCATCTTTACGTGTATCTAAGTATCCTTTTTTGACGAGTCGTCCCAAAAGGGTTTTAGTCGTTGCTACTTCCCAATTTTGTGTGTCTTTGAGAACTTCTGAAACGCTGCGGCTGGTTGCTTCATCAAGGCTCCAAATGACACGCATTACTTCCCATTCAGCTGAGGATGCTGTTGTTATATCTTCCATAGTTATCACTTCCTTACTATTAGTTTACAGTTGTAGACAAAATGTGTCAAGAAATTCACTTTAATTCCTAACCATCTATATTCACTGTGAATTATAACTATTGCTAAGGTTGTATTGATCAAATATAGACTCCCTCCGAAATGTCATACTTAAGTCACAATTAATGATTCGTACTTTGCTACGATGAGGGTGGTAACGAGCCATTTACATGATGAAAATGCATGTAATTTGACATATATCGTTTACAGTTGTAAACTATAAGAAAGTGGAGGGATTAATATGACAGAAAAAAATAAGAGTGAAAACAAAGAAGCAATGCACGATCATAGCCACCATGACCATTCAAGCGATGGAAAAGGAACTATGAGTCATGATAATCATTTAGAACATATGGATCATTCGGAACATATGGATCATTCGGAACATATGGATCATTCGGAACATATGGATCATTCGAAACATATGGATCATTCAGGACATGGAGATCATTCAGGACATGGAGATCATTCAGCACATGGAGAACATTCAGGGCATGACCATTCGGGACATGGTACAGCATTCAAACAAAAGTTTATCGTTTCTTTGTTCTTTGGTGTTCCAATACTCTTTCTTGCACCAATGATGGGGGTAACCCTTCCTTTCCAATTTACATTTCCAGGAAGTGAGTGGGTTGTCGCAATTCTAGCGACCGTTCTATACTTCTATGGTGGACAGCCGTTCCTAGCAGGAGCGAAATCAGAGTTAAAATCTAAAAATCCAGCAATGATGACATTAATATCATTGGGGATATCCGTCGCATATATTTATAGTATGTATGCATTCGTAATGAATACAGTGCTCGGCAGTCCCGTGCACATCATGGACTTCTTTTGGGAACTTGCGAGCTTAATTCTCATTATGCTACTCGGTCACTGGATTGAAATGGAGGCAATTTCGAATGCCGGTAATGCGTTACAACGAATGGCCGAATTGCTTCCAAGTGATGCAACTGTGCTCCTTGAAAATGGAACGACAGAAGTTCGTTCGTTGAAAGATATCACAATCGGCGATAAAGTCATCATTAAAGCAGGAGAAAATATGCCAGCAGATGGTGTGATTGTAGATGGAAAAACATCTGTCAATGAATCGATGATTACCGGTGAATCACGAGCTGTTCAAAAGAAACCAGGTGATAAAGTTATTGGTGGATCTGTTAATGGATCTGGAACGCTTACCGTTGAAGTAACGGGAACCGGTGAATCAGGTTTCCTTGCTCAAGTAATGACGCTCGTCGATCAGGCATCTAAAGATAAATCTAAAGCAGAATCAATGGCTGATGTGGTTGCAAAATGGTTATTCTATATCGCAGTTGTTGTGGGTATCTTAGCATTGATTATTTGGTCAATACTTACCAATGTGAATACTGGAATTGAACGCATGGTTACTGTCCTTGTTATTGCGTGTCCTCATGCATTGGGATTGGCAATTCCATTAGTAACAGCACGATCAACATCATTAGGAGCTCAAAACGGGTTACTTATCAAGTCACGCCAAGCGCTTGAAGTTGCACAAAATATTGACGTCATCATGATGGATAAAACAGGAACATTAACCGAAGGAAACTTCGTTGTTACAGATTACCGTTCATTTGATGAGTCATATTCCAAAGAAAAAGTACTACAATACTTCGCAACCTTAGAACAGTCATCATCCCATCCATTAGCAGTTGGAATTCTTGATGAAGCAGAAGCGCAAGGCATCACACTCTTGAAGGCAGAAAATGTCACGACAATTGCAGGGATTGGTCTTGAAGGAACGCTTGAAGGTCACGACGTGAAAATCACAAGTGTGAAATATCTTCAAAACAATAATATTCCATATGATGATGCAGCCTTTAAGGCGTTATCAGGTGAAGGTTATTCTATTAGTTTCTTACTCGTGGATGATCGCAATACGGGTTGGATTGCTCAAGGAGACGAAATCAAAGAAGACTCTCGTGAGATGATTCGTCAACTCAAAGCACTAGGTATCAAACCAGTAATGTTAACGGGTGATAATAAACAAGCAGCTCAAGTGATTGCTAAGAATCTTGGTATCGATGATGTTCATGGTGAATTGATGCCAGAAGACAAAGAACGCATTGTTCGTGAGTATCAAGATCAAGGGCTGACCGTCATTATGGTTGGTGATGGTGTTAACGATGCGCCAAGTTTAGCACGTGCCAACGTCGGTGTAGCAATTGGTGCTGGAACGGATGTAGCAATCGATTCAGCGGACGTTATTCTTGTTAAGAGTAATCCTTCGGATATTCTTCATTTCGTGTCCTTAGCACGTAATACGTCACGTAAGATGAAAGAGAATCTACTTTGGGGAGCTGGATATAACTTCATTGCAATTCCATTGGCGGCTGGTATACTGGCGGGCGTTGGATTTATTCTGTCTCCAGCAGTTGGAGCTGTATTAATGTCACTTTCAACAGTTATCGTCGCAATCAATGCAATGCTTCTTAAAATAAAATAACTCGCTTCGGCGAGTTTTTTTATTTAGATAGGAATGTGGCGAACGGTTACTTATTTAAAAATATGACCGTTCGCCATACATAAACGACCGCTAATACAAAGAATCTTTACAATAAAACTGGTTCATATTAGATTATGCAAAAATCGAGGAGAGATGCCAGTGATTCGAGTTCAATTAAACATCCGAAATCGGAATTCAAACATACGTGTTAAAGAAATTTTAGTGCTATATCAAGATTTGTTCAATCAGCCCTTCACCGTTATTGATTCGCCAGAAAATGTAGATTTGATGATTGCGGATTGTATTATGAAATATCATGATCCCTGTAAGACAATTTTAATAGGGTTTGATGTTCCATCCTATCACTGTATTCAGTCCTGCCACCACAAAGAACAGATTCTCAAAGCAATTCGAAAAATTATCAATCGACCAAAGTATGAACCCCAAGAGATAACGCTTGGTAAACGTCGTGTTGTGCGCATTGATGTCGGGATGATTTGTGTTATTGAAACAAGAGGACGCAGGCTGTCGATTAAAACAGCGACCGATGAATATCTTGATACGAATACAATCTCATATTGGCAAGACTATCTTGAAGCATGGCCGTTTTTGGAAATCTATCGAGGGGTTCTGGTAAATTTATGCCAAGTTGTAACCGTCAACAAGGATCATGTCATTCTAAAAAATGGCCTAAAACTGCCAGTCGCACGTCGTCGCTATCAGGAAATACTAACGAAAATGCGCTATTTGACGAATGAATAAAAACATTGCGTCTTACGTTGAATCTCATTACAATACTACTATCGGGAACATAGGATACTACAGCATGTTAGGTGCTGAAATAGCGGATTATTCATAGTAAACCTATAAAATTAACTTGCTGGATACGAACTTTTTGATGTCAATGAACTTTTGAAAGGAGTCCAATGATTCATGTCCATGTTGATTTGCGTGACCGCTTTTCGCGTCGTTGCGTAAAAGAAGTGCTTGACTTATATTCCGAACTTAATGAAGAAACAATAACATATACTAAAGAGCCGCCGGTGGGTCTATACATTGTTGATTACGCAAATCACCGTTATGATCGCCGCAAAACGCTCCTCATCGGTTTTAAAATACCAAGGCACCATTGTCTTAAGAACTTAGATAACTGTCAGATGACCTTGCGGGTTGTGTCGCGACTAATCCAACGCCCACTTTACAACCCAGAGTTTGTCCAAGTGGGACGACGGGAGTGCTCGGTCGTGGATGTTTCTGAGATTTGCACAATTGAAACATGCAAACGCCATATTCTGATCCGAACACAAACAAGAGAGTACAAGGATCGAAGACCGATTCATTACTGGATTCATTTATTACGAAAATCGCCATTCATAGAGATCTATCGCGGTGTCGTTGTTAACTTGGCGGCTGTAGAGCGCTTAGAAACAGATTTTCTAGTCCTGAAAAATGGGATAAGACTACCAGTAGCGCGACGTCGTTACGCAAAAGTACAGAAAAGGTTAGGTCTTATTCAACAAATAAACTTGCACAAAAAATAATTACTCATTACAATAGAATTAACATGGAGGTGGCTGACATGATTCGTAGAGCTACAGTAGAAGACATTGATATTCTAATGGAATTGGACACACACGTCGAACGTGAAGAGTTTGAATCAAAACTTGAACTTGGACGTGTTCTGGTGTACGAAGTCGACGATAAAATTGTAGGTATCATTCGATACAATATGTTCTGGGATCAGTATCCATTCCTCAATTACTTTAAAATTCTAGAGCCTTACCGTCACCGCGGTTATGGTACTGAAATGATTAATTACTGGGAAACGGAAATGATGGCATTGGGAAATTACCTAGTTATGACTTCCGGAAGAGCAGACCAAGATGCACAGCATTTTTTTCGAGCACTAGGCTACCAAGATTCGGGAAACATACTCTTCCCGGGTGAAAATCTAGAACTCATCTTAATTAAGAACCTTATTAGATAGCAGCTCGGCTGCTATCTTTTTAATAAAAAAAGCACCTTTTTAGGTGCTTATATAAAATGGACAAACTAGGCGTTTGATTTAACGGAACTAAACATCTCAGTAAGTCTGATTTGTAAGAATTTCGCTTGATCTTCTGTCAATGGGTCAACTGGCGCATTGTGTCCAGGAACTGTTCCAATGTTAACTTGGATTGATCCATCGCCACCAATAATGACAACATAAGGAACACCAGTCATGCGTTGCTCTTCAGGTAATGAATTTGAGAATGCTTCAATACGTTTTTGAGCATCGGCATTTTGTGTGTAATCGTTGCCACGTGTATCAACATAGTTGATTGTGTGGTTTCCTGCTGCAGCAGCTTCTTCCATAACAGGAACAAGGGCGACACACCATGGGCATGTTTCAAATCCTAAATAGTAAATACCTTCAGTTTTATTCTCAAGTGCTGTTGCCATATCACTAGCACTCATTGCTTGGTAGTGGTGGTCTTTTTTATCAAAGCCTTTGTAACCTTTCATAATGTTTGTATTTGCCGATGTACATCCGACAAGTACCAACAACGAAACAACTGCTGTAAGCAATATTTTTCTCATAAATTAATTCTCCTTGTGTTTATTATAAGTAAAGTGGTACAAAATTCAACTAAATCAAAGTAAAATTGTGTGATATAATTGTGAAGACAAGATGAGGTAAAACTATGAGCTTATTTCAATGCCCGGTTTGTAAAAAACAACTGGTACTCCAAAACAAATCGTATGTGTGCGAAACAGGTCATCAATTTGATAGGGCAAAGGCTGGATATGTGAACCTATTACAGTCACAAAGTTCTAAATCTAAACAACACGGCGATGATGCCAAAATGATTCAGGCGCGAACTCAGTTCCTTAATGACGGATACTACGATGTATTTCGAGAAGCTCTTAAAGATATTGTAACAAAATATTCAGCGAATAGCTTGGCCGATGTTGGTTGTGGTGAGGGTTGGTATGCCGAACCGTTGCTTCAGCAGGAAAAAACTGTCTATGGAATCGATATTTCAAAACAAGCAGTCACCAGTGCTGCGAAACGAAATAAGAAAATGATGCTTGCAGTTGCATCGACTGCGAAGTTACCACTGATGGATAGTGCATTTGATCTCGCATATAGTATTTTTGCACCATTCTCATCTGATGAGGTCTATCGTATTCTGAAAAATGATGGACATTTCGTCGTGGTTTTTCCACTCGAAAAACATTTATGGGGACTGAAATCAATCCTCTATGATAAGCCCTACGAGAACGAGGTTGTATTGCCTACATATGAAGGGTTTGAATTGGAAACTCTCATTCGTGTTGAACATACCATTCATTTGACAGGACAAACGACCATCAATAATCTTCTGGCGATGACTCCGTATTATCATCGTACTCCGAAACATGCAATAGCGACCCTAGCGGCGTTGGATACACTCAGTACACCCATTCAATTTGGGTTCGCAATCTATAAAAAGAAATGAGCTGTTGCGTAGCGATTATACCAATATTTCAGACCACGTTAATAATCGGCGTGGTTTTTTAGAATAGTTTGTGTTTGGAAATTGACAATTCAAACCAAAACACATAAGATAAAGGCATAGCGATGAAAAGAAATAGTATTTATTGAAAACTATAAGAGAGCTGATGGGTGGTGCGAATCAGTAAGTGAACAATAAAGAACTCGTCTTGGAGCAGAATTTCTGAATTCAGTAAGAAATTCCGTAGCCCCGCGTTAAGGGATAGAGCGCTTGTCTCAAACATGAGATGAGAAATTAAGGTGGTACCGCGAGACATTCGTCCTTTGCAGGTGCTTTTTTTATTTTACAGGAGGAAAAACGATGTATAACCATTTAAAAATTGAACAAAAATGGCAACAATACTGGGAAGAAAACGAAACATTTAAAACAGATATTCGAAATTTTGATATCCCCAAATATTATGTCCTTGATATGTTCCCATACCCATCAGGGAATGGACTTCATGTTGGACATCCCCGCGGCTATACAGCCACAGATGTGTTAGCACGATACAAACGTATGAAAGGATTCAACGTTTTACACCCAATTGGGTGGGATGCTTTTGGCTTGCCAGCAGAGCAATTCGCATTAAAAACAGGAAATCATCCAGATGCATTTACGAAAGAAAATATTCAAAACTTTACGAAACAAATTAAGTCACTAGGACTTTCTTATGACTGGTCTCGTGAAATCTCAACGACGGATCCTCACTACTATAAGTGGACACAGTGGATCTTTACGAAACTCTACGACATGGGCCTAGCATATGTTGATGAGAAGCCTGTAAACTTCAGCCCTGACTTGGGAACCGTTCTTGCGAATGAAGAAGTTATCAACGGGAAAACGGAAGTCGGTGGATTTGATGTTATCCGTATTCCGATGCGTCAGTGGGTTTTACGTATTACAGAATACGCAGAACGCTTACTAGAAGATTTAGATTTGGTCGAATGGCCAGCATCAACTAAAGAAATGCAAATCAACTGGATTGGAAAATCGGTAGGAGCAAATGTAATCTTTAAAGTTGATAACCATGATTTAGAATTTACGGTATTTACAACACGTGCAGATACACTTTTCGGTGCAACCTATACAGTCCTTGCTCCGGAACATCCATTTGTAAGTCAAATTACGACTCCTGAGCAAAAAGAAGCGGTGGACGCGTATGTAGATCAAGTTATGCATAAGTCAGATTTAGAACGTACCGAGCTAAATAAAGACAAAACAGGTGTCTTTACGGGTGCCTATGCGATTAACCCGGTTAATGGGAAACAAGTGCCTATCTATATTGCAGACTATGTGCTCGCAGCTTATGGTACTGGAGCAATCATGGCAGTACCAGCACATGATCAGCGCGATTATGAGTTCGCAAAGAAATACAATATCGAGATGATTCAAGTACTTGAAGGCGGAAGCATCGCGGAAGCTGCATATACAGAAGATGGCAACCATATTAATTCAGGCTTCCTTGACGGTCTAAACAAAGAAGAAGCACTTGTAATCATGAATAAATGGTTAGAAGACAATAAATACGGTGAAGCAAAAGTTACCTATAAACTACGTGACTGGTTATTCTCCCGCCAACGCTACTGGGGAGAGCCAATTCCTATTGTTCATATGGAAGACGGAACCATGCGTACAGTTGATCTTGAAGATTTACCACTTGAACTTCCAGAAGTTGAAAACTACAAACCTGCACCGGATGGTCAATCACCACTAGCTAATGCTGGTGATTGGTTAGATGTTACTTTCCCAGATGGATCGAAAGGCCGTCGTGAGACCAATACAATGCCGCAATGGGCGGGGTCATGCTGGTATTACTTACGCTATATTGATCCAACCAATGAAGGAGCAATCGCCGATCCAGAACTTATTAATCACTGGATGGAAGTAGACCTTTACATGGGAGGTGCAGAACATGCAGTTCTTCACTTACTATATGCACGTTTCTGGCATAAAGTACTTTATGATATTGGCGTTGTGAATACGAAAGAACCATTCAAGAAACTCTTCCATCAAGGTATGATTTTAGGTGCAAATAACGAAAAAATGAGTAAATCTCGTGGTAATGTTGTGAATCCTGATGATATTGTTCGCAGTCACGGAGCCGATACGCTACGCGTTTACGAAATGTTTATTGGACCGCTAGATGGTGCAACTGCATGGAGTACTCAAGGACTTGATGGAAACCGTAAATGGTTAGATCGTGTCTGGCGTTTGCTTGTCGAATCAGGAAAAATTGTTGATGCGAATGATGGATCACTCGATTTCTCTTATAACCAAACAGTCAAAAAAGTCACTGAAGATATTGAATCATTTGGCATGAATACAGCATTAGCACAATTAATGACATTTATTAACGATGCTTACAAAGCCGAAACAATTTATAAAGAATATGCGGTTGGATTTGTTAAAATGCTAGCAGTATTTGCGCCTCATATCGGGGAAGAACTGTACACAATTTTAAGTGGAGAAACGGGAATCAGCTATACCGAATGGCCAACATTTGATGAAACGAAACTTGTGAAATCCGAGACTGAGATTGTCGTACAAATCAACGGTAAAGTCCGTGCTAAATTCATGGCAGCTACTGGACTTGATGATGATGCTCTAAAAGCACTCGCATACGAGCAACCTCAAGTTCAAAAGAACCTTGAAGGAATGCAAATTCTAAAAGAAATTGTTATCAAGAATAAAATCGTAAATATAGTTGTGAAACCTGCCTAAGGTTTTGTGAACAAAATACACAACTTTCACAAACTCATGTCTTTTTCGAAAGGAAATTGCATGAGTTTTCTTTTGGGGCATGAAACAACTCGATGTAACAAACCCCAAGATTGTGAACAAATTAGCGATACGCTATAATATGAAGGCAAAAGTAATTAAAGGAGAAATAGAAAATGGGAAAGAGAGTAGTTGTTGTAGGAGCAGGATACTCTGGGATTTTAGCTGCGAAAAAGTTAGCTAAGAAATTCAAAAAAGATCCAGAAGTATCAATCACTATTATAGACCGCAATCCATTCAGTACGATGTTGACAGAACTTCATGAAGTTGCTGCAGGACGTGTTGATGAGTATTCAATTCGCATGGATTTGAAAAAAATCTTTGCTGGCCGTAATGTCAACGTAAAACTTGATACAGTTCAAAAAATTGACTTTGACAAAAAAGTCGTTGAAGGTGCAAATGAAAGCTACGAATACGATTATGTTGTAATCGCAGCAGGTTCAAAACCAACATTCTTTGGAATTGAAGGCGCTAAAGAAAATACATTTACACTGTGGTCATACGATGATGCAGTTCGCTTACGTGACCATATCAATGATGTGTTTGTTAAAGCATCACAAGAACCAAACCTTGAAAAACGTCGTTTCTTGCTAACATTCTATGTTGTAGGAGCAGGATTCACGGGTGTAGAAATGATGGGAGAACTTG
Organism: Erysipelothrix aquatica; assembly: GCF_009828775.2. Lineage (GTDB taxonomy): Bacteria > Bacillota_I > Bacilli_A > Erysipelotrichales > Erysipelotrichaceae > Erysipelothrix > Erysipelothrix aquatica. The sequence goes on along the minus strand of NZ_WTSY02000015.1, from coordinate 19,663 downwards.
CAGAGTACGTTCCAGTATTATGTGACAAATTCTCAATTGACCCAAGCGATGTAACAATGGTAGAAGTTGACGCAATGCCACGTACCGTTATGACATTGCCAGAAAAACTCGCAAACAAAGTACAAAACCGTTTAGAAAAAATGGGCGTACAAATTAAACTTAACGCAAAAGTTATCAAAGTTACTGAAGATGCTATTCATTTAGATATCAACGGTAATATTGAAGAAAACCCTGTTCACACAGTTATTTGGACAGCTGGTATTGAAAGTACAGACATTACAGCGCAATCAGGTACAGAACTTGAAGCAGCACAACGTGGTGGCCGTATTGAAACAGACCAGTACTTACGTGCAATAGGTCGCGAAGACGTTTATGTTATCGGTGATAACACATACTTCGTGCTTGAAGGTGAAGAACGTCCATTACCACAAATGGTTGAAAATGCTGAACAAAGTGGTGGTCTTGTTGCGAAAAATATTGCCGAACAAATTCGTGGTGGTAAAAACCTAATAGCATACAAACCAGCATTCCATGGAACAATGGTATGTATCGGTGGACGTTGGGGAACTGCAAATATTAAACTTGGAAAAGTTGAGTTTAATCTTGTATCATTCTTTGCAATGTTTGCAAAACACATGATGAACTGTGTTTACTTCCTCCAAGTTCTAGGTTGGAACAAAGTATTCAGTTACTTGAAACATGAAATCTTTACAATCCGTAACCGTCGTAGTTTTGTCGGTGGAAACTTCTCAAACCGTACTCCAAGTTTCTTACTCTTCCCACTTCGTGTTTGGTTAGGAGCAATTTGGTTATTTGAAGGAATTAAAAAAGTTAACGAAGGCTGGTTAGCAGGAGATCCTAAACTTTCAGGATTCTTCGGTGGTGCACAACAATGGTATGATAGCTTACTTGGTGCCGGTGGTGCCGATATCAATGCTGGATCATCCGTTATTGGTAAAGTCGTTGAAGCAACTCAAGCAGCTACAACAACTGTTGTGAACGCTGGAGCTTCAGTCGTTAACGGTGCTGGTAAAATCGCTGCTGATGTAACAGCAGGTGCTACTGGCGCTGCTGACGCAGTCGCAGGGGCAACAGGAGCAGGTGGTGGCGAAGCTGCTGGATCTGTCTTGTTACACTGGAACTTCTTAAACATTATTCAACCAATCTTTGTAACTGGAAAACCTCTTCTAGAATCAGGTCTTGAAGACTTTGCTTTCAAGATTGATTTCAACTTGATGACATGGTTTGTAAATGACGTGATTATTCCTAACCCACAATTGCAAGTATTTATGCAAACAATGGTTGTTGTTATGGAAATAGGAATTGGTTTAGCATTAATTGTAGGACTCTTTACGACGCTGGCAACAGGTATGTCAGTTGTATTACAAGTGATGTTCTTAATGACAACTGGTTTATACTTAAATACTGTATGGATGGTAGTAGCGGGTATCGCATTAATCTTCGGTGGAAACACATTAAGCTTAGATTACTGGGTGATGCCAAAACTCAAAAAATGGTGGTCTGGAATACCGTTTGTTAAGAAGTGGTACATCTACCACGATTAGTAGGTAATCTTAATGAACATATTTGAAGAATACTTAGAATATGTTAAACGGGAGGTTGGTGTAACAATATCAACCTCTCCTTTAATAGTTAGAAAGTATATAGAACACCTTTTAAAATCCGAAGGAAAATACATCCGCGCAGCAGCAGTTCTTGCAGCTGCACAAAACAAAGATGGATCAATCCATCACGATGCTGTAATTTTTGCTGCATCGATCGAATTATTACATTTGGCAACACTGGTTCATGATGATGTCATGGATGATGCAGATACACGCCGCGGCGTAACAACACTCCATAAAAAGTATGGACGTAAAACAGCTGTTATTTGTGGAGATTACCTAATGGCAGCGTCAATGTCACTAGCTAATAAAACAGAGAAAAAAGAAACCTATCTTGGTTACAGTTTACCGACGTATATGGAAGCCATTGCATTGGGTGAACTTAATCAACATATTAATAATGGAAATTACAAGTTAAAAGTTAAAGATTATTTATCAATTATTGATGGTAAAACAGCGAAACTCTTTGAAGCAGCAATGTACTCAGGAGTCGCAACATCGGATGATGTTCGTGAACAACAAGAATCCTATCAAACAATTGGACATGCGATAGGTATGATTTTTCAATTGTTGGATGATGTGATGGACTTTGATGATAATGAATCTGTTGCTAAAAAACCTGTACAATCAGATTTTGAGCAAGGCGTTATTACATTACCATTAATTCATGCTTTTAGTACTTACCCAGAAGCATTACAAAAAGCGGAACAACATGAACTTACACGTAAGGAAGTGAACCAATATGTTCGCAATTCCAAAGGTGTTGCGATAACAATTGCGAAAGCTGAAACATATTATGCAACAGCCAAGACAGCAATTGAAAATCTTGATATCATAGATACCAAACGAGAGGAACTCATGCGTATCTTAAACTTAGCAATGAGAAAGTAATACATGAAAAAAATATTAGAATACACTGAAATACAAACTAAAATAACAAGTTTGTTTCCCTTTGCCTTAACGCTTGGCGTAATGGTATTTAATGGATCACAGATCCGTTGGGATGCAACACTTGTTTTCTTTGTTGGTATGTTTGTCTTTGATTTAACGACGACCGCTATCAATAATTACATCGACTCAAAAGAAAATGGCCAAGATATTGGTTATACACGAAACCAAGGACGTGCAATCATTTATGCAATGCTTATGATTGCTACTATATCTGGTTTATATTTAGTATATTTGACCGATTTTGTCATTTTGATCTTGGGAATGATTTGTTTTGGGATTGGAATTTTGTATACATGGGGTCCGGTACCAATCTCTCGCCAACCATATGGAGAGATTATTTCTGGCGTACTCTATGGTTATGTTATTCCGTTTATCTTGATTCATGCTAACAACCCAGGGCTACTGGTCGATTTCAACTTTGTGGCTCCAAATGTCACGATGCACTTTAATCTCGTGAACATTATCTATTTCTTGATAATTTTCTTACCACCGACACTTCTCACATCAAGTATTATGCTTGCGAACAATACATGTGATATTGAGGCAGACGTGCTTGTTAAGCGGTATACGTTGCCGTACTATATTGGTAAAGAAAATGCAGTAGTTCTGATGAAAATACTTTATATCAGTGTGTATGCAGCGATTGTAGCCGCCGTTGTACTTGGTGTGATACCTTGGCTTGCATTACTGACGTTAATTACAGCACCACGTGTCTTAAAGAATTACAATGCATATACTAAAGATTTGGTAAAACGTCTATCATTTAAATATATCATCAAAAATTTTATAACAATTATGTTTGTGTATGATTTGATGGTCATCATTGGGAACTTCTTATAAAGGAGTTCTTTTTATATAAAAACCGAACCTCCATATCCTTGTGCAAGATTGGTGGTTCGGTTAGTTTTGTTTGCTTTATTTATTTGCGAAAGCGGAATATTGTTTAATGTTGTCAGTGAAAGTAAAGTCATAGTCTTCCAATTGATACCATTCAGGATGATCTTCCGAAACCCACAACACATCAATTGACTTATCAGGATATTTTGTATTGAAGTCTTGAATGAAAGTCTGTGCTTCTTCATATGACATCATGTAGACAGCAGTCGAAAGTGCGTCTGCCATGGTCGAATCAGGTGTAAATATAGTTACTGAACGGAATACTGATTGCGGTTGTAATGTTTTTGGATTGATTAAATGTGAATAAGTTACATCATTTGGGCCTATGTAGTAGCGTTGGTAATCACCAGATGTAACAATTGACATCGAATGTGGAATCCGGAATACATCAAGACTTTCATTTTTAACAAGCATTGATGGTTTTTCAACACCGATCGCCCATGCTTCACCATCTGGCTTCGTATTGATGGTACGAACGTTTCCGCCCCCACTTACAACACCGTATTCTAATCCAGCCTCTTCAAGTTCTAAAGCAACAAGTTCCGTTGCGTAGCCCTTTGCAATCGCTCCTACATCAAGTCTTGTTTTGGCATCAGTAAGAAAGACGGTGTTATTTGCTTTATCAATTTCGACAAATTGCCATCCTGCGTGGAGTGCTGCTTCTTCGAGAACATCTTGTGTTGGGATTTCTCCAGGTTCGCCAGATGCATTCTTTTCAATACCTTCCTCTCGATAGTCATGCCAAATTTCCATAACAGAGCCATAAGTAATATCGAAATAACCATTTGAAACTTCGGTATAGTCGCGTGAGCGTTCAAGCATTTCTATAATTAGGGGATCAACGGTTACGGGCGCAATTCCAGCGTTGTCGTTGATAGTTTTAATGTTTGCGACGCCTTCATAGTCATTATACTTATCAAATAAAGCATTATAACGCAGAAAAGCTGCTTTAACTTTACTAAAGTAGTCGTTGAAAGTTGCCTCATCTTTTGTATATGCGACGAAGGTCATGACAGTATCAAATCCAACTTCGGAGGTACGGGCTTCGTATTTTGTGTAGTTATCACCAGACTTTATTGAACAACCCGTTAAGATCAATAGAGTCGCCATGATGAATGCGAATTTTTTCATATGTGTATTATACCATAGATATTTTTAGGATATTTAGGTATCACTTCATACTTAGTTATGTCAGGGAAAGAAGATTGGATAAAAATGAAATTGAACCCAATTCTGTGAAAAATGGAACTGAACTAACGAAAGGTTGAAACTATGAAACATATATTTTGGAGTGTTGGTCTCATCACGATTGTTGCGTGTATAAGTGGGTTCGCAATGTTTGTGGCTATATTGGCCTCTCATCATTTTCAAATTCGTTTTGCCCACCATCAAGCAATGCGAAGAAATATTGCGAGTGACTATCCTAAAGAGGCATTACTGGTAAATGTTATGAATGTATTTCATGAGAATTATGGCGAAGAAGTCACAGTTAAGAGATTTGAAACGACTTTATTCCCTAATGCGATGCGCTTTGGGATTGAAAGAAAAATTAGTGGATATACATATTCTTTAGATAGACTTATGGTTGAGGAGTATTATGCTTCTTAGATTTGATTTCGAAATGTTCCAGATGTATGTAGATCAAGAGGATGTGACTGATCTCAATTACAATGGCAAAGATTTGTGGGTTGATGACCTAAATAAGGGGCGCTATGTCGTTAATGATTTTAGTGATAAAGACGCCGTATACCGATTTGTCTTGCGGCTTTCAAATGCTGTGAATCTTCCGTATACAGTGAGTAATCCAATCTTTGAAACAGAAATTGGTTTTCTAAGAATAAGTGTTCTTCATCCAACAATATCTAAAGACGTTTGTATTTCAATTCGTAAGACAAGTGGACAATGCCGTTATGATGTTAAATCAATAACTGAAAAAGGATACATATCGCAAGCGGCTTTGGACTTTTTGGTGAGTAGCATACGGTGTCGTTGCAATGTAATGATAAGTGGATTACCAGGATCGGGGAAAACGGAGTTGTTAAAATTTTTAACACAGTTTATTGGTGACAAAGAACGCGTGATTACGCTTGAAGACAGTATGGAAATTCACTATGATGTGCTCCATCCAAGTCGGGATTGTGTTGCGCTGAAGACGAATAAAATGATGTCATATGATGCTGCAATTAAAGCATCATTGCGCCAAAGACCTGATTGGCTGCTATTAAGTGAAGTAAGAGGTTCGGAAGCCTTTGAATTATTAAAATGTGTTTCAACAGGACTACATTTAATAAGTACTATCCATGCTCGAAGTGCTAAAGAGATACCCAACCGTCTTTTGTTCATGATGAATGAGGCGTCATTTGATAGTGTAAGCATGTTGGCACAGATAGAGACACTGTTTGATGTTGGAATACATATTGATTTACTGCACACGAGTGAGGGCATTGTGCGACGTGTAAGGGAAATTGTCGTTTTCAATCAGGAATCAACAGTGACAATCTATCAACATGGTGGAGTTGTCGATTTGGATAAACTTCCTGAGAAAATCAAAAGTCGTGCAGACCTGTATGGTGTTCAGTGGTGAAGGTAAAGAGTATTTGCGTTTATGCATGCGCACAATTGTTTATCCTCATGATGTTTAAGTTTTCGATAGTTATAAATGGTGTGTATCTGCTTACTTTAATTGTTTTTATCAAAGATATTGTGGCATCTCTTACGACTTTCGAGATAAACAAAGAAAGGGTTACGGCGCAATATCAAATGACACTAAGTTTGATAATAAGATATCGTTTTACACACAACATTTTAGTGAGCATGAGAAATATTGAAAATAATGCTGGAGAACTCCCACTCTTAGAATTTGAAAGTGGAGATTTTGACTTCAAAAAACTCGCTTTGATTCATTCTCATTATTCATGGAAGACGCTGATTTCTGTTTTAGCTGTGGACATCATCCATGGCGACAAGGAGATCGACGATAAACTTTATGATTTAGAAACTGAAGTTGACTATTGGTACGATGCTGTAAATGGGTATAGTGGGCGTTTGATTCAAACAGTTAAATTGTTAGTATTACTTTCGTCAATCAGTATTCTAGTTACCCATATTGTATGCGAAATGTTGATGCAAGCAACTCCACGGTCAATACTTCCTAACTATGAAATAATGCTGTTCCTATTCTTAGTCTTAATCAATGGTTTTACATGTATCGTTTTTAGAATTCTTCGCCGTGAACTAACTTTAAGGAGGGAGCATGTTGTTTAATATTCTTTTGCTTGCATTTTGGATTATCTTTGGCACAAAATTTATACGTAGTCTGTTGTGGCACGACATTCGGGAAAGAAATAACTTAATTGGCGTATCTTATGAAAGAACTGTGTATGTCGTGGTGGGTACATGTCTAGTGTGCGCTTGTATCTCAAATAGATTTCTAATTGTAATTCCACTGTTTATTACATTTTATGAAAAAAAATTGAATTCAGTATATCGTAAAACATGCGCTACACTTCAATTTTCGTTCATGATTTGGATTCAATCAATTTTGACATTTATTCAGGCGAATACACTTCTTCATGCATTGAAATTAAGTTTAGAAACGGTACCTAGGAATTTAGAACAAGATGTGAAAAACTTAATTAAAACAATTGAAACAAATCCAGAAGATCATGGAGCATTTGTTGGTTTCATGACGCGCGCGTCAACGCCAGAGATACGTCAAACGATGAAGTATCTGTACCGATATTGTGTGGAATCGACGGCTGATGCAACCCGGCAGTTACAGCGCATTATTGAAATCAATAATGGAAGACTGAGACAGCAACGCTTACATGCATATTCACAAAATGTTGAAATGTATACTCCTTTGGGTTTAGTTCCGTTGATTTCGGTTGGGTGCTTGTTCTTGATTTTGATGACGCAAGTAATCGTTGCATTAATGGAAAGGGGGTGGGGCATTTGAAGTCTTTTTTTGAAGAGTTTGGTATGGTCCTTGTTGTAACAATTATTGCGACAGGAATGATTGTCTTTTCGAACGAATTTAAGGATATTTTAAGAACTACACTCGTAGGGAAGTGGAATGGGATGGCAGAAGTACGTAAATGAAGATATCAATTGAATTTTATGTATTGATGGTTTTCTTTGGACTTGGAGTATTGGTTACCTTGGATTTTTGTAACTTGATTATCGGCATTCAACAAGTTCACACACTAAGAGATGTAATTGTTCATGAGATTGAAGTTTATGACCGATACGATTTGGCAGTGAAAGAAAGAATACAATCGAAAAACAACTGTCGAAACTGTACATATTTTGTGAAAAATGAAGACAGAAAATTCAAAGTGTTGATTCAATATGTACATAACTTTAGTTATATTCCGCAAACAGTTGAAATATCTGCCTTTGGGTACGCATACAACAGTCAAGAGGCGCAATGAGCGCCTCTCCATAAATGTCGTATTAGTGGCAAAAAAGTGAAATATCGTGTATTGTAATATTGCAACAAACGCTAGGAGTGAATGTATGATTATTACGATAGACATCGGTAATTCCAATACGGTCATTGTCGGTTATAAAGATAACAAGCGAGTTTTAGAAGCGCGTATTGACACTTACAAAAAAGATGTAATTAAAAACTATACCATTAAATTTAAAGAAATTATTAAAGAAATTCCGGAGGATATCATCGTATCCTGCGTTGTACCAATGATCAAAGCTCAGTTTATTGAAACAATTGAATTACTCTTTCAAAAGAAACCAATTATGATTGATGCAACTTCCATTGATGGACTAACGATTAAGTTGGATAATCCAAATGACATTGGGGCAGATTTCATTGCAACATCATGGGGTGCAATTCAAAAGTACCAAACACCAGTGATTATTGCGGATGTCGGAAGTGCGACAAAACTAACGGTTGTTGATGAAACTGGTTCGTTTTTAGGAGGTGCCATTATACCGGGGATTGGGACATCCATGCGAGCTTTCGCTGAATATATTCCCCATCTACCAGAAGTTGCATTAGAATTTCCAAAAACAGTGATTGGCTCTGGGACTATTGATGCAATTCAATCGGGTGCCTTATATGGACTTGTCTCGCAAATCGAAGGATTGGCGATGCGAATGGAAAAAGAATTGGGAACTTCTTGTACAAAAATTATAACAGGTGGTTATGCTTCAATTATTCATGGAGCAACAGAAGCGTTTATATATGATGAATTTTTACTAAATGATGGACTCTACGAGATCTATCAGAAAGGAGCATTTAAACGATGAAAGTTAGAGACATAACAATGAACGCAATGTTCATTGCGATTACACTTATCTTGGCACTGGTGCCAGGTTTAGGAATGATCAATATTGGTTTTGTTTCGATAACTATAATGCATATTCCAGTTATTATTGCCGGGCTTGTACTCGGGGCAAAAGCAGCGTTAATAAACGCAACTGCATTTGGTGTCGCTGCGATGTTCATTGCTGCAACACGACCAGTAGGAGTTTTCGATGTATTGTTTGTGAATCCTTTAGTATCGGTTCTGCCACGGATTATCTTTGGACTGAGTATCGTAGTGGTAGCTGGTTTGATGAAACGGCTCACAAAAAACTTTGTCGTGGTAGCTTCTGTTACCTCAATAGTGGCGACTCTTGTTCATACGGTCGCAGTATTACTTGCGATGTATATTGCGGCAACAGGTTCTGCAAGTCCAGAAATTTTAGCTGCAGCACCAACAAGCGCCCTTGTATTGATTGGATCTGTTCTTTTATCAAATGGTATATTCGAAATCATTGCCAGCGTGGTTATTGCAGTACCGACTTCAGTTGCCCTGAATAAGGTCAAGAACCATTGATTAAATATCTACTAATTGCGTTACTGGGAATATTCATTTATTCGTTTATCGAATACCGTTGGCTAAAGAATATATATTTGAAACCCATAGATTTTGATACAAAGCATAAGATTCCTGATGAATTAAAGGGAAAGCGAATTGTTTTCATTTCTGATTTACAGTTTGATCACAAGAGACGACCATTTTTGCATGGAGCTGCCCGAAATCTTGTTCGTAGAGTAAATGCTCTCAAACCGGATTTAGTGCTATTAGGTGGGGATTATATCCATCAAGAAGGGAAGCAGAATACCCCTATCTTTGAATATATCAATAGTATCAATGCACCCAAGGTTGCGGTTCTCGGAAATCATGATTATCGAGAATATGAAAAATCGGTTACGATGCTACAAGATATTGGTGTAACAGTGCTCATTAACGAAATTTATAATTATCACGGTCTCGATATTATTGGGGTTGATGATGCCATTAAAGGTGTCCCGGTGTTTCCGATTCATGAAGACAAATTATCAATTTTACTAACACATAATCCGGATTACTTTGAAAAATTGCCGAAGTCCACATACGTTGACATGGCATTAGCTGGTCATTTACATGCGGGGCAGGTAACACTATTTGGCTTATATGCGCCAATTACAAATTCAGAATTTGACCAAACGCTCGTTCACGGAATGATTCGTCGACCACAAGGCTCAATGTACGTATCGTCGGGCGTGGGAGGGACAGTTGGAATGTTGCCTATCCGATTCTTTGCTCGCCCAGAAATTGTGATTTTAGATTTTTAAAGGGATACAACGTATCCTTTTTATTTGTCAATTTTCTTTCATAGTTTAATAAAAAGTTTATATTCGTGACATGAATGACATACTTAATGACATTATCCCCATCAACAAACTACTTCATGAGATAGTAAAATCACCAAGAACAGATGGAGGATAAACTATGAATGATTACAAAGTTAAATTTGACGCTGGTGATGCTGTAACGCAAATATCGAGCATCCTTGTTGCAGACGGAAGTTATCTTCCAGAACCACAACGTCCGACACGTAATGACGCTATCTTCAAGGGATGGTTCCACGATGAAGCACTGAAATACCCTTGGAACTTTGAAAGTGACATTGTTATTGAAGATGTAACGTTGCACGCGAAATGGGATCAAAAAGACTTGTTCGCGACAAACAAACAATCCTCGGTTCAAAAAGCAACTCAAGATGATGAAAAATATATATACGTTGGTGGCATTCTTGCTGATTTAGCTGAGAGTATCAGTTATATTCATAAAAAATAAACAATGAAAAAGGTCGACTTAAGTCGACCTTTTAGATACCAAGTAGTCCAAAAATTATTATCTTGGTAATTGGTGAAATGATAACCGTAAAAATTCCTGTCAAAATTAATGCGAGGGTAGACATAATTCCCTGCTCTTTTCCCATTTCAATAGCCTTCGACGTTCCAACCGCGTGTGCGGCAGTTCCGAGTGCTAAGCCTTGAGCAATTGGGCTATCAATGTGGAATACTTTATTAAGCAATGGTGCAAGTGCAGCTCCAAAGATTCCGGTAATAATAACAATGCAGACAGTAAGTGTTGAAATACCTCCTAGTGAGACAGCAACATCAGCGGCAATCGCCGTTGTTACAGATTTAGGGATTACTGTAGCAATCATCTGAGGTGATAGTTTTAAAACTGATGCTAGAACACCGATTGTAATGGCGTGAGCTAAAACCCCTGCGCTGATTGAAACGAGGATAACGCGCTTATATTTTGCGAGCATTCCAAGGTTCATATATAGTGGAATTGCGAGTGCGACTGTCGCAGGGCCAATGAGTGCAGAGATAAATTGGCCACCAATATTGTATGATTCATACGAAATATTAAAAATCATGAGGAAAGCGATAATAAAAATACTCGACATGAGCAGTGGGTTGAACAAGTCTGACTTTAGAACTTTTTGTACCTTTGTCATTAGTACATATACTCCCATCGACAAAACTAGTCCAAACAGTGGGCTTGTAAATATTTTATCCATCTATTTATCTCCTTGAACCCTGGTCGCTGCATAGGCACTCACAACATAGGTGACGAGGGTTGAGATAATTAAGATAATCACGAACTCTACCCATGTTGCTTGTAAGACATCAAAATAAATCATGATGCCTACAGTAACTGGAACAAAGAAAAAAGCGAGATTATCTTTGAGCCAAGTGCCGACCATTTCGACTGATGAGACTTTTATGAGTTTAAATTGCAGTGCAGCAAATAACAAACATAATCCGATAATGCTACCAGGAATCGGAAGTTTGAATAATGCTGTAATGCTATCGCCGATAAACGTAAAACCAGCGATAATTAGAAATTGAGATACAATTTTCACAGACTTTTCCTCCAACAAACGTAGATATTTTACCATATAAACGTCAAAAACCCCAATATAGGAGCTTAATAATCACTTAATTAAATTTACGTGATATACTAGTGCAAAGGGGGAAAGCATGAAAACAATACTTATTGTCGAAGACAATCGTATGTTAGGCGTAGAATTATCACAAACTTTACGAGACCACTACCATACGATTAACGCATTCAGCGGCTATGAAGCGATCAATATTCTTGAAGCGCATACTGCAGATTTGATTTTACTCGATATGAGTCTTCCTGATTTGCCAAGTGCAAAGATTTTGGAAATGGTTCGAGACGAGAGTCCTGTTCCTATAATTGTTTTGACTGACGGATTAGATCCGAGTCGGGTAATGGGGATGCTTTTAGCGGGGGCTAATGATTATTATGTTTATCCAATCGAAAGTCCTGTTCTCATCAAAAGAATTGAAGAACAACTTTCATTGGATCACGAAATGAGTGGAAATCGAGGAATACGTTTCAAAAATATCCGATTCTTTCCAAACGAATACCGTTTCGAGTTGGGTGGGGAAGTCGTTGACTTTTCTAAAAAAGAAACAGAAATTATGAAGCTACTCTTGTCGAATCCAAATAGTACTGTGTCAAAGGAACAACTGTATGCCAGTGTGTGGGGCGACAGTGAAAACTTGGATGAGAATACCGTGAATGTACACATCAGCAGTATTCGAAAAAAATTACGTCGCATCGATCCTAGCGTTGAATACATTCAAACTGTATGGGGCGTTGGTGTTCGACTTGCTGAGAGATAGGGAAACCCTATCTTTTTTCATCTAAAACCTATCAATTTTATACAATTTGAACAAAAATATGGTTAATGGGACTAAAAATGGGGTAATATTATAACATTAACATCATAATTGTGGTAAATTAAAAGTACACAAGACATAATCCTTGTGTTAATAAGTCTTCTAAATACGGTGGGGTATTTAGAAAGACGGGGATGTAAGTGATATTTAATCACTTGCAGACATGCAGAGCAGAGAAAAGCAAGGGTGGGGATCCTTGCTTTTCTTATGGCGCTACAGTGGAGCATGAAGGATTATTGTGATAAGATACAGAAGTTAGAAATGAGGTCTTTATGTATGGATGGCACATTAAAAACATATGATAATTATGATATCTACTACCAATATCATGAAGTGGAGAATGCGAAAGCAACAATTGTATTCAGTCATGGTTTTGTCGAATACAGTGCTCACTATTCACGGTTAGCACCAATGTTCAATGCTCATGGATACAATGTCTTTAAATATGACGTCCGTGGTCATGGCAGGACGACAGCCCCTCTTGGCGAATTAAAGCATTTCCAAGACTTTGCGGATGACTTGAATGTATGCGTAACGTGGGTTCAAGATCGTGACTCAAGTCTTCCAGTTTATACAATGGGATTTAGTCTAGGTGGTATGATTACGGCAGTCTATGGCATCATGTATCCTTATGCGATAGCAGGGCAAATATTATTAGGTCCTGGACTCTTGCCACAACCACAATTTCGAGAGATTACAGAATCTTCAATTTCGATTCATGAGTTCTTAGAACTCATGGGAACATCGGGTGATGCTGGTATCAAGCAATTAGTGGCGATGGATTCGCCGTATGTACTGAAACGTGCAAGTAGAACGTTTATTGTAGAATCATTAGTTGAAGCCCAAGAGTTCATTTGGGAACACACAAGTATGTATAAGCATCCAGTATTGATACTTCATGGTGAAAACGATCCTATTTTACCATGGCAAGGAAGCCAAAAGTTTTTTGAATCCATTGGGAGCAGTGATAAGACACTCGAAGTGCTCCCTGATAAAGAGCATGACCTACTAAGAATTCGCGAGGCAACAGCCATTGTTGCACGAATAGCATCCTGGTTGGATCACGAGATAGAGGCGTAAGCCTCTTTTTTAGTACATTTCTGTAAGGTTGATAAACGAGAAGTAAATTCATGTATAATAGAAATAAGAGAAAGAGAATTATAATGACTAAAAAAGCGACGATTATCAGTGTGGTTGTATTTATTCTTGCAATCTTGCTCAGAAATTATGAAGTGTTGACTGGCTACGAAAATAGTTTGACGTATCTCATTCCAATTGCCGTTTCAATTGGCCTCTTTTTTCATGCAATTGATCAATATGATACATACAATGATTGTGCAGAGAAACCAAGATTTGAGAACTTAGATTTTCTTCGGTATTTTGGTGCGGTGTTAATTGTCATCTTACACTTGAGACCCTTTAAAGATATTTCATATCCGCTCGATTTATTGTTTAATAATATGATCTCGCGGTTGTTTGTACCATTCTTTTTCATAACGTCAGGATATTTTGTCGCAAAAAAACAAAAACAAAACCCAGCATACTTCAACCGCTATATTAAAGGGTTGATTCCATCATATCTTATTTGGTGCCTGATCTATCTACCATTTGGACTCCAATATATTAAAGAAATGGGACTTTCGCCGATGTTGTACCCCGTAGGCCTTCTTGTTGGGATACTCTATTCTGGTACATACTATCATCTTTGGTATTACCCTGCCTTGATTGTTGCACTATTATTCACGAATGCTTGGTTAAAACGATTCAAGCTGAGTTCTCTACTGATTGTGTCGTTTCTTCTATTTGCGTTGGGAGCTACCGAGACCTATTTTGGCCTACTACCAAATGCAATTCAAACAATTTTAAACACATATTACTACAATATTTTCATTACAACACGTAACTTCTTATTCTTTGGAACATTCTTTGTTGCTATGGGATACGCGATGGAAGCAAAGAACATTGTGTTTGTAAAAGCATCTTTGACCAAACTTGTAGTTAGTTTTCTACTATTCTTAGTTGAAGTGATGCTGCTTCAAAAAGTAGATCGTTTGGACAGTAATTTGATGTTTATGACGATTCCGACCGTTTTCTATATGTTTACAACAGCATTACAATTGCCATTTACAATTAGGATGCCGTTCAAGGAGTCGATACGTGAATACTATAAATATTACTACTTAATTCATCCGCTCATCATCTACGGTGTGTTAGGGGTAATTAAACCGCAAACAACGCTATTCGGAGCATTGGTATTGACGCTCGTCACGCTTGTGTTAACGCACATAGCAAGTTGGTGTTTTATCCAAATTAATCGAAGATATAAATCATATAAAAAGAAAAACTCTGCATAGCAGAGTTTTTTAGTCATTGCGTCCGGACATAGCGATCATTAAGAGCGCTAAAATGATAAAGTACAACGGCATGACTAATAAAGAACCGTTGTGGATTACAGACATGATGTGTAACAACACACTTATTGCGAGATAATATCCGAGACTAAGAATGGACCCAGCAGTACCATACACATCCTGAAAATCCTCAAGTGCTAAACTTATAGCGTTTGATAAAGAAATGGCCGTTCCGACACGAACAAGGAACATTCCGCCCATATACAGTGTCAGTGATAGGATTGTGCTCGTTGCGATATATCCAAAGAAAAGCATTAAAATAGATCCAGATATAAGTACATAGTTTCCAATCTGAAGCACTTGCTTTGGCGCATGGTTTCTAAGCAGTAATTGTGCAATTGATGCACCAAGAATTGTTGCAATTGCGAGGCTGATGCCGAGACTACCTGTTGTAGCAAGTGATATTCCAAACCATTTTGGGAATAATAAAGGTGCTTCGACATAGTAAATAGACATAATCACGTTCATGGCTGCAATAAAAAAACCATACATCCAAACTCGTTTTGATCGAAGCATTCGCATAAAGACGGCAAAAAAATTAGCATTGCGTGTCGTTGCGACGACATTTGTCTCGGGAAGACGTAAATACGTTAAAGCTACAATACTAAGTCCACAGACTAAGAAAACTACTAAGAGTAATCGTAAACTGTATGACTCAATCATATAACCGCCGAGCAAGGGTCCAATTCCTGGAACAATTGCGAGTGCGATGGATACTTGCGAAAACAGTTTGCTCCGAATCTGTGTATCAAAACTCTCGCGTAAGATAGTTTGAGTGGTGACTGAACCGGTCGCTAAACCGAATGCTACAACAAAGCGTCCTATTAAGAAATAATCAAACGATGAACTCGTAAGCATTACGCCAGTTCCCAGACAGTATATAGCAAATCCCCATAGTAATGCGGGACGACGGCCAAACTTATCTGAGAAAAACCCCCAAAATAAGACACCCATCGCAAACGCTACAAAATAAATGCTTAGTGTCGCTTGAGCGCTAGCGATAGAAATATCAAAATTAAGTGTAATAGTTTGTAATGAAGGGGCAAACATTGCCTCGTGAAGTTGAGGGAAGCCCAATAAAATAATTATAAGTATAAAACTTGGTTTTCTAAATCTGATGTTTTTAATCAAAAAATAATCCTCTTAACGATTAGATACCTTGAGTAAAAACATCAAAATCGGGTAGGGGAGCTATTTTTTTAATTATAGATGTAAAATTCATAATTAATCTCCTAACGACGTATACTATATCACAGGTAAATCAGAATATGCTACTTTTCATTTTTTTTGTAAACTATGATATAATGTGCGAAAGCGAGGTTATATCATGTCAACAAACGAACAAATTCTAGTCATGACACCTCCAATACCTATATTATCGAAATAAATAGAGCGTATTGAAGGTACTAAAAGATTATACATAAAACAGATCTTTTTAGTGTGCCTTCCTGTACTTTAGTTAAAAGATAAATAGGAAGCGAAGAAAATAAATACTGAAAAAAATAATAAATATTGCCATCATCGCCCATGTCGATGCTGGTAAGAGTACACTTGTTGACGGAATCTTATCCGCGTCAGGTGTTTTCAATCATGTGCAAAAATCAGTGGATCGTGTGATGGATAGTAATGATCTCGAGAAAGAACGCGGAATTACAATCTACTCCAAAAACTGCTCGGTTATGTATAAAGATACCAAAATTAATATAGTTGATACACCCGGTCATGCAGATTTTTCGGGGGAAGTGGAACGCATCATTAAGACGGTGGATACCGTGATTTTGTTGGTAGATTCAGTTGAAGGCCCTATGCCCCAGACACGATTCGTACTACGTAAGGCATTAGAACAAAATCTTAAGCCAATCGTACTGATTAATAAAATGGATAAGACTGAACGCCGACCAGAGGCGGTTCTTGAAGAAATATATGATTTGTTTTTGGAACTTGATGCCGATGAATCGCAATTATTCTTTCCGATACTTTATGGTATTACCCGAGATTTCAAGGTAAGTCGTCATCAAGATATACGGGATGCCTCGATGGATGTACTCTTTGATACAATCCTGGAACATACAGAAATTTATCCGAATAAAGATACTCAACCACTACAGATGCAAGTATCAACACTGGGCTATGACACATATTTAGGACGTCTTGGGATTGGACGGATCCACCAAGGTGTTTTAGAACAAGGGCAAGCTATCTGTATCATCGATAACTCCGGAAAGTATTCTCATGCACGAATCAAAAAAATGTTCGTTTATAATGGTGTAACATATAAAGAAGTTACGAAAACCCACAGTGGAGATATCGTTGTGATATCAGGAATATCGAACATCACTGTTGGAGATACACTCTGTTCTCTAGAGGCTCCATTGCCTATGGAAGCAATCATGGTAGAACAACCCACACTGTCCATGAACTTTTATGTGAATACTTCACCACTGCAAGGAAAAGAAGGTAAGTTTATCACCAGTCGTAATATTAAAGAACGACTCGATCGCGAATTGGAGGTTAACGTGGGTCTTGAGGTAGAACCGGGGTTATCTTCAGATTACTTTACTGTTTCGGGTCGAGGGGAGTTACATCTCTCGATTCTGATTGAAACAATGCGCCGCGAAGGATATGAACTTTCCGTCGGAAAACCCCACGTAATTCTTGAAGAACGTAAAGGCGTAACGTATGAACCAATTGATCGGGTGATTATCGAGACTCCTGAGAAGTATAGTGGAAAGATTATTGAACAAATGAGCTTACGTCACGGAAATCTATATAATGTTGAACAACACAATGATACGGTTCGACAATACTGGTACATCCCTGCACGTCTCATTTTGGGATTTAGAACAGATCTTATTAATATGACGCGTGGCAATGCGATCATGATGCGTCAGCATTATAAGTATGATGTGCAAGCTGGTGGCATGAATGTTCCCAAACGTGGATCACTAATTTCCAATAGTTTCGGTAATTCGATGGCTTTTCCTATGTTTCATATTCAAGACCGAGGAAGTTTTTTTATCGGTGCCCAAACGGAAGTCTATCCGGGGATGATAGTAGGAGTTACGAACAAAGAAAACGATATGTGGGTCAACGTAATTCGTAATAAACGATTAAATAGTTACCGTGGTAATGGACGCGGTGGTAAAGAAGATGCATTGAAACTTGAAGAGCCCATCGCACTTACCTTAGAGTATGCACTGGATTACATTAGTGATGATGAGCTTGTTGAGGTGACGCCTTTGAACATTAGATTACGTAAAAAAGACTTACGACAATAGGAGGCTACCTTCTTATGAAGGTAGCTTTATTTTGCAATAAGAAGTAAAGGATTTTGTATGGATTCTATTTTAAGAGGTGTTTTAAGGTGACGTATTCCTTTGGTTTGATTTATTAAAGCTTGTATTCGTGTGAAAAAACATAGAGTTTCTTCTAACTGTTAAACACTACTTGAGGTCTGTATAATGAATGTAGTTAGCTGATTGGAAGTTTGCGAGAACTGTACGGATGATTGTTGCGGTGCATCTTTGAGAATGGCAAAGAAAAAGATGCAGTCTCGAAGATTAAGTTCACAAAAAACTGAGTTTAGAGATAAGAAGGGTGACGAAAATATGATTAAATTGATTGCTGTTGATATGGATGGAACTTTTTTGAATGATATGAAAGATTACAACCGACAACGCTTTGATATGTTATTTGATATGATGAAAACGTAAAATGTCGAATTCGTGGTGGCGAGTGGAAATCAATACTACCAACTTCGTTCATTCTTTCCTCGCCATAAAGAAATGTCCTTTGTGTCGGATAATGGTGCTAACGTGATTCACCACTACCAAGACGTTGATCACGAAGTGATGCCGTGGGATACCGTACATAAAGTATTCGATATCGTTGGGGGATATGAAGGTGTAAATATTTTGGTATGTGGAAAACAGTCCGCATATCTAACGAAACAACAAACACAAGAGTTCTATGACCTTGCTATAAACTATAATCATCGAATTCAGTGGGTTGACTCACTGAATAATATTGCGGATGACATTCTCAAATTCGCGCTTATTGTGGAGCCTCAAGATTTAGAGGCAGTACTCGAAGATTTTCATCGTGTCTTGGGAGATGGAATCACGCCGGTCACAAGTGGACACACTGCAATAGATTTGATCCAGCCTGGGGTTCACAAAGCTAAAGGGATAGAAAAAATTCAAAAAATATTAAACGTTAATGATTCAGAAATTCTTGCATTTGGAGATAACGATAATGATATCGAAATGCTTAAAAAAGCAGGGATAGGTGTCGCGGTTGGTAATGCAAGACCAGGCGTAAAAGATATCTCAAATGTGGTATTAGAAAAAGACAATAACTCAGAAGCGATACTCGATTTTATTGAAGCTATTTTAGTATCTCAACAATAAATAGAAAAGCAGCCACCATATGCATTCGTCATTCAGTGGCTGTCTTTTTTTATTAAGATTTAAGCAGTGATACTAACAATTGAATATCCTGTAGAAAAAAACGTCTCAAGAGTATGTAATTGCTCTAAGACGTTTATCGAAATTTATATTGGAGGGATGCCTTTGTTAGCAGTCGAACTTTTCGTTCTGCGTGAGGCGTAGCTCTATGTTTTCCATATACTCCCCTGAAGGGGACTTATTACTCTTGTAATATAATACATTGGCAAAGTTATGCCTAGTCTTTTCTAGAAAATATTGTAGAAACAG
>NZ_WTSY02000014.1 GCF_009828775.2 Erysipelothrix aquatica | reverse complement strand
CTAGCACCTTTCTTGGAGTGTAGTAACCTAAGTATATCGTGTTTGTCATCTATGTCTTTTATTATGTTCGAAATTAAGCATTAAAAAGTGTTGATGATTTCTCACCAACACTAGAATATGTAGAACCTTTTTATCGAGTATCAAATCAGATAATACTTTGATTTTGGGACTAATCTAAAGTGTGTTATATCTGACTAAACTATTTCGTCATAAAGGCTTTCATCTTTAAATATTAAACGCTCGCGTTTTCCAGTGATGAGATGTACGTTATTTATCAAAAAATTCCAAAGTAAGCCGTTTGCTTCTGATGGGCAATATCCATTCTCTTTCAAAAGTAACATTAAAGTAACGTAAGTACTATCAGACATTACGCGGATGTGTTCGTTGGGTGTGTTTGTCATAATTTTCTCCTAAGATATTGTCTTGTTGTCAATTTTTTACTGTAAGTGGAACTGCCCCAAGAAAAACTCAGGACAGTTTTAGTGCGTTTTGTATTGGTTGAAGATCTATACGTCACCTTTCCATAGAGTTTTAACGTGGGTTGTAGCTAATGGTGCCCATTCCAGTCTTATTTACGTGTTTAGATCCAGTAGAAACATGGAGGTAGTAGCGCTTATTGAAGTCACCAACTTGCCATGAAACATCAAAGGGTTTTCCGTTGCTCCAACTATTGTTGTCATATGAGTTCATCATCCCTAATGATTTTGTTTCGTACTGAATCGATGCAGGCCAGTTATCGCGCCGAAGTTGCATATACATTGTAGCCTCTCTGTATCCATTAATGGGCATCCAGTGCTTGCCTCGAACTCTAATTGTTCCCGGCCCTGCGTACCACATCTTGTTTTCATCGTAACCATTGGAGTAGCCCTGATCAAAGCTGACATAGTATGTACGACCAGATTCAGAGGCATGAATGTCGTTGCTAAAGAACGGGAGTGATGCCATCACGCATAAGGCAAAGATAAGACATGTTCTAATGTTTCTTGATTTCATAAATTGAGGCTCCTTTTGTGATTTTTGTATAAAACGGGGAAAGTACATATTTCAATAAAAGAACTCCAATGATGCCTCCAAGCGTATTCATGATAACATCATAGATATCAGCGATTCCCACCGGTGCATCGAGGATGAATGCGAGAACTATCTGGGAAGTATCCAGAATCATTGCTGTAAGAAATACAATCATAAACAATTTCTTTAAACTTAAGGTGTCTTGGAATAGTGCAATAAGCATGCCAAAGGGGACAAAGAAATAGAACTGTAAGAGCCAATTATTGATAACGCGAGCATTTAGATCTGTAAGTGGGGTTAGTAGATCGAAATGGTACGCAATATGAAGAAAATTGAAGTAACGTTCTCCTGACCTAAACATCTGATTAAAATCGAGAGGAAAGTACGTGACTTCTAAGATGGTGGAAGCATAGATTATCGCCATCGTGATAACGATTCGATAAGATACTTTTCGTTTTCTAAGAAAGAACAGTACAAAGGGGATGATGAGCAGCGTAAAGGGGTAGATCGATAAAATCTCCCATCCTCTACGATTGGTCAGTAAGGTGCCGATTAAAGTAGTTCTAAGAATGATATTAATCCTTCCTTTCTGTGCAGAATAAATGTGGGTAATTCTGAGTAGGCATGATTCCACAGGATGTATGTGTTATACATTGTACGAATCAGACCCAGCGATTTTGATACCAATTATTTTGATCCCTGCCTTTCTGGTTATGTAAAAAATTAAATCAATTTATGAATGATTTGTTAAGACTGTAATTTAATTTTTTTATATGCTAAAATCGTTGTTGAAATTACTATGATAATAATCTTAAAAACACTCTTATACGGCTTTAAGAGTGGACGATTTACAGTTTTGTTGTGGCTTTGATTTTGATGTTTTTTTCCTTTATCTGCGCATGAAATATGTCTAAGTGGTATAATGATTTTTTTCACATTATTTTGAACTTAATCTTAAACGAAAATATGTTCGAAAGGTAACCCCGGTTTTTAGATTATGAGGGTATAACCGACACAGGTTACGGACATTTCATTCGTAGGATTTTTTAAGTATAATTAAGAGAGAACTAAGTAGTATAACGCCTATTTTGAAAACACATCATCCACTACTGAGCTACTTGATAAGTTGGAATGATGATTGAGGAGATTATAACGTATGGAAAAGAAATATATTATTGCTTTGGATCAAGGAACGACAAGTTCACGTGCGATTATGTTTGATCGCGATCAAAACATTATTGCAGCCGCGCAAACTGAATTTACACAATTTTATCCGAAGGCGGGTTGGGTGGAGCATGATCCGATGGAGATATGGGCTACGCAATCAGCGGTTTTAAATGATGTAGTGGCACGCTCGGGTGTAGCGCTTGAAGATATTGACTCTATTGGCATCACGAATCAGCGTGAAACAACTATTGTTTGGGATAAGCATACGGGTCGTCCGATTTATCATGCGATTGTTTGGCAATGTCGTCGTACATCACAAATTGCTTCACAACTGGTAAGTGATGGTCATAAAGACTTAATCCAAGATAAGACAGGGCTCGAAGTCGATGCGTATTTCTCTGGCACTAAGATTCAGTGGATTCTTGATAATGTGCCCGGGGCTCGGGAAAAAGCAGAACGCGGCGATTTGTATTTTGGTACGGTAGATAGTTGGTTAGTCTACAATCTCAGTAACAAAAAAGTCCATATTACGGATGTCACTAATGCGTCACGGACGATGCTTTTTGATATTCATACATTGCAATGGGATGAAACGCTTTGTCATTTGATGAAGGTTCCGATGGTAATGTTACCGGAAGTGCGGAGTAGTTCGGAGATTTATGCTTATGCGAATATCCAGGGGCATGAAATTCCGATTTCTGGTATTGCGGGTGACCAACAAGCCGCATTGTTTGGACAAACAGCGTTTCATCAAGGGGAAGCGAAAAACACATATGGAACAGGGTGTTTCCTACTCATGAATACGGGAGCGACACCGGTCCGGTCTCAGAATGGTTTGCTTACAACTATCGCCATCGGATTAAAGGGAGAGGTTCAATTTGCCTTGGAAGGGTCAATCTTTGTCGGAGGAGCGGTAATTCAATGGCTGCGTGATGAACTTGGTTTGATTCGATCATCCGCTGAATCTGAACTTTGTGCCCAACGAGTTCAGGATAATAATGGCGTTTACCTGGTTCCGGCATTCACAGGTCTTGGTGCACCGCACTGGGATATGTATGCGCGGGGAAGTATTTCAGGTCTAACACGTGGATCGAATCGGGATCATATTGTCCGTGCTGCTTTAGAGTCGATTGCCTATCAATCGTATGACGTTATTAAAGCTATGGAAAAAGACAGTGGGGTTGCGCTCAAAGCACTGCAAGTCGATGGTGGCGCATCATCGAATGATTTCCTCATGAAGTTTCAAGCGGACATCTTAGGGATTGCAGTCCGTCGCCCAACGGTTTCGGAAACAACCGCATTGGGTGCTGCCTACCTTGCTGGACTCGCAACTGGATTCTTTGAAAGTCAGGAAGCAATTCGCCAGATGCATAAGTATTCGCAAACCTGGAATCCTACCATGGACTCTGAACTGCAATCACAATACCTGAAAGGGTGGCATAAGGCAGTAAGTCGTGCTGTTGCTTGGGAAGAGGCGTAGTGCTGATCATAATTGCTTCTAACTAAACTATGCGTGGTTGTCCAAATTTCCTAAGAATATAGAAAAATTCAAACATGAACACCGTCAATGATGTTGTATCCGATGATACATCACCCAAAGGCGGTGTTTTTTTTTTTGGAATGACGAGGAATTGTTTAAAATCCTTATTAAGGCGGTATTAAGAATGTTCAAACTGGGTATTCAAGGCGAAGAAATTTCCATATAATGGGGGCACATAAGCAAACAGAAAGGACAAACTTTATGAATACACGCCGTTTTCGTAATGTTGTGAGTATGATATGTATTCTCGCAGTCGCAACTGGAATTGGGATGATACTAAAGCATCAAGGGTATCAAGATATTAGTATCATACTTGTTATCTTTGTTGCGATTCAAATCATCGCTTGGCTGAATTCTTCGAAAATATCTGCAATTGTAAGTTCAATTTTAGGAACACTGCTGTTCAATTATTTCTTTACGAGTCCGCATTTTTCCTTACAGTTTTATGATCGATCGTATTTTGCAACGTTTGTTGTTATGACCAGTACTGCTGTTCTGATGAGCATCTTATCGATTCATGAACGGACATTACGCAAGAATGCTCAAGAAAATGAGCGTCTTAATTTGAGTTTGTTTGAGTACACACAAGCGCTATTGAAAGGGCATGATCTGGAAAGTATTGCGATACAAGCACAAGCAAGTGTTGAAGCGGTGATGGGTGTCTCCGTTGATGTTGTACTAAAAAATCAAAGTGACAAGCGTTTAATCGCAAGCATACACACAGGCAAGGACGTTGCTGTATATTCCGCATTATTAAATGAAGAAGATGTTACGTATCCATTACATGACATTCATTATCATATGATGAAATTTACAGGGCAGTCCTATGGCGTAATCGCGATGCAGCGAGTCCAAGGGTTTTCTTTGACACCTGCTCAGGTTCGATATCTTCAGGCAATGAGTGGTGCCATGTGTTTGAAAATCAATGAGATTTTCAAACATGAGATGAATGATGTGTTACAAGTGCAAATGCGACATGAG
Organism: Erysipelothrix aquatica; assembly: GCF_009828775.2. Classification (GTDB taxonomy): domain Bacteria; phylum Bacillota_I; class Bacilli_A; order Erysipelotrichales; family Erysipelotrichaceae; genus Erysipelothrix; species Erysipelothrix aquatica. The sequence continues at coordinate 52,386 of NZ_WTSY02000014.1, read as the reverse complement.
AAAAATAGAAGTCTGTTACTTCAATCGATTTCTCACGATCTTCGGACGCCTCTTGCAGCAATCTTGGGAACAAGTGATATGCTCTATAATACGTTGCGAGATCACGATCACAAAATTAAAGTTGGGCAAATCATGGCTGAAATTCAGTTGCTCCAACGAATCGCTGACAATATCCTGAATCTTATCAAAATGCAGGACGGGGCCATGAAGGCTTCGGTGCAATTGGAACCTGTCGATGAATTGATGGAACTTGCATATCAAACGATTAAGAGCCGCCACCCATTGTGTCGTTTAGAGGTTCAGCTTCCGCGAGAAACCGTGCTTGTAATGGTAGACAGTTCACTGATGCTTCAAGTCTTAATCAATCTCATCGAGAATGCATATGAGAACGATAACCAAGCGTGGATTAAACTTTCGGCTAAACGGGTCGACGATTCGTTGGTAATTCGTGTTTCCGATTCTGGTACAGGATTGAGTCCGACAAGTTTGGAACACTTTTTTGATCCGTACCCTTCAGATAAACCGCAGTCAAATTCTAAGCACTTGAAAACAGGAATTGGTATTGGTCTGGCTATTTGTAAAATGATTGTCGATATGCACCAAGGGCTGATCACAATCGAAAAAAATGATACATCAGGATGTACGTTTGCTATCAAACTTAAAGATGCGGAGGTGATGGATGATTATGGATCATGTACTGATTGTTGAAGATGATATGAAAATTAATGCGTACATTCAGTTTTTGCTCAAAAGTAATGGTTATCAATATACCGGTGTTGCATCTGCCAAGGAGGCGTATGAAGCCTTAATTGCGACATCCATCGATGTTATCATACTTGATCTTGGACTACCTGATGAAGATGGTACACAGGTTATGCGTCAGATTCGATCGTGGTCGGATGTTCCGATTCTTGTCGTATCAGCACGCAACCATGAAATGGAGAAAGTAAGTGTACTGGATCTGGGGGCGGATGACTACATGACGAAACCATTCTCTGGTCAAGAACTCTTGGCACGCGTCCGTTTAGCATTACGCCACCGGTACCGAGAACATCCAACAGATCCTGTGGTCCAGATTAAAGAACTTTCGGTTGATCGGGATAAGAAATTAGTAAAGCGTGCTGGTGTTGCTTTGCATCTTACCGAGATGGAGTATCGGTTATTGGATACGTTACTTCAAAACCAGGGAAAAGTCCTGTCATCGCAATATTTGATTCGCGAATTATGGGGGATGAATTATGGACCAGATACCCAAGCATTACGTCGGCTAATGGCAAACCTGCGACGTAAAATAGAAAAAGATCCTGCCATTCCTGAATTTATCATCACAGAAATAGGTCTGGGATATCGGTTTCTAGATTAAACGTCACAGAGCTACCGATTGAATAACGATGGTGAACGATGTATCGGTACAATAATTGAAGCGTTTCCGTGCTTTTCAAGGCGTATAGAGGAAAAGGTATGCTCTACCACACAGTCAGCTGGGGTTAGAGCATATTTTTTTGTGCGAAAACGGCTATCGAGAAGTGAAAGATTATAGTTTACAACGTGACTATGGGGTTCAAGAATCCAAGCAATGCGAAAGTGTATTAAGGCAAGCTTTGAGTCCCCCATTGCATCCAATACAACTGCTAACAAATTTTGTGGCATTGCAGCATAAGGGTTTTGAACAATGAGTTGACTCACGAAGTGATGCGCTTGATTGAAATCTCTTGATTCAAGTAATTGTCTAGTTTGCGATATTTCTATTTCAAAATGGTTCATGATGAATCTCCTTATGAAACGATTGTAACGAACTTTGCGTGACGATGCTGTTCGCTATCAAACGTTTTCTGTGAGTTTGGTGTGATTAATTGCGTATTATGTCAATAATCGTAAAGGTTTAAGCGCTTTAAGGCTTTCAATACACTAAATGAGTCGTGGTGAAATCAAGAGGATGTATTTCTTATCGGTCTTGCTAAATGAAAAGTAAACGAGAGTATCGCGTATTACTAGAAACAACTAGAAATATCTGTGTATGTCACAAAACATTAAATTTATGTGAGTAAATTCAAAAACAAGTGTCGTAAACAATTAATTTAAGTAGATTAAGTTATAATTAAGTGTAATATCGAAATAATCTTGGGAGGGAAATGAAATGAAAAAATTATCGATGCTATTCCTAGCATTCTTAATGCTTATCACACCAATACACGCGCAGAGTGATGAGGCGAATGCCGCAAAGCAAACTATTGTGACGCGTGAGGAAGCGCTAGCAGAAATACCGAGCGACATGCACGAGAAACTGAGTGCTGATCTTATTGAGTTATATATTTTAGGAAGAACAGGAGGACCTGCAGGAAACCCAACTTCTATTTTTGAACAGTATATTTCATACTTTGATGACTTTGAAAGTTTTCTTAATGTTGATACGTTATCGAACTATGTTTATACCGGACGGTACCTATCCTACGAAGAAGGTCATGACTTTTACATTCGTGATTTTTCAGGAATTGAACACTTCAACAATATTCGGGCATTGTTCTTTGTGTTAGAGACGAAATCTGATTTAGATTTCACCCCACTAGAATTACTCAAACAACCGACAGAAGATAAGTACGATCCTAATACAGGAACTTCCGACCCGAATCAACAAGTACCGTCAGACTTGGTTGTTAATTATTGGGCGAAACCCTTTAAACCGTTAAGTCATGGTGGTAAGGCAACTGTTTACGAACAAGAAAAAGAAATGCGTTTCATGGATAACTATGAACGTTTGATTCAAAGTTTGAGCACGCTCACATTTACTGATGGAAAGGCTGTCTATTTGTCGAACTCCTTTTCCGGAACCATTTTACCTGTATTAACGCAATATCAGCGTTTCAATTCTATCAATGCACCGTACACCGAATATGATCCATCTAAAACACTCCAAATCGTCGTACCTTATGACACAATTGGGGTCACGCAGCATTATACAATTGAAGATTTGAATGAGACAGATTTTAGAATTAGTTATACATTACCCTTCGAAACAGCAGAGCATGTGGATCCCATACGAAACCCTGAAGGGGAACTCGGTCTTCATTTTATGATAGAGGTGAAACGTCTTTATTTAGATGGTGTGGAAGTTGTGTCTGAGTTTGGATTTGATAACCAGTATCCGGCTATGAAAACGATTGCCTTTGATGTAAGTAAAGAAGATTACTACACCTACTTATCGTCATATGAAGCATCTTTAACTAGCATTTCAGAAGACAATCCAGATGTCAGAGCTGCTGAAATGAGTCATAATGCACTCATGATGATTACACAATATGCATCCAGTTATTCCAGTGCTTCACTGAAAATGATTCCCCACCGCTTAAGCTATGATGTGTTCTATACATTGGGTGCTATCAATCCCGGAGAACGTGTGGAAGTGATAGGAACACTGCCAACAGATATGGAGTACATTGAAAGTACGAAACAATACTATACACTTAGAGAGACTCTTGGTGAGAATGTCTTTGTCCCAAATTTAAGTTTAAAACGTGAAGGTTACACGCATGTTGGTTGGTATGACTATGTTAATCAAAAAATGTGGAATTTTAATACTGATAAGACAGCAACTGATTTATTCCTCGAAGCAGTCTGGGTTCCAAATGATGAAGTTGAGTCGGTATATGTTGATGTTGTTTTTGATGCTCAAAATGGGCAACCTACTACAACTCAACGTATCTTAAAGGGTTCGACAGTTACGCAACCAAGTGACCCAATTCAAGATCATTTCGTATTTTCAAGATGGTCAGCTAAGAAGAGTGGTCCAGCTTGGGAATTTCAAACACCAGTTCAAGAATCTATGACACTCTATGGTCAATGGGATACAACCGATGTTACAGTGACGTTTGTTGATGCGGAAACGAGAACTGATGTAGAAGTACCTTATAATACTGCAGTAGCACCAGGCGATGTTCCAAAAACAATCAAACCAGGTTCTACATTTAAAGAATGGAATACGCAAGCAGATGGAAAGGGCAGTGTCTTTAATACTGATCAATCAATCACTGAAGATGTGACAGTTTATGCCATCTACACGCAAGACCTACTACCAGTACAAACGCACACAGTCACATTTGTTGATGGAGTGGTTAAAACGCCGGTAGTCGTCGCAACGCAAACTAAAGTGCCTCATGATAAAGTTCCACAAACGCATGGCGAAGGAAAAACGTTTCTGCATTGGAATTTAAAGGCAGATGGAAGTGGCGATGTCTTTGATCTTGATCAAGTGATTGATTCAGATCAAGTTGTTTATGCAATTTACGCTGAAATTACGAAACCAAATCCTGAAATTCCAAATGAAAAGCTTCCTGAAACGGGGGTTTCGAATCAAACTCAAGGTTTAGTGATTGGTATTGCATTTGTGATAACGGGAACATTACTTGCTATCTATACTCGACGTCGTAAAGTGTAAACGAATCAACTCTAAAAACTCAAGAAAGGCTAATTTACCAATCTTGAGTTTTTTTTATTGTCAGTTATAAGAAAACGCATAGTATTCTATGCGTTCAGGATTATTGCTGTTGAATTTTGGTGATCGTAGGTGTAATTTCAAAGAAATAGTGCGTTTGGGATTTCGCAGATTTATGGTTAGGGCGTTATCGTTACTTTCTTTTAAATGTACATTCCATGTCTCATTGTTTTTATCAAAGACGACAGTATGATGCAGTTTCTGCTTCAATAAATCAATGTAGAAGCTAATACCTTGAATTGTGCATTGCGCATCGTCAGTATTTTGTAATATCACATGAATCTGTTGATCTGAGCGTGCTGTATATTTTTTGTGATTAAACGATGATACAACGCATCTCGCCGGCGGTGCGGGTTGATTCTTGTAGTGCCAAAAGACGGCAAAGCAGATAATCATTGTGGTTGTCAGTACAATACCAATTACAATGTTTCGTTTCATAAAAACTCCTTAATGGATACAAGTATAGCCATTTAGACATCAAAATTAAAGTTTTTATGTTTAAGCGGTAATTTTTTTTATATTGAGTCGTGACGAATCATTTTCACATAGGTGTGGCCATTTTTGTCATAAGGATAACCATAACTCTCAAAGCCGAATTTTTGATAAAACGATACTTTTTCGATGCGTGCGTTTAAAAGCAATGGTCCGCTGTATTGTTCGATAATATAGTTTAAAAGCACTGTCCCTATACCGTGATTTTGATATGTCTTAAGTGTCGCGAATTTTCGGATTTGAAACGCTGAATCGGTCTTGAAAACAGAAAGTACACTCACACATTGATTATCCAGAAAATAGCCATAGTGAACTGCTTCATGATCGCCAGGGACAAAGACACGATCGCGGGAGTCGAAGGGATACATTACAGTATGTCGCAGTGTATAAACCGTTTCAAGATCGACATAATCGATTCGGCCATTCAGAGTTTCAATCTTATTTTTCATCGTCATCCTCCATCTGTTTTTACTATTATAAATAAGCCATCACGTATACGCAACAGTGATAGGTTTTTAACAAAGAAATAGTTTCCAAAAACGGAACAGATAAACGATATAATGTTTGCTTTCCAGAAAGAGGTATGGCACGATAAAAGCATGAGGTGACGGTAATGACACATTATGTAGCTTTTTTAAGAGGGATTAATATTGGTGGTAAAAATATCATTGCGATGAAGGCATTAAAAGAGGCATTTGAAACGTCGGGATTTCGTGAGGTTCAAACGTATATAAATAGTGGTAATGTTATTTTTAGAACGGAAGAAACCGATGAAATACATTTGATTGGAAAGATCGAAGCCTTAATTCAAGTGTCTTTTTCACTTACCATTCCAGTCACCATTAGAAGTTATGAAAATTTAATACGTATAGTTCAGGAAGCACCGGAATGGTGGGGAACAAAAGATAAAAGCACCTATCACAATGCATTATTTGTTATCGAACCATTGACACCCCAAGATGTTCAAGACATCTTAGGACCGCATAAAGAAGCAATTGAAACAATGGTTATTGGTGATGGTCTTATTTATTGGAGTTGTGACCTTGCGTCTTTTAATAAAACTGTTGGTTCGAAACTTGCAAGTTCTAAAGCCAATCACGGTGTTACCGTTCGCACTGCAAATACTGTAAAGAAAATTATTGCACTTGTTGAACGTGCGGATCAAAAAAGGTAAGGGGTTTATCGATGGATTTAAAAATTGTAAGTATCGACATTGGAACGACAAATATCAAAGCCGCATATTTTGAAGGGCCCCGATGCCATGAGGTGAGACAGGTAACGATTGAAACCAGGACACGTGATAGAGAACAAACTCAAGATGCACCAGCAATTCTTAAACATGTTCAAGAACTCATTGATTATGGCGTACGTCATTTTGAAATTGGCCACGTTGTTTTAACCACAGCAATGCATTCGCTTATTTATCGTGATGAAAATCAGCGCGATGAACCAATGATTTTGTGGTCCGATAATCGATCAGAGCCGAGTATTGAAGCGTTACGGGTGATGGACATTCCATTTTATGAGTGCACTGGAACACCTTTGCATCCAATGTCGCCCCTCACAAAATTGTATCAGAATCGTGCTAAACCCATAGCGTTTGTCTATGATCTGAAGGCATATCTCATGGAGGCCTTAACGGGATTATTTGTAACTGATATTTCGAGTGCTTCGGCTTCGGGGTGCTTTAACATCCACACTCATACATGGGATTTGGAAATTCTAAATCTTATTCGCAAAGACATTACACAATTTCCGCGTGTCGTTCCCGTAACCTATCAAGCGCCAATGCAACACGGTGATCGCGTTTTAACAATTACGATAGGAGCAACGGATGGTGTGATGGCGTCAGCGTTCTTCATGCAAGATGCTTACCGCCATCAGACAAAGTATGTCATGAGTATTGGCACAAGTATTGGTGTTCGGTACTATGCAACGAAACCTGTCCTATCATCGACCCATACAACGTTTTGTTATATTTTTAAGAAACAGGCCTATTTATGTGGGAATGCTTCCAATAATGGCGGCAATCTCTATCAATGGGTAAGTGATACGTATTTTAACGGAACCTTGCCTTTTGAAAAACTCGTTGATTTCCTTGAAATCGCAAATCCCGAACATATCGAACTCTTGGCAAAACCGTATGTATTTGGGGAGCGCGGTCCTTTTTGGCGAATCAATCAGAACCTACAATTTAACATACAAAGCAGTGATCATACGATGACAGCTCAAGCAATATTTTTAGGGATGATTGCGAATATTGATCTGATGTTAGAGAGTATTGGATTTGATCATAATCACGCTATCTTTTTGACTGGGGGATTTTTGAAAAATTCGCGCATGGCCCAACGGGTAGCAGACTTACTAAATGTTACACTCTTGTATCTCGAGGATGAAAACAGTGTATGTGAAGCGGCTGTATCACTTTTAGGAGTAACATTACCAACCAAACCTATTATAAGAATTACACCGCACTCCATGCGTCAATCACTCCATCGGCAAAAACAATACATTCTGCAAGAACCTTAACAAGATGTGATGTAAGCATCAATGCCAAATATATCCACAACAATTAAAGGAGAAATTATGAATCTAAAACAGACACTTCAAGCTTTAGAACATGGAGATGTAACCCCTAAACAATTAGTGCAAGCATCCATCCAAGCAATTGAACAAAGCAATAAGAACTTCAATGCGGTGGTACATACACGATTCGAAGCGGCGCTTTCTGAATCCGAAAGAGATTTTAGCCAGACGGTGTTTAAAGGGACTCCAATCTTGCTCAAAAGCTTGGGTCATAGTCTCAAAGGAGAACCAAGCACGGCAGCATCATGCCTCTTTAAAGATATGAAAGCACAGCACACGAATAACTTCGTACAAGCCATCTTAGACCTTGGATTTATTGTTGTGGGACAGACCAATAGCCCTGAGTTTGGATTTAAGAATATTACAGATTCTAAACTTTATGGAATCACACGAAACCCACGAAATCGTGAGACGACACCTGGTGGTTCAAGTGGAGGCGCAGCTGCAGCGTTGGTTGCGGGATTTACCCCTGTTGTCGCAGCGAGCGATGGTGGTGGTTCCATTCGAATTCCGGCGAGCTATACTGGTCTAGTCGGCCTTAAACCAACACGTGGAAGTATTCCGACTGGTCCCTATTCGCATCGCGGATGGCAAGGGGCATCAATGAATTTCTTTTTAACACAAACCGTAACAGATACGGAATTATTGTTTGAAGCAATCAAGCAAAATACGGTCGCATCACCTTTTAATTATGTGGCGGAAAAAGCAAAACCGAATCGGCCGTTGCGAATCGCATATTCTGATGTTTCACCTGTAGGCAGTGTCGTCAGTGATGACGCTAAAGCTGCATTAATGCAAACAGTCCAACAACTTGAATCATTAGGTCATACACTTGTTTATGAGGCTCCTGATTATGATGGGATGACATTGATGGAAACGTATTACATGGTAAATGGTGTTGAAACGGCAGCGATGTTCAAAGAAATTGAATCATCAATGAACCGTTCCATACAAAAAGATGACATCGAACTCATGTCATGGGTACTCTATCACTATGGTCTGAAGGTTACGGGGTGGCAAATGGTGGATGCACTCAATTACTGGGATCGTGTCAGTGACATTATGCACCAGTTTCATCAAACGTATGATCTATATTTAACACCAACAACGGCTAAGGCGGCACCGTCTGTAGATTACATCTATCACACCGATGCGTTCGTGAAAAAGATGGAAAATATTGAAGATGATGCTAACCCTTATCAAGTGGTCTGGGATATGTTTGAAGTGTCTTTGGCTTATACACCATTTACGATGCTTGCGAATATCACTGGACAACCGGCATTAAGCCTTCCTGTATATAAGAATGAAGATAATGAACACTTTGGAGTCCAACTGATGGCGAGCAAAGGGAATGAAGCATTGTTGTTTGCAATTTCTAAGCAACTTATGCATGAAAAGGACTGAGATAAACTCAGTCCTTTTTAAACTTCAACTTTATGAATGACATCTTCGAATGTAGTTTTCTTTAATTCACTGATCATTGCGTTTTGAACATCATCAAGGTATCCATCAAGTACCGTGTGAACTTGTTTTCCGACGGGGCAATTAGGATTCGGATTATCATGAAAGGCAAAGAGATCATCCTGAATACTGTCGACGGCAATGAAAACATCATACAGCGTAAAAGCCGCAGGATCTTTCGCAATGTGGGCACCGCCAGCACCCCGTTGAATTGCGACAAGATCTGCTTTTTTTAATTGACCAAGAACATTTCGGATGATGACCGGATTGACATTGACGCTATCTGCAATAAAATCACTGGTGATTTTATGATCGCCATCAAATGTATAAATACAGATTAATGAATGTAAAGCAATGGTGAAACGGCTACTTATTTGCATAATACTACCTCTTGTTATGTATAAGTATAGGTACAGTAAGTTGTAATGTCAAAGGTTGTAACTCTTGACATTACAACAAAAGAGGTATAATCTATTGTTGTAATTGTTGTGGTTACAACCAAACACCAGGAGGAAAATTATGAAAATAGCAGTAATAGGAGCAAGTGGAAAAGCAGGAAGATTAATTGTTGATGAGGCGATTGCTCGAGGTCATGAAGTCACCGCTTTCGTCCGCGACGCAAATAAAGTAACCAATAAGGGTGCATCCGTGTTTGAAAGTGATTTATTTGATTTAAAATCAGAAGATTTAAAAGGTTTTGATAGTGTTGTTGATGCATTTGGATTTTTCGGTGAAGATCAAACCGTCCACGTTACATCACTTAATCACATCGCAAATCTTGTAGCTGGAACACCCACACGACTTTTAGTCGTTGGTGGTGCAGGGAGTCTCTATGTTGATGAAGCACTAACAACCCAACTGATGCAAACAGAAGGCTTTCCAGAAGCATATTTGCCAATGGCATCCAATATGGGGAAAGCACTAGATCAACTTCGCGAAAGAGCAGACGTGCAGTGGACATATGTCTCTCCTGCAGCGGATTTTAGAGCTGATGGAATTCGTACAGGTAGCTATACTTTGGCAGGTGAAGTGCTAACACTAAATAGTCAAAACGAAAGCACCATTAGTTATGCTGACTATGCCATTGCAATGGTGGATGAAATCGAACAAGCGCATCATATTCAAAAGAGAATATCAGTCGTCTCAAAATAAAACGAACCCCCTTTAAAAGAGTATCAAGGATACTCTTTTTTATGTTTTCAAGTCAAAAAATCAATCTTAATACCGTCTTAATACCGGTGGTGTTAGAATACTTTTATCTTTTGAAAAGAAGGGGAATAACATGAAGAAATATGACAATGAATCAGTCTATAAAGTTACGCCACAAGATGTCTACGAACACCTTGATGTTGATCGTAATGGATTAAGTACTGATGAAGTAAACAAACGTCAACACGAATACGGAAAAAATGTGCTTAGAGAAGTGAAAGGTGAACCAATGTGGAAGAAATTTTTACATCACTTTTCCAGCTTGATGGCTATTTTGTTATGGTTTAGTGGGGGAATCGCAATCTTTGCAGATATGCCTCAGTTAGGTATTTCTATTTGGCTTGTCAATGTCATCAATGGTGTTTTTGGTTTCTGGCAAGAATTCCAAGCAGGGAAAGCTACTGATGCATTGAAAAAAATGTTGCCGTCCTTTGCACGTGTTGTACGTGATGGTGAAGAACAACAAATTCTTACTGAAGAACTCGTTGTGGGTGATATATTAATTATTGCGGAAGGCGATCGTATCTCCGTTGATGCACGTCTTGTTGAATGTAGTGATTTGAATGTCGACCAATCGACCTTAACGGGCGAATCAAATCCCGTCCGCCGGAATGCGGATGCCGTTTTGGGTGATGATTTATCACGATTTGAAATTCGAAACTTAATTTTCGCTGGAACTTCAGTTTCAAGTGGAACCGGAAAAGCAATCGTCTATGCAACGGGTATGAATACAGAATTTGGAAAAATTGCTGATCTTACCCAAAACATGAAAGAAGAGAAAAGTCCACTCCAACAGGAATTAGATGTTCTAACGAAACAAATCTCTATTATTGCTACATCAATTGGTATTTTGTTCTTTATTATCTCAGTGTTCTTTGTCCAAGAAACACTTGCAAAATCATTCATCTTTGCCTTGGGGATGATTGTTGCCTTTATTCCAGAAGGTTTACTACCGACTGTAACGTTGTCACTTGCGATTGCTGTGAAACGAATGGCTAAAGAAAACGCATTAGTTAAGAAATTATCAGCAGTTGAAACCTTGGGTTCGACTTCCGTTATCTGTTCAGATAAAACGGGAACATTAACCCAAAACGAAATGACCGTTAGCAACGTTTGGACTTTGGATCATGAATATGATGTTAGCGGCCTAGGATATGCCCCCGAAGGTCAAATTACACTCGATGGAGAAGCTATCAAGGTGTATGACCACACTAATCTTCAAACAATTCTTCGTGCGGCTGCACTATGTAGTAATGCGAAAGTAGTTGCTCCAAATGAAGATAATGATCGATATACAGTCTTAGGAGATCCTACAGAAGCATGTTTGGGTGTTGTAGCTCAAAAGGGTGGCATCAATCTTGATTCCTTAACCACAGAGGCTTTACGTCTTCGCGAACTTCCTTTTGATTCAACGCGTAAACGCATGACGACGATTCATGATTATTCCTACAAGATTCATGGTGACCAACGGATTGCTTTTGTCAAAGGAGCACCTCGTGAAATTCTAGAAATCTCAAGTCACGTTGAACGTAATGGTGAACGCGTAGCGATGGAATCAGTGTTCTTTGATGAAGCAATGGAAGCAAATGATATGTACGCTCGTAATGGGTTGCGTGTCTTAGCAGTCGCTTATCGTGCTTTAGACCATGAAACGTCCCTTCCAAACACAATGAGTCAATATACACCTGAAATCATCGAGGACGACCTCACGTTCTTAGGTTTAGTTGTTATGTCCGATCCAGCACGTCCAGAAGTCAGTGATGCCGTAAAAATCTGTCATGATGCAAGTATCCGTATTATAATGATTACAGGAGACTATGGTCTAACGGCTGAAAGTATTGCTAAAAAAATTGGAATTGTAAAAACTGAACATCCACGTGTTATTACTGGATCTGAACTTTACAAACTTTCTGATGATGAACTAAAACATGCTCTTGAGGATGAGGTAATCTTTGCCCGTGTTGCACCAGAGCAAAAATATCGCGTCGTCGCAACGCTTCAAGAACTTGGACATATTGTTGCGGTTACAGGGGATGGGGTTAACGACGCACCAGCGCTTAAAAAAGCTGATATAGGGGTTGCTATGGGAATCACCGGAACTGATGTTGCTAAAGAAGCAGCCGATGTTATTCTAACGGATGACAACTTTGCATCAATCGTTAAAGCAGTTGAAGAAGGCCGTGCAGTTTATAGCAATATCCGTAAATTCTTAACATATATTCTCAACAGTAATATGGCAGAAGCCATTCCTTCTGTAGCCTTCCTATTATCACGTGGTGCAATTCCATTACCACTTACAATTATGCAAATTCTTGCAATTGACCTTGGAACAGACATGTTACCAGCACTTGGACTTGGTACCGAGCAACCTGAAGAAGGAATTATGAACAAACCACCACGTAAACGCGGTGAAGCACTCTTAAACAAGAAAACATTCATTATTGCCTTCTTCTGGTATGGCTTGATACTTTCAGCATTCGCAATGTTTGGTTACTTCTTTATCTACTTTATGCACAGTAACTGGCCACAAACAAGCCTTCTTCAAAATGGCAATGTCTACCGCCAAGCAACAACAATGGCACTTGCAATGATCGTGTTTGGTCAAATAGGGATGGTACTCAACTGCCGTACGGAAAGCCAATCAATCTTTAAACGCGGGATTTTCACCAATTCAAAAGTATTGATCGGAATTGTTGTAGAAATACTGTTGATTGCATCACTCATGTATGTACCAGCTTTACAAAATATCTTTGATACTGCACCATTGGGTTGGATGGAGTGGATGATCTTAATCCTAGTTCCTATTCCTGCTATCTTACTGGATGAATTACGTAAAAAATATATTCGCAATCATATCGTGAAAGGATAATTAAAATGAAAATTATAATAGTTGGATGTGGACGTATGGGAACTGAACTAATCCACACACTAAGCCAAGACAACAATGACATTATTGCTATTGATACCGATGCATCGGTATTAAAACGATTACCAGAATATGATAATGTTACCTACATGGTAGGCGTTGGTTTTGATAAAGAGGTCTTAGAAAATGCCGATATTAATCACGCAGATGCAGTCGTATCATGCACAGATAGCGATGAAACTAATGCTTTAATTGGTCGAATTGCCCGCAATCTATATGCAGTTCCTAAAGTAATTGCGCGTCAATACAATACAAAGAATGCTTCAATTTATGCAATGTTGGGTGTTCAAACTGTTTCGACGACAGAATGGGGAACACGCCGCGTTGTGAAACTCTTAACCAAAACAGATATGGATAGTATTGCAACAATTGGTAATAGTGATGTAGAAATTATTAAACTTATGGTTACACCGTTATTAATTGGGAAGAACATTGAAACAGTTAACAATTTAGGTGTTCAGGTTGTGAGTGTTATGCGTAATAACAACGCATTTATTCCTGAACGAGGTGCAGTGCTCGAAGCAAATGATGAACTGTATATTGCGGTACAAAACAATGACCTGGACACATTAAAAAGTGTCCTAGGTCTTTAGGGGGAAATCATAATGAAAGCAATAATTATTGGTGGTGGACAAGTAGGTTCATATGTTGCGAAGCTCCTTATTCAGAATGGCTACGATGTTTCAATCATTGAAAATCGTGAGAAACCTTTGGAAAAAATTAAGAATGATTTTCCAGAAAAAATGCTTGTACGCGGAACCGGAAGTGATCCAGATACATTAGAGCGTGCTGGAATCGTTTCTGCTGATGTTGTCGTTGCGGTAACAGGAGAAGACCAAGTTAACCTTGTGGTCGCTACCATTGCGAAATATGAGTATGGGATTAAACGCGTTATTGCCCGCGTGAACAATCCACGCAACACATGGTTGTTTAATCAATCCATGGGCGTGGATGTCGCTGTCAATCAGGCAGACCTTGTATCACGGATTGTTATGGACGAAATCGATATGAAGAGTTTATCAACACTCTTAAAAATCAATAAGGGAAAAAATTCTATCATTCAGATGGGAATTCAAGAGGGTTCTGCTGCTGCAAATAAACAAATTAAAGATCTACAGCTACCAGATGAAACGATTCTAATTACACTAATTCGCGAAGATGATGTGATTGTTCTTAACGGAAGTGTTGAACTCAAAGCCAATGATACAGTACTTGCGCTGACAAATGAAAAAGGGCAATTCGCTCTGAATGCACTTTTCTCAAAATAAAAGGACCCGAGGGTCCTTTTTTTATGCTATTGTTTATTTCTACGATTTGTAACAAATAATGCAAATCCACCAAGGATTAGGAAAGCACCAGCTGCTTGGAACGATTTATTGGCAATTCCAGTGTTAGGAAGCGTTTCAACTTCTTCAGGTTTTACAACCTCAGGTTCAACAGGGGTGATTGGAATAATCGGATCAATCGGATCAATCGGATCAATCGGATCAATCGGATCAATCGGGTCAATCGGGTCAATCGGGTCAATCGGGTCAATCGGGTCAATCGGGTCAATCGGATCAATCGGGTCAATCGGGTCAATCGGGTCAATCGGATCAACCGGATCAATCGGATCAATCGGATCAATAGGGTCAATCGGATCAATCGGATCAATAGGGTCAATTGGATCAATTGGATCAATCGGGTCAATTGGATCAATCGGATCAATTGGTGCATCTTTTACCCATTTGGCATATAATACAGTATCTGAATCAAGTAGGGTATCGAAATCAAATGGAGTTTCTAATGCTTCTGTCGTATACCATCCATCAAAAGTATAGCCTTCGAATGTTGGTGCTTCAGGAAGTTCTGCTGTTGTATTCTTATCAATGATTTGATTGTCAACATCAGATCCTCCCATACTATCAAATGAAACCGTAATTTGTTCCACGACGTCATTCAAGTTAATTAGAAGGCGGTATCGTGTATCGATATAGATGTTCTCATCAGGTAAAAGCCCCCCACCTGATTGAGTATCTTCATATGGAATTTCAGTACGTGCTGAGAATGAACCAATATATCCAGGGTGATTCACAAAGTCAACACCATTTTCATTTTGATCAAATTCTTTTTTCATCATTGAATACTGAAGTTCGGTTAAATATATATTGATTGATTTAAAAGTAATGTCATTTAGTTGATTATCAGAATCTGCTTCGATTAGAGATCCATCGGGTAAGATGTATTCAATTAAAACAGGCGCTTGTAGAAGTTCTAGATCTTCATCGCTAATTTCAAAACTGAAATTAGGGAAATAGTTAATGGATGAATCTGAAGTTTGATACATGTAGTTTGAATCGAGTGCAAGGTTATTGTTTTGATCCAAGTATACAAACATATTTGGGTTATTCATTGTGATCTTGTACATTGAGATTCCATTCTTATCAACCGCTTCAGCATCTGCATAGAAAGTGTTATAGATTTCTCCTGCATTGATTGATACATTGATTGGTAAATTCTCAACATTCCAATCCATTAGGAACGTTTGGTCAAAGAAACTTAAACTATAATCAAAATTGAGATATAAGGGATAGTCCTTTTGTCTTGTGGCTTCAAAATCCATGGCATTTAGATAGCGTACGATTTCATGTTGATAGAGAGTAGCATTGTCCTTATTATTTAAATTATCCGCAATATACTGTTCATACTCCATCCAAGATCCAGTGTATTCAATTGGTAAAATATCTTTAAATGTAAGGTATTGCACATTTTTAAGGGCACCAAGATATTCGAGCGAATCATCAGAAACTAAGTGTTCTTTATCGATTCCGAGTGTTAAGGTCTCAATATTCGTAAGATATTGAATCCCTTTGTAGTCATAAACAGCAACGTTCTCATATTCATTGGTGTCTTCATTGAAGAACAATTCTGTAGAGTCAAACGAATTGATGTCTTGTAACTCCAAATCACTGATTTGACCTGTTACTCCATAACTTAGTTCGAGTTTTCTTAGCATATCATCAGAGAATGCATCACGACTGATTTCACTACCCCAACGGGCATAGAGCGTGATGTCTTCTGTCAACCGTTGCCAATCAAAAAACATGTTTTCAAGTTCAGGATCGGTATACCACATATAGAAGACTGCATTTTCTTTTGACGGATCCAATTGGCTTGTATCAATCTTCGAGTTTTTTGGTATCTCAAGTTGTGTCTCTGACATTTGTCCACCATTTAAGTCAAATGTTACAGTGATTGTATCTTCATTTCTAGTTGTTATGTTCAATTCATTACGTGGTTGCTCGGCACTTTTTTGGTCTACTGAGACATCCGGTTTTGTAGTGGGTGATTCTTCTGCTTTAAGTGTTGTAAAGTTTGTAGTACCCAAAATAACCATACAAATCGTGCTAGCAGCAATAATTATTTTTTTCATCGTGTTTCCCTCCATGTTTAGCAACGAAAATATGATAAATATTACACATTGTTTTCGCCGGTACACAAATATTAACGGAAAATGAATTTTGTTTGGATGTGATGTCATAAAAAACATCTGTAATGTTACAAAAAGACCTTGAAAACAATATAATCTCAATTACAGAAGATTCAAATGTTAAGACGTTTAGCCTAAAATCTTTGATTCAAATGTGATAAATTTCAAAATATGATCAAACCTCAATTTAACATAAGGATTAAGCAATAGGGTGATAGCGGTTACAACAAAAGTTTCGATACAATAACTGTGCACATAAGTGTTTAGGAGGAACTGATGAAGTTAAGAAAACTTATAATAGCGATTGTTTTTTCGTTGATGATGGTTGTATGTGCTGTACCGATTGCGGCGCAAGAAACTTACCCTTCAACATCAACAATCTATTACATTGACAACATTCTTGGAAATGATGCCAATAGTGGAACTGCACCAGAACAAGCATGGCAATCACTTGAACGCGTTAATAACCATGTGTTTGAACCTGGTAATAAGATTTTATTCAAACGTGGTGGCAATTGGCAAGGAGGGCTTGCTCCACAAGGGAGCGGTACTCAAGGGAATCGTATTGTTATTGGAGCGTATGGAAATGGGGCATTACCACGACTAGACGGTAATGGCGTTGAAAATACCATTCTCTTGAAAAATCAAGAACATTGGGAAATAAGTCATTTAGAGATAACCAATGAAGATCCGAGTGGGTTAGCACCGCAATCACCACGACGTGGTGTTCACCTTTTAAATGTTAACTTTGGTGGTGAGGCGTTGACGGAGCATAATACAAAAACAACCACAACATTAAATGACTTCTATATTCATGATTTATACATCCACGATGTCAAGGGTGAAGATAAGAAAGATGCAAAAGGAAGTTCAGGAATTCAAGTAACTGTTAATATTCCAGATATGGTTGATGGAAAAATTCATAACAAAGACAGTATCAACCAACGGACAACATTTGATAATATTGTGATTGAAAACAATATTATTGATGATGTCCATCGTTCCGGTATTCTTTTCTGGACCGACTGGAAAAATAGAGACTTACTTCGACCAGAGGATCCTGCCTTCAATGAAAACTCTGTAACGCCATGGACGCCAATCACAAATGTTAAGATACGTGGAAATAAACTTTATAATATTGGAGGTGATGGTATTGCGCCGCACATGACTAAAGGAGCTCTTGTAGAATACAACTACTTAGATGGTTATAACTTAAAATCTACAGGTTATAATGCAGGAATGTGGGTATGGAATGCAGACGATACATTGTTCCAGTACAACGAAGTTACAGGTGGTTTCTCAACCCGTGATGGGATGCCATGGGACTTTGACCAAGGATCTCAAGGTGTAGTGTATCAATACAATTATTCATATAATAATGATGGTGGTACATTGTTACTGTGTGCTGAAAGCCGTGGTGGTGTTAAGGATGGAACCTTCAGATACAACATTAGTTATAATGATAAGTATCAAACTTTGACGGTTTGCCAAGGAAATAATCTTGAAGGAATTAATATTTACAACAATGTTTTTTACCTTGATGAAACGATGAGCACTGCACCTCTTGTCAACCAAGGCGGGAACGTTCAAGCAAATATTTACAATAATATTTTTGTAAATAATGGACGTGGCGGCTATGCAACTAAACCACGTTGGGAGTACTCAAACAATATCTTTGCGGGAAGTAATGTTCCAAAACCAAATCAAATTCCTGGTAACAATCTAACGGGTGTTGATCCGATGTTTGCGGATGTAACATTCCCAGGTACAGTTCTTAATAAGGATATGGAAACACGTGATGTAACTGATTGGTCTGCACTTGATGGATTTAAAATTAGTGCAACATCGCCTGCAGTTAATGGCGATCGATTTGTCAGTCTTGATATTGACAAACATCCTGGAACGACAGGAACAGATTTCTTTGAAAACTCAATTCATGACGGAGACTATGCTTACAATGGTCTCCCCGATATTGGAGCTCATGAATTTTCAGACGTTGAATTTGAGAAAGTAACACCATTCATACCGGCAACAGAGATTGAGCCTTCAATTCCACCATTCGAGGTAAAACTAGAAAACGGGACATTTGAAGATACAACGAAACACACAAATAAAAATCCTTGGAATTTCCAATGGAATGGCGCAATCACTTCAAATAATCCATTTGATGGAAAATATGCAGGGGAGATAAAGGCGGTTAATGGTGGCGCATCAATTGAGCATATTATCACTGTCGCCCCTAATACAGAATATCGCATTGATGCGATGACGATGCGTGGTGATGCGAATCAAAAACTGACACTTGGTGTGAAATGGAACGATAAGCAAGGTAAGGAAGATAAGCAGTTTGTGGAAATTAAACATACTGAATATCAACCAAGTTCCCTCACATTCACAACGCCTGAAGGTGTTAATACAGTGACTTTGTATTACTACAAAGCGTCTGGACCGGCCGTAGCTTCATATATTGACAATGTGTCCATTGAAAAAGTTGTTAAGGTTGATACTACAGAATTAGTGGCATTAATTCAAGAAACCGATGCAATAGACTCATCATTGTACACACCAGAAAGCATAAGTGTGCTTAAGACAGTGTCAGATAAAGCAACTAAACTTTTGCAAAGTGAGTCATTGAACCAAGAAATGATTGATAATCTAATCTTGGAAATCAGAAATGCAAAAAGTAACTTAGTAAAAATCGACCCAGTTGACCCAGTTGACCCGGTTGACCCAATTGACCCAGTTGACCCGGTTGACCCAATTGACCCAGTTGACCCGGTTGACCCGGTTGACCCAATTGACCCAGTTGATCCGGTAGACCCAATTGATCCGGTAGACCCAGTTATGCCGATAGAGCCAAATGAGCCCGCAACACCAATTACGGATGAAAGTAACAAAGAGACCGTACAGACATTACCAAACACGGGAATGAGTAACTCAGTGCCATTTAGCGCACTAGCACTTTCAAGTGTTGGGATTGTAATTGCTCTTGCTGCAAGAAGGAAAAATAAATCGTAAAAATTAAAAGGGGCGCAATAGCCCCTTTTGAGTCGATTCAACCACCATTGTATTATTTAGGTGATATAAATGTGCTAAAATGGATGAAAAGGAGCCGAAAGATGGATAAACATACAGTATTTATGATGGAGGCATTAGACCTAGCAAGACAAGCGATGCGTGGTGGTGACGAACCTTTTGGTGCGTTGCTCGTGAAAGATGGAAAATGTGTTGCCACATCTATGAATCGAATAAAGTCGTTTACTGACCCAACAATGCATGCAGAACTTGCGTTGATTAGTGAATTTTGCCGTATGAATAAAATTACAGATTTATCTGAGTATACACTTTACACGAGCTGTGAACCGTGTTTCATGTGCTCTGGTGCAATGGTGTGGTCGACGTTAGGAACACTTGTATTTAGTGCAGGAAGCCGTGATTTGAATTACATTTTAGGTGAACCTCAGGTTAATAGTAGCGAAACAGTCTTTGCACATTCGCATTATCAACCCAAGGTCATTCAACATGTACTTCATGAAGAAGGAATTGCAATTCTAACGTCATACTTTTAAAAGTGAAAGGATATCACTATAATGAGCACACATTATTACTTAGACTGGTATTATGACACGATGCCTTCTGACATTCAAAAATCGTTGCAACAAGTCATTTGTCATCGTGAGACAATTGCTTTGATTTCAGGAGACCCTCTTTACTATGAAGGAGACAATCCACCACTTGCTGAATGTGAATGGCTTCTTCAAGCAGGTATTGAGTTTAGAAATTATGTTTTTGTTGACCATAAATTAAGTGCTGAAGAGGCGCGTACAGTGGTCAGCCAAGCATCAGTTGTATTTATTCTAGGCGGCTATAATCTCGAACAAAAGAAAATGATTAATGACCTGGAACTTGATGATGTGATTCGCAATCATGAAGGTGTCATTATCGGAACTAGTGCAGGTGCCATAAATATGAGCGAAAAATGGATGTGCTCACCGCGAAATAAATATGACGTCAAGACAGCATCACTTCAAGTAGGATTAGGATTAAATAAATTATCATTTGAGCCGCACTTTGATTTAGAAAATCATGATTACATTGAAACAGATCTGATGCCGTTTTCGTATGAACTTCCAATTTACGCGCCTACAAAAAATGGTGCGATAAAAGTAGTTGACGGAATCGTGGAAGTGTTAGGAACCGTTTATAAGTTGTCGAACGGGCAGCTCCAAAGAATCAAGTAAAAAAGGGACGTCAGTCCCTTTTTATTATCTAACGAAGGTAAGTATCGAAGAGAACATCATTATATGCATCGGCACCGTCTAAGTTGGAACTTTTGAATACAGGTGGAACGATATTTCTGTGTACGAGTTCGTCAATGACATTCACAACAAGTGTCTGAGCAATTGTGAGACCAATAATGTTACTTAAGGCACCGGTTGGTGTTTCGAATCCATCAATGTAGAAAGCCGCATCTCCTGCAGGTGAAAGATTATCAATGGTAATATCTGCGATTTCAAACATGCGAAGGCCACTCTCATGGCGGGAAGTGGTGTGGCTTGAGTGCTTCAAGGATGTAATTGCAATAACATGCATTCCTAGGGCTTTGGCCTCTAAGCACATTTCAACTGGTACGTTATTTCTACCGGAATTGGATGTAACAATAATAACATCTCCTGCCCGAGGATTGTGAAGGTCAAGGATTGGTTTGGCATACCCAGAGATTCGTTCTATTTGAGTGCTTTTTCCGACAGTTCCGTGAAGCATAAGTTCTGATGGAAGTATCGCCTCAATCGAAGCAAGACCTCCAGCGCGGACATAGAATTCTTCCGCAATCATATGTGAGTGACCACTCCCAAAAGCAAAGATACGATTTCCTTTGGAAAGAGCCTCCGCCATGCAGGTGCTTGCTGCATCAATTGCGGGTGTTTGGGTTGTTGCAAGTTTAGCGATAGTTTCATTGATATATTCAAGATAAGTAAGTGTTTGCATTTAATGTGCCTCCATAGTTTTTTTTAGAAAATGTATCATTCGTTCTGCCTCACCATGATCAATCACACTTGCATAAGATTCATAGGTGTTTTGATCAAAAGATTCGCAGGTTGTGAAATAGGATAAGTAGCCATTAGCAAGTGTCACAAGCTTTGTATTGGCTAAGGTGAATGCGTGTGATAACTCCGCCGGAATCGTGACAATTCGTATGTTTTCAAGATTGATGATTTGAAAATGTACAGAGATTGTTGATGGCGGATTTGATGATAAGAAACTACGTTCAAGTATTAATCCATCCAATTGGGTAAGTAGGTGAGGATTTTTAGTATGCTCATACGCTAATTGTAGTTGTTCGATTTGACGATCATGATTCGTTGATGTTGGCTTTGTTTTCAGATCATAATAGCAGTCAGTAACTTCAAGATGCTCCACCCTAACAGGCGTGGCCGTGTCTCGAAGCTTACCTATTTGCTGCCACAATATGAGTCCCATACGCTCAATCTCGGCATATGAGGATTCTTGTCGCGTGAAACGGGTACTGATATCAGCGGAAGGTCCGTTCATAAACATGAGAACATCAACGTCTTTCGCAAGGTCAAGGCCATAAAGCAGATCTTTGCTATAGTGTTGATTTTGATTATTTAGAACTGTTGGATGACAAGGGAAAGAAAGCATCATTGTTGTCTTCGAAAAGGTTTTAAACTCAATAAACCATAATGCATTATTAATTGTTTTTTGAGGATGGATACGATGTGTCCATAAATTCTCAATAGAACTTTCCGCAAATGATGCCTCAAATGGTTCCATGGAAGCTAATGATTTGTTGATGGCATCAAGAACTTGAACGGCAACAAATTCAAGATAAGTATGATTGATATCTTGAAAAACATTTTGCATGCCATGGAGTACGGATGATGTATCTAAGGTTCCAATAGGACCTGCATGCGTGTGTGTAGCGAAAATAGAGATAGAGTAACCATCGGGTAACCGACACTTAATGTAACGATAAAGATACTCATCAATACCAACTAGATCAAGTGATACAAAAACATGGTTTTCGATAATAACTACAGTTGCATTCAAGGAATCGTGGCTGCCAAGAGCAGGCCGATGTCCCATGTAACCAGATAAAGGTAAGAGTTCGTTTGGAACAATAGAATTTACTGCAGAACCTATTCTCATAAAGTACCTCCTAAAATCATCATATACAGTTGTTTTTAACTTGTCAATACAAGTTGACTTGAAGTGTTTGTGAGAGATTGCTATAATATGACTATGAAAAATAAATACGAAGTTGTAATAGACTATATTAACCAAAGAATAGATTCGGGTTTCTATAAAGCACATCAAATGATTGATTCAGAAAATGAACTTGCGGAAGCCCTTAATATTTCACGGGTTACAGTTCGACGTGCGATTGACGAACTTGTAAGTGATCGTGTTTTGTATCGCCAACATGGACGTGGAACTTTTGTTCGAAGTATTCCGTCGTATAAAGAATTTCGAAATGGTGTTGGATTCACACGCGAGGTACTACGTCGTCATGAAATACCCAGCTCTAAAGATATGGAGCTACGTCGTATTTTTGCAAATGAAGAAATTGCGCAACAATTACAAATTATTGTGGGAGATCCTGTTTGGGAGGTTAAGCGAACACGATGTGCCAATAATGTTCCAATTGTCTTTGAACATG
Source organism: Erysipelothrix aquatica (assembly GCF_009828775.2). Classification (GTDB taxonomy): domain Bacteria; phylum Bacillota_I; class Bacilli_A; order Erysipelotrichales; family Erysipelotrichaceae; genus Erysipelothrix; species Erysipelothrix aquatica. The sequence goes on along the minus strand of NZ_WTSY02000014.1, from coordinate 29,072 downwards.
TATACTTTCCAGAAAAACTAGTTGGTATTCTTGTTGAAGATGATTTAAGTGGATCGCTCTATGCCCTACTAGAGGCAAGAGGCATTCAATTTGATTATGCGGATCAGGCGTTACAGGCTATCTTGGCAGACGCACCATTATCGAAACAACTTAACATTTCGGTAGGAGATCCCTTAATTAAAATGGAAGTTATCGCATATATGGAAAATGGGACACCCTTTAATTCAGGAAGCTCATACTATCAGACATCAAGTTTCAAGTTGTACCAAACTGTTTTTAATTCTTAAAGCTCACCAGGGTGGGCTTTTTTTTATGATTGCACAGCGCAATAAACCACTTAGTCGCAAAAAGGTGCCTTCGAGACATACCTCGAAAAAAATGAAATAAAAACATGATACTATGCGATAGGAAAAAGTTTAAAAAGAAGCTATTTGATATTAGAGAGGTGAATCATGAAGAACATTATGATAATGATTGCATTACTGTTAACAATGGCCACTGGAAATATTTCAGCAGATAGTGGTTGGTATAACGAAGGATGGTCGAACATAGACTTTGCAGGGAAAGCATGTAATTCCAAGACAACCGTCTATAGCCCAAACTACGAATATATCCGAACATGGGTTAAAATGGGGAATCGACGCCATACCAATACAAAGTATTTTCCAAATGAAGGTGATTCGGTTCATACCTGGATTGTTGGACGCTTCGACCAAACATGTGAATATGGCGGCGATGCTGATGATTAGATAATTTAAAGGAAGAATGTATTTTGGGGAGAAAATATGAAAAAACATGTAGGATTATGGATTAGCAATTTAATCGTTTCAAGTGCAGTTATCACAGCAACGTATGCTCTCATTCATCTTGGTGTAAAGCACTGTACGAGAGACTCTATAGCTCGAAGTTCATGTTCAATATTTACTTTTATAAATGAACAGAAGCTTCTGTCCTTGTTGATAGTGTTAGTGATCGCATCAGCAGGTTTGTTTTTCTTTAAAGTGTTAGAATACTGGATTTTTATTACGAAGGATATCTATAAGATACAACATATCGTTGGATACAGTCTTAGTGAGCAACGTAGGTACATGGTTCGAAAAACGATCATTAATTATCTATCAAGTTTTGCAGGAGCATTTATGTTGTTTATCATATTTATCCGACCTGCTAATGCTACCGCGGCATTTAGTGAAATTGTCGCAATAGTGATAGAAAGTGTTGCAGTCCTATGGGGAATTACCAGAATTCTACTTGAAATTGGTAAGCCAGACGATCATACAAGTCCTCGCTGCATACGTTATATTTCGAAATCGTTTAATGTAAGTTTAAATATTATTCAAGTAACATTAACTCTACTAGTGATTGCTTTCTTTACAACAGTGCTTGGAGACAAATTAAAAGATACTAAAGCATATCAGCAGTACACGAATAATGAAAAGTTATATGCCATACGTTTAATCGAAGATAGTGGTCCGAACAATATGTTCGTTCATAAACTACGTAAGCAGACAGCAGAAGAGAATTTATCGTTTCTTCGTAATTTTAAAGCGATGCTTATTGAACACGAACAGGACATGTTCACGTTCTATGAATCTGCTGGAAGTCCAACTTCAACACTCAAAACAAAAGTTGATCATTACTACAGTTCCAGTGAGTATGTAATGAATGCCAATGAGATTCAAGTTGCGTCGGGACGCATGATCAAGAATGGTGATTTTACGAGCGTTAGGGAACCAATTCCGGTTTTAATCGGATCAGAATTGTCGGATACGTTACGAATTGGACAAACGTATAATATGATGGGAAGTACCTATCAAATTGTTGGAGTTATGAAAGCAGGGGAAACTGTCTTTGCACCAAATGACTTTAAATCAACACCAGTAAATAAGAGTATCATTGCACCGTTTAATCCACGTTTAATCCGTGACGATACGCTTAAATTTCATGAAGCGATCTACAACAATCTCTATGTTAAAAATATGAATGAATCAAAACTAGAATATAATATCCAAAACATATCAATGAGTTCATTAAAGCACGAAGCTGTGGATATAAAGAACTCTGTAACGACGACGTATCAAGCTGCGCTGAAAATCGCATATTTTTGGTTAGTGTTAGCGGTGGTTTTCTTAGTGTTTGTATTTTTCACATTCACAAGCAGTGCAATCATGGAAATTGATAAAAAGGCATACAGAAATGCTATCTATCTGAAAGTTGGATATCGGGTGAAATACATTATTTACAAAACAATAATACCAACGATACTCTATTGTTTGGCTGGGTATATTGTTGCGGGTGCTTTACTTACTGGAATGGGTATTTTTACGTTACCCTATGCACTTCTGGCGGTTTATGTTTGTTTCTCAATTATTGGTGCAACAGTAATATGCCTCCAAATCAAATATAAGAAGCAATCGCTAAGTCATGATATGGGAGCACTTGAAGACTGAACACAATACAAATGTAACCGCTATCGAATTTCGTTGCATGACGGATAGAGACATAGTATGATTGACACAATCAGTATGTGAGTTAAGAAAGGATCTACTATGAATCGGATAATTGAAAAATTTGATACCTTAACTGAAAGTGAACGTCGTGTATGCAATTACATCGTGCAAAATATGCATGAGGTTGAAACCATTAATATCAACGAATTGGCGGACAAATCATTAACTTCGAAAACAGTTGTGATTACGATGTCCCAGAAGCTTGGGTTTTCAGGATTCTCGGATTTGAAGTATTACATTAAGACCTATAATGCGTCACAACATGAACATATTACAACGGAGGCATTCAACGATTCAGTCATTGCACTTACAAAAATGACGGGTAACTTAGTGAATTACAGTAATTTACAAAAATCTGCAGAAGCGATACTAAACGCTAAAACAGTTTACATAGCTGCTAGAGGAACATCAAAATCCGTTGCGCAGCATCTTAATCATTTACTGCTAACCATCGGATTAAAATGCATTATTTTAGATGACTATAATTTGCTATCAATTATTACGCCCACGATTGATCCTCGAGAAGTTATTATTCTGATTTCATTATCAGGAGAAACACGAAAAATAGTTGAAGCAGCTAAAATTGTTAAGTCACGAAATGTTCCTATCATTTCCATTACATCGTTCACACATAATGTGCTTGCTCGAATGTCTGATATTAACCTGTACACTGCGTCAGATTCTGTCGCGACAGCAACGAATGATGGTATCTCTCGGGTAGGGATGTTTATGATTGTCGAGATGCTCGCAAACGAAATTTTGTATCAGAAAAATCCGACCTAGGTCGCAAGACACGACCTAGGTTTTCTAATGCGTCCAAATCCGTGAGAATAAAAGAGTAAGCGGTTACGAGGTTTTGTATTATAGTCTTAGAAACGTGATATACGTTACAGGAGGAAGAAGATGTTCAAGAAGTATAGTAAGCAAATTCAGACATTTGGTCGATCACTGCTTCTTCCAATTGGAGTATTAGCTCCGGTTGGAATGATTCTTGGTATTAGTGGTGCGTTCGTACAACCGTACATGATTGATAAATTACCATTTCTCGGAAATGAAATTATTCAGACTACGCTAAAAAGTACGCGAACGATTATGAGTGTTGTCTTTGACAACATTCCATTACTATTTGCAATGGGGGTTGCATATGGTATGAGTAAACGCGATAAGGGGATCGCGGTCTTTGCATCTGTTGTTGCCTATTTGGTGCTTATCATTACGATGAGTGTTTGGCTCACGGTTACTGGAAACTTAGCAGATCCAGAACTTATCTCACAAATGGGACAAATCAAAGTACTCGGTGTTCAAACCATGAACCTGAACACGGCAGGAGGTATCTTTGCCGGGTTAATGGCTGCATGGGCTACTGACAAATTCTACAACTTAGAATTACCGATTGCATTTGCTTTCTTTGGAGGAAAGAAATCGGTTCCAATTATTACATCAGCACTTATGATTGGATTTGGTTTGTTAATTCCATTTGTATGGCAATTCTTTGTTCAAATGCTAACGCATCTATCAGTTGTTATTTTAAGTCCACTTGGACCACTCTTTACAGCAGGTGGAGAACGTTTATTCATTCCATTTGGTTTACATCACATTTGGAATGCAATGTTCCGCTTTACCGAAGCCGGGGGGACTTACGTTATTAACGGTACAACCTTTGTAGGTGTTGTTCCTGCGATGCAAGAAATTCTATTCAACCTTGGTCCTAATAGTGAATACTGGTCAATGATGCCTAGCCTCACTCGTTTCATGGCACAACAACAGATGTTAGTCACGTTGTTTGCTTTCCCAGCAATCTCATTGGCGATGTATCATACAGCAAAACCAGAAAACAAGAAATTTGTAAAACCATTACTGATTACTTTATGGATGACCGCATTGCTTGGAAACGTCACTGAGCCGCTAGAATTCACATTCGTGTTTATAGCACCTTTCTTATACGTAATCTACGCACTCATAATTGGTATTAGTGCAGCAATTTTACCACTCTTTAACGTTGCGATTGGCTACATTCGCGGAACTATCTTTGATTTTGCAATCTTCGGATTAATGTATGAAGATACGCAATGGATTTACTTTGTTTTAGTGGGAATAGTGATGGCGGTCGTCATGTATTTTGTATTCCGTTGGTACATTCTCAAGTTTGATATTAAGACACCTGGACGTGAAGATGAACAAAATCTCGACAATACACTCATCAAAGAAAAAAATTATAAACGAATTGCTGAATTAGTAGTTGAAGGGCTTGGTGGAAGCGGAAATATTGCCCATGTCGATAACTGCATCACTCGACTTCGCATTGATGTTGTGGATACCCAATTAATTAATAATGATATCTTGAAGGAATCTGGAACAACCGGTATTTTCCTTCCTTCAAAAAACCATATACACATTGTATTTGGTCCATTAGTAGAGTTTGTGCGTAATGCAGTAGATGATGAAATTAGAAAGTAGTGATAACCGTGAGACAAGCATATTCAATCACAATAGTAGGGGCAGGGAGTTCGAGAACTCCCGCTCTTGTAGGATCAATAGTGGACTACAAAGAACGTTTTCCATTAAAACAGGTGGTATTCTTCGACATTAACAATGATCGTATGAGCAAGATGGATGATTACATTCGATTAGTGTTGGCACACGAAATGCCAGAAACTGAAGTAATCTTTACGACCGATAAAGCGGTCGCCTATCAACAAGCAGATGCTGTGCTTGTACAAATGCGCGCTGGCGATACTCATATGCGTAGTTTAGATGAGAAAATACCCTTACAATTTGGTCTTGTAGGTCAAGAAACATGCGGTCCAGGCGGCTTTGCATATGGAATGAGATCCATTGGTGCTATGGTTGAAATGGTCAATGACATTCGCGCTGTTAATGAAGACGCATGGATATTAAACTATACGAATCCAGCAGCGATTGTTGCTCTTGCTCTTCATAAGATTTTTCCGAATGATAAGCGATTGCTTAACCTTTGTGATCAGCCGTACTCAATGATGCGTTCATATGCGAAAATTTTAGATGTGCCTCAGGAAAGTCTACGGGCCACGTATTTTGGACTGAATCATTTTGGATGGTTTACGGATATATATGATACCGAAGGAAATTCGCATTTTGATAGCTTAAAAACATTCTTAAAAGACAATGAATTCAAACCGTATAATGCAGAACAACGATCGGCATCATGGCTCGAAACCTATAAGCGGGTAAATAAATACCTTCAGTTTTTCCCAGAATATCTGCCGAATACATATCTGCAATATTACTTCTTCCCAGAAGAAATCGTTGCTGAAAGTAATCCGACATATACTCGCGCAGATGAAGCAAAAGATAGTCGCGAGAAAGAAGTATTTGAATTGTGTGCTCAAGCAGTTGGTCGAGATACACTCGGCGATCTTGAAATTTTAACTGGATCGGTTTTCGGTAACTTGATGATTGAGATAGCGGAGTCAATTCTGCATAATCTAAACAACGAGTTTGTGATTATGGTACCGAATGACGGATTAATTCCGAATTTCCCACAAGAAGCGATTGTTGAGCTTGCGGGAAGATTAGGCTCTAATGGTCCAGTATGTAAACCGTACGGTGACATTAAGCCGTTCTACAAAGGGCTCATGGAAGGACAATACGCATATGAATTGTTAACAGTGGAGTCATGGATAGAACGTGATTATACGAAAGCACTTCAGGCTCTAACTTTAAATCGTAGTGTTGTTGATCCGCAAAAAGCAAGGGCAGTTTTAGATGCACTCATGGAAGTCAATAAACCGTATTGGACGCTTGAAGTGAAATGAGTAGAGCATTAAATTTACATGCTAAACTTCAAGGAAAACTAACGATTGAGGCGAAGTATGATATAGACACTGCCGATGATTTAGCTTTAGTTTATTCACCAGGAGTTGCAGATCCATGTCTTGAAATTAAAGCAGATGTGACGCAAGCCTATACCTATACATGGAAGCAAAATACAGTTGCAGTTATTTCTGATGGTAGTGCGGTTCTCGGGTTAGGAAATATAGGGCCCGAAGCTGCACTACCCGTTATGGAAGGCAAAGCTATACTTCTCAAACGATTTGCAAACATTAACGCAGTTCCAATTGTTCTAGATACTCAAGATACGGAAACGATTATTGAAGTATGCAAAGCGATTGCTCCTGGATTCGGTGGAATCAATCTTGAGGATATTGCCGCGCCCCGCTGTATAGAAATCGAACAAAGGTTAGAAAAAGAACTAGCAATCCCCGTTTTTCATGATGATCAACACGGAACCGCGATTGTGACACTTGCGGCACTCATGAATGCCCTAAAAATCGTCAACAAATCTGCGGACACAATAAAAGTAGTGGTAAGTGGAACCGGTGCCGCTGGGAGTGCAATTATTAGACTCTTAAAGGACTTCGGTATAAAAACTATCTATGCATTTGATGTTCACGGAATTGTTACTTTAAAAACTGCGATCACAGAGCATCAAAAAATGATCGCAACCTTAACAGAAAATCTAGATAATGTGTTAACAGTGGACGAAGCATTAGTTAATGCGGATGTATTTATTGGTGTGTCAGCTGGAAATATTATTAAATCTTCAATGATCAAACGTATGGCAAGGCGTGCTATTGTCTTTGCGATGGCAAACCCAATACCAGAGATTTCTTACGAAGATGCACTTGCTGCAGGTGCAGCGGTTGTGGGGACAGGACGTAGTGACTTTCCCAATCAAATCAATAATGTACTCGTTTTTCCCGGGCTTTTTAAAGGACTTCTCGAAGTTAAGGCGGCATCTGTTCCACAATCAATACACCTCGCAGTCGCTAAGGCAATTGCAGAATGCATTGATGAAACAGACCTTAATGCAACAAATATAGTGCCTTCAGTATTTGATCCGCGTGTTGTAGATAATGTTGCGTATGCCGTTACGACTACCGTCAAGACACTCAGAGCAAAAGGAGCGACAATTTAATGTTAAAGAAATTATTTGGAAAGAAGGAACTTGAATTTTTTGCACCAGTCTCTGGCCGTATTATTCCATTAACTGAAGTATCCGATCCTGTTTTCGCATCCTTTGCAATGGGTGATGGGTTTGCTGTAATTCCAATGAGTCATGAAATCTATGCACCTGTTTCAGGAACTGTTGTTGCAGTATTTCCAACAAAGCATGCGATTGGCATAAAAACACTGAACGGTACTGAAGTGTTAATCCACATTGGTATTGATACAGTGACGCTTCAAGGAAAGGGCTTTAACAACTTCGTTGATGTTGGCGATGAGGTCACAGAGAATTCAAAGATTGCAACGGTGGAATTAGCGCTACTTCAAGATAAGAACATTGAGGCAACGACAATGGTCATTGTTACGAATCAGCCGACCACACGGTTTAGGGCCGCAGAGAATCATAATGATGTAAACCAAGGACAACGCATTCACCTTCAAAAAATATAAAAGGAAAAGCTCAACTGGCCTGTCCTTTTAGTATTTTTGTTGTCAAAAGAAAACGGGGATGATATGATACAGAAAATGCAGAAGGAGTTGCTGATGAAACGTATCAATAAATTATCTTTATCATTTGGAATCAGTAATATGACTGCTGTTTTCTTCGAAAAATCCCATTAAGATGGGATAAGTGCGTCCAAACTAAGCCGAAATTGCACTCAGCAGGATTAGAATAGAGGACTAGTTATGAAAAAAATAATAAGAAAAACACCACATAATGTAAATCAACCAGTCGGCAAGTACGCGCATATTACGCGTATTCCCGCAGGTCTGGACACCATTGTATTCTCAGGACAAATTGGGGTCCAAGAAGATGGAACACTACCAACTGATTTTAAAAAAGAAATAGAACAGATGTTCGCTAATATTCGCGATTTACTCGATCATGAAAGCATTACACCTGAAGATATCACAAAAGTTAATATATGGTCTGTTAAGGAAATAGATTGGGACCATTTCTATGCTACATGGGATGTATTCTTTAGTTACGATTATCCTTCCATGACAATCGCATATATTAGCGCGCTTGGTTTGCCAGAAATCAATATCGAAATCGATATTTGGGCAGCTAAATAGTTTTAAAGGCTTAGTTTAATTGGGTTACCCGTAGGTAACCCTTTTTTGTGCGAACGGCTGTTCAAATAACCCTTTATACAAAAAAATATGCCGTTCATTATCAAAGTGTCAATCATTTTAAAAAAAGTGATACAGTGATTGGGTAATTGCAGGAAAATCATAATCTCACGAATATTTAAAGTAGAACAGATGAAAGGAGATTGAAGCTGGGGTTTCATACCTGATAAAAAGACATTATGACTTCCAGTTTTTGAAAAGAGCTTAGGAGATAATTAATGAACTTTGATAAGTCAATTAAACTAAAGATACTCATGTGGGCAAATCAGTTTATAACCTCGATACTCTTCATTTGCATTATCGAAGTTATTATGTCAAGTTTTGAAGATCACTGCTATCATCAATCAAAAAGTACACCACCACAGCTATGTACGATGCAAAGTTACATTTTGGAACAAGGATTTATCTTGATAAATGTCATTGCATTGGTAACTACAGGAGTGGTAGCTTTGAACCTCGTCATTAAATACTGGATCTACTATCATGCTGATATTACAAAGGTGCTTAGACTTGTTGGATATTCGACTTTGGAGCAGGTTCAATATCATAGCGTTGCTCTTAGTTGGATCACCGTAAGTGCGTACTTAGTAAGTACTTTGGTAATCAGGTTTCATTACGGAAGTTTGAAAATAAACATTCTAGTTGCATTATTTCTGAGTTTTTTGATTATTCATATTTTAACGTACATCAAAGTACTTTTTTGCGTTAGAAAAGAATACATTAATATCACAGTAGGTATTAACAAATACAGGAATCGATGCGTTAAAGTGCTTGAAGGTATCATGAGTATAATTCAAATTGCAGTTCCTCTGACATTTACTATGTTTCTCGTTATAAATATGCAAAACGCATATACTGATTTTCAAATGCAGCAGACATTTAGTAAGAGTAAATCGTTAACTCATTTCGACCCAATAGAAAACGATGCATTACATGAAAGCTTTGAAGGTCATATTGAAAAACTTAATGATACTCAATTAAATCAGTATAAAACGCGGATAGAATATTTACTCAATCAACATGAGAAGCAACTAGTTCTACTTTTTGAGCAAGTTGATCAAGAAAAATTTAACTTGAGAGTGTCCATAGAAAAATATCGATCGATGAGCAAACTGGTTGGTGAGTTCAATGACTTAGAAGTAGTAGCTGGAAGGGGTTTGATGGAAAAAGACTATGAGTTTGAAGATGGAAGAATTCCAGTATTAGTTGGATATAATTTGAGGAGAAATATTTCCATAAATCAGACATTTGAGAAGGATACGATGCAGTTTGTCGTTGTAGGGATTATGAAGCAACATCAAACAATTACATCACCTCAGTATTTTCTACCAGAAGTTATCGATAACGATATTGTGATTCCGTTTCATCCAAAACACATACAAATCATGAATTTTGAAATAAATCATCACATATTAAAAAATATAATCATCAATGACTTATCTGACAATCAAATTAAGCAAGTACTCCAAACGATGAATTTTTCGCCAATTTCATTTAAAACGATTGATGGGCAAAAAGAACTTGCAGAGGCTTTAGAATCGAAGCTTTCCTATGCAATGGTTTGGGTATATATCGGTCTATTCACAATGTTTTATGCGCTACTTTGCTACTTTATTTCTATCTTTCTCGATTTGGAAATAAGTAAATACAAGTATGCAGTTATGCAAACCGTTGGTTACTCAAAAAAAACAGATTACGATTCACTTAATCATGAAAAAACTAATACAACTTATGATGGGTTTGTTTCTTGCACAGCTCATAACGACAGGAATGGGTGCTGCAACGCAAATAGGGATCCTCACAAATAGCATTATTGCGCTAACAATAATTGCTGGTATTTGGTATCTTGCGTGGGGAAAAATCGAGAACTTAGAGATTACTAAAATCATTGCTGGAAAACGATAGCAAGATAGGAAAGGCAGTTTATGAAAATATACGAAGTGAGGCGCTTGGAAAAAGTGTATGGTAAAAATGCTGCAACAGGAACAGCATTAGATGGCATTAACCTAACAATAAATAAAGGTGAGATGGTTGCAATCATAGGAAAATCTGGTTCCGGAAAGAGTACACTTTTGAACCTACTTGCAGGGCTTATTCCGTTGACACAGGGGACTATTTTATTTAAACAAGAAAATATGGACACATTCAAAGATAAACAAATGGCATCATATCGAAATAAAAACATTGGATACATCGTGCAAAATTTTGGACTAATATCAACGATGACTGTACTCAAAAATGTCCTGCTACCGATGAAGCGTAAGAAAGACGCATTGAAAGCGCTAGGTATTTTGAAACAACTGGGAATGGAAGAGAAAGCTGACAAATATCCTCACGAACTCTCAGGCGGTGAACGGCAACGTGTCGCGATTGCACGGGCTCTCATCAATGATCCGGATGTCATCTTGGCTGATGAGCCTACAGGTGCCTTGGATAGTGAGAATGGTGCTAATTTAATGGACATATTTAAAGCTCTAAACCAAAAAGGATTGACACTTGTTATTGTGACCCATGATGAAGGAATAGCATCACAATGTAATCATCGCATTAAGCTAAAAGATGGAAAAGTCATTGAGGATATACTGGTAAACCAATAAAAAACTCAACAGAGCCGGATCTTAAAGGGGGATTTGGATCTGTTGAGTTTATTATTAGGTAGTCGATGAGATTAAAAAGTAAGATTCGCGTAAATATGAACTTTGATACTTCACGGCAAGTTTATACAGGTATTTTGTGATAGGTTGAATCGTAACCGTTTCCGCTCTTAACGCGTCCAAGTAGGAGAAGAAACGTTTCTGTTCTGAAGTCGATGCGTGATGTTTAAAATATCCCCACGCATGTTCCAAAGCATTAATTTGAGTTCCAATTGTGGTGGGACCTGCTAGTGTTTGATCAACAACACGATAAAAGGCTACAGGATTAACGATTTTATTTTCTCTAAACAGTAGCCGAAGTTCGTTGTACGCATGCGTTGAGTAAGACATGATTAAATACTTATAGCGAGCCCACTCTTGTTCCAATACCAATTGAGATGGGTGAAAGTATTGATTTACTTTCATAAATGAACGATTCTTATCTTTGACTTCCAACATAATATCAAGGTCAAATGGTAAATATAATAACTTATAGTCTTCTATGAATTGTTCGAGATTGATGGTGTCCGTATGTGCTCCGGGCCGTTTGTTGTAGGCTTGTTGACTGTAATGAACTTTTGGTTTTCCATCGTTTTCTTTCCATGTACCAATTACTTGAGCAACAATTTCTTGAGGTGCAAGCGTTTCTAAAGAGGGGTTAATAAGGTGATGGAGGTTATCATAGATTAAAGGTACTCCCGTTTTTTCAGAGAGATACAATATGTCAGCCACAGTATAAAGACGATCATCATTCTCGATCACAAGATATTTTTTTATTACTTCGGGTAAACGATGATTGTAAACATTGATGAAACGATTCATCGCAGCTTCTTTATCGCCATAAACGCCACCAACATGAAGAATTATTTTATGATTAGCATTCCCTGATAATAGTTCCATAAGTTGTGCGTGATATCTCAAATCGTCAATGGAAGCAGCAACTACTGCTTCATTTTGAGCGTTTAGCACGGTGTATTGTCCAGGGTGGCAGGAGATACGTATTTGATGTGTTTGTATTTTGGTTCGAAGTTTGGTGAAATACTCTGAAAACTCATCAGACCAATTGAGCATATTCAAAGGTGATGAACCAAAGGGGATGAGTGACGAAGAAATTCTAAAGAAGTAATTGTTGTGCTTAATGTTATAATCAAGCATCGTATCCAAAGTAGCCAAATTATCACGAATTAAATCACGGAGTAGGGTTTCCGTAAGATCGTCTTTACGACAGGTTCGAAACCGTGCATGAGTATCAATATTTAAACTCGCATATCCAATTCTTGGAGTATTAGACATTATCAAAACCTCGCATCTCTATTAATTCAATAATATCGTAAAGATTCGATCCGTGCAATGACAAATGATTCTTGAAAATAGCACAGTTTATATACAGACAGAACCTTGAGAAAATACTCTATTTTGACAAAATATGGTACAATAAAACAAACTGTGAAATAATATTCACAATAATAGAACTTGACCAGAATTGATGAAGGAGCGCTCAATGTTTAAAATTGCGATTGTTGATGATAACCCACTATTTAGAGATCAAGTATTTCAGTTAATTTCAGAATCATCGGATACTCTTAATATTGCTACAATTGACACATATGAGTCATCAGAGGCCTATATTAATCGATCACCTTTCATTATTTATAACCTAGTAATTTTAGATATAGAGATGCCTGGAATGGATGGCGTATCGCTTGCCAAGCAAATCCAGCAGGCAGAACAAGCAACAAAAATAATCTTTCTAACGTCCTATGTACATTATATGAAAGATGCTTTTGGGCTGAATGTTCATAAATACATCATGAAAGAAGATGTTGTTCACGAGTTGTTACAAGCTATTGAGGAAATACGCGATGTATTTGTTAAATCTAAAAGCAAGAAAATATCGCTTAAAACAAACAATAAAGAAATCCAAGTAGATGTCAATGACATTATAATTATCGAATATATTGATCGTCACCCCTATGTCTACACGGAATCACATAAAATTAAAGTTATCAATGCATCCTTGACAGATATCTACAAGCGTTTGGATTCACGTTTTTTTGTTCGGCCAAATAGTGGTACAATTATCAATTTACTTCATGTTGATTCTGTCTCATCCAAGAGCCTAGAAATGCGCTCATTTGATAAAGAGATTAGCATATCGCGTGGGCGATACAAAGAGATTATTCGTGTCTATACTGAATATCTCATGTTGGGAGATACACTATGACACTCGACATCATCCTACGAACTGGTATCGAAGTCATGTTGTGCTTCGTAGATATTATTTTGTTAGATTTTTATTGTGGTAAGCTTGCAACTAAAAAAGATATTCCGACGCCTTTCAAAGCAGTTGTAGCGATCTTGACCGCGGGTTTATTGTATTTTGCAACGAATACCCTTTATTCGAATGAAGGAACAATTTTTTCGCTGTTATTAATGCTCACTTACGCATTTGTGTTATTCGAAGGAAGCAATACCAAAAGAGTTTTCGCAGTCTTTGGTTACTATGTATTGAGCGGAATCGTAACTTTGTTAGTAACGTCCCTTGCATCATGGATTTTCGGTATATCATATGTCGAACTGTTACAACAATTTAGTGTTTGGGTTGTCGTAGCACTAATGATTAAGCTTGTGATGTTAATGATTGGGATTGTGCTGAGTACAACACTGTTACCAACTCAAACCCGACGTGAAAATCTAATTGGCATTGCGCAATATCTAGGCGTATCGTTTATCGTTCTTGTACTTTTGTATGATTATTTGTTTATCAATGCGCTAACACATATTGAAAATATTATTATCCTGATGACCTTAACTTATGTTGTAAGCTTTGCACTCATCCTCGCATTAATTACACGATACTTTAAGGAAAAGAATGAACGAATGCTCATGGAATCAGCCTTATTTGAGGCCAATCAAAAAAATGAAGCATATATTCAAAGTGTCCAAGATAAAATTGAAACTGCAAAGCTCAAACACGACCTAAAGAACCACCTGATTACACTACAAAGCTTCATTGAAAATGACATGAATGAAGAATCCCTTCGATATATTCAGACGCTTCATGCATTACCAGAACTTAAGTCGTATGTTAACACCAACAATCTAACGATAAATGCAATCTTAAATTCAAAAATATCGTCATACCCGAACATTCGCTTTAAGGTGCGTCATGATGAAGGTCGTTTTGCGATTCCGCACGATAAACTGACAATTATACTCGGAAATGCGCTGGATAATGCAATTAATGAAACACTGCTATACGCACATGATCCCAAAGAAATCCAAATTGTGATTAGTGAAAATCATCAGTATATAAAAATATATATTGCGAACAAAATCTCGCACCCAGTCACAATGGTAGATGGAAAGCCAATTAACAAATCCGGAAAACGTGTCGGTCTCGGGGTAGGTAACATCCTTGACGCCGTAAAATTTTTAAACGGTAGGGCTATGTTTACAAGTGAAGGGGATACCTTTCAATTCAAAGCACTCATTCCACTTTCAAATAAACAAAGGATAAAATGACAACTTAAACCTTAAAAACGACGATATAAACAAAAAATCTTTAAACAAAGTATGAATAAACGTATTATAAATTCGGTGGGGGTATGCCATGGAATACATTTCACGAATGATAAGCAAATCGTTTTGCAAATTAGGCTATATAGAAGCAAACCAAATTGAGGATTTGCGGTATGGATTAGAGGTCGTAATCTCTAATGCGATTACACTTCTTTCAATTTTAGGATTTGGGATTGCCATCCATAGATTTACCGAAACAATGATTTTCTTCTCGATATTCATTGTTTCACGTAGTCTACGTGATCGCTATCATGCAAAAACATTTATGTCCTGCTTCATCATGACATTCGGTACGTACTTACTTGCTCTGGTACTATCGTATGTGATTGCAGCAGAAGTCCAAATGTATTGGGGAATATATTTGGTACTCTTAAATTGTTTAATTGTATACTATACCAATGTATTGGGAAATGACGACCCGGAGAAACACAGTGATAAATTTGATTATTTCTTCTATGTGTTAAACTGTGTACTCTTATTAACTAGTATTCTCGCGCCATCTCAACTAACTGTTTTCTCGAGTGTCGTTACCCTAGTCATTGCTTCTACATCCTATTTCAATGTTGAAATGATAAACGAAAACGCATAATGTTTCGTTATCCGAGGTATTTACATCACGTTTATTTGGCGCTGTTTTAAAACCAAAGGAGGAGAGCAATGAAGTTCTTCATTAATGCGTTGTTGGGTCTCGCAGAGCGATCCACAACTCTTTCTATCTGGGCGTTCTACAGACCAAAAAAGTAGAAACTCTATAATAGTAATTCAAAAGGATGGTGTGATTGCCATCCTTTTGCGTTTGCAAGGATGAAACAAAAAAAATACCATGCTATAATTTTGAAAAGGAGGCAGACAATGATGCGAGATATCGAAATAAATTTTGTTGTATCAGATAGCTTGAATGCACTGGAAACATATCGAGAAATTTTCGAGGTGGATATCCTCGAAGTAACCAATTTCCCTCAAGGCAGCAATGAAGCAATCTTCATAATCTATGGGATGAAGTTTCATATGCTTGATGAAAATGCTGAGTACGGTCTGATAGCACCATCTGGAGAAATTCAAGCGACAATTTGGTTTAATGTAACAGTACCAAATATCATGCAAACCCATCATAATGCGCTTAGGAGAGGGTGTGTGGAATTACAAGCTGTAACGCCGATGTTGGATTATGGTGTAAGCAATTCGTTGTTCAAAGACCCATTTGGGTATCTTTGGATGCTTCACGAACAACATGGGGAAGTTGCCGATGCTATGCGAGATGATATTCTAGCAGAGGTTTTTGAGTAATATTTACATTAATCAGATTTCGTGATAAACTATAAAAAAATAAGGAGGTGATGACTGTGTCCATCTGTATGATTAAAAATATTAGTAACAATAATGATCCCATCAAGTACTTTGATGCTTTTAGTCGTACAGTTACTTTTACAACTCTTTCAATAACAAAGGGACAAGTGCGTCCAATTTAATTGAAAGAAGTGTAAGAACAGTCATTATCATGGCCTAGTTTACGCTAGGCTTTTTTCTTACCCTTCTTTAAGAAAGAAGGATAAATATGAAAATAAACTTAAATAATATAACAAAAATCTATGCTGATGAAGCAATTCTTGAGGCATGTGACCTCGAAGTAAAATTAGGCGATCATATCGCGATTGTCGGTGAAAATGGAAGTGGGAAATCCACACTCCTTAAAATAATTGCAGGCCTTGAGAACTATCAAGAAGGTCAACGTATCGTACCAAAAGATATCAAAGTTGGGTATATGAATCAACAATTCCCAGTCTTTGAGGGTACAGCCCATGCATATGTTATGGAACAATTTGGTGAACTTCAGGAGTTAGAACGAAGAATGCAAACCCTTGAGCAAGGATTCGCAACCAGTGATGATCTTGAGTCAGATCTCGAAAAATACGAAAAAGTAACCCACCAATTTGAAGTGCGAGGTGGTTATCAAGTCGGCAATGATATTCAACGAATCGCGACGGGTCTTGCTATTAGTAATGCTTTGGAACAAGACTATAATGAGCTTAGTGGGGGCCAAAAAACTCGAATAGAACTCGTTAAACTATTGGTCTCAAATGTAGAGGTGCTCTGTTTGGATGAACCAACAAACCATCTTGATTACGATGGCATCCAATGGCTTGAAAACTATTGCAAATCACTACGTAAGACACTAATTATTGTGTCCCATGACCGAGAATTCCTAAATCAAGTTGTTGATGTAATTCATGATATTGAAGACGGAAGTATCGTAACCTATCATGGCAATTATGATCAGTTCCAAATTCAAAAGAAAGAACGCTTTGCTCGGTTGGTTTTGGATTATGAGGCACAGCAAAAAATTATTCAAAAACTCAAACTTGCAATACGCCGTTATCGTCAATGGGGTCATGAAAGTGATAATGAGGATTTCTTCAAACGCGCGAAAGCAATTGAGAAACGCCTCGAAAAAATGGAAAAACTGCCAAGGCCAGAAGAACTGGAACGGAAATTGAACTTGAGCTTTGAACTGAATAATCGAAGTGGTAAACAAGTTCTTGTTGCTCAAGCGCTTGATGTTGGATATACGCATCCTCTGGGTAATTCGAAGAATCTGAATATTTTTTGGCAAGAGCGAGTTGCACTTTTAGGTGCGAACGGTACCGGAAAGAGTACGCTTTTAAAAACGATAATGGGGGAGATTCCGGCATTGGGCGGAACTCTGAAAATTGGTGAAAGTGTATCAATTGGATACCTACCGCAACAACATGTATTTGAAGACGAAAATGAGCGGATATTAAGCTATACGCAGCAGTCGCTGAGTATGAGTGAATTTGATGCACGCCGGATGCTTGCTCAGTTTGGGTTTTACCAAAGTGATGTCTATAAACCAATTCGGTACCTCAGTGGAGGTGAAAAGGTTCGAATCAAACTGATGGAAATAATGCATCGTAAGCATAATTTGATTATTCTTGATGAGCCTACAAATCACCTTGATATTCAAAGCTGTGAAATCCTTGAAGATGTGCTCATGCAGTATCAAGGGACACTCATTGTTGTCAGCCATGATCGCTATTTCTTACGCCGTCTTAATGTCAAAAATATTGAAATCTAAAAGAGAGTTATGCTCTCTTTTCTTTGTGATATAAATAACGTTGTACAAATCAACACGTTGTTTATAAAAAATAAGAAAGCACTTACATTTGTGCATTGCCCCGTTATACTAAGACTTATAGGAGGAAAAACTGATTACTATTTATTCAATAAAGTGTTAATAGGGAGGACATATGTTGATAAAAAGAATTCAAAAGTTTTTAGTAGTTTTACTATGCTTAGCAATTTTTCCGTTTGTAACAAATGATTTGCATGCAGAAGCCATTACCGATTTTGAAACTAAAATAGAAGATTCATCAATTGGTGAGGGACAATTCCAAGTGAAATATACTGGAGGTTGGTCAAAGAGTACAGGTTATCCTGATCGTTTTAGTAATGGTGATGAGCATTGGGTTAATCTTAAACCAGGTGACAAACCGTATTTAGAAGTTAATTTTATTGGAAATAAAATTGATGTTGTTGCGACCAAAGCACCGAATCATGGAATCTATGAAGTACAAGTCGATGGTTCAGAGCCTGTCCGTTTTGATGCTTACGCGTCAACAAAAATGGATCAACAAGTACTGGGAACCATCGCAGACTTGGATGAAGGTCCTCATACATTAAAACTTACAGTAACAGGGGATAAAAACCCAAAAGCAAGTGCAAATAGTGGCGAGATTGACTTTTTTAGAGTTTATCATAAAGCCATCAATCCAGAATCACTTGATTTAATTCAAAGCAACGAAGTTCTTGATAAAGGCCAAACTGAGATTGTAGATGCTACTGTAAAGCCATTCTATGCAACTAATAAGACAATCGAGTGGGAAACTTCAAATCCTGAAATTGCAACGGTCGATGCCCAAGGGAAAGTGACAGGAGTCGCACCAGGAACAGTAACAATTACAGCAACTATTCCGAACACGGATTTGACCAAATCGGCTACATACGAAATTATTCATGATACACGTACATTCAATGCTTTCGTAGGAGACAGTAACCGTCATTACTTACAAAGTGATTACAATGCAATAAAAAATAGAACGAATAAGTCATATCATGATACAGCATGGCGTAATGATGTGCTATCATCATCAATCGTTGTAACGACACGAAACAGTGCAATTGAAGGTCTTGATGCGACAGTTTCTGACTTTTCAAATGGAACAGATATATTTTCAAACGAAAACATATCAATAAAAGGACTTAAAGAAACAAATGCGTATATTGGACGTGGTTTTAATTGGGGAAGTGTGCCAACTGGACCCAAAGAGATGGTTCCTGATGTGATTCATACAACCTTACCAATGAATGTAGCAGCAGAGCGAGTTCAGCCACTTTGGGTTTCAATTGAAATTCCGGAATCTACGAAACCAGGCATCTATACGGGAACCATTCAATTAAATGATGATTCAATGACAGAAACTATTGAATTAGCATATTCATTTGAAGTTCTGGATTTAGTTGTCCCAGACTTGAATAGTACTGAAGCATACGATTTTGGAATGGATATTTGGCAATATCCTTACACATCTGCTCGCTACTACGGAATTGAAGAAGCAGATTTATTTGGTCCATATCATATGGAAGTACTCACCAATCAGTTGAAATCATACAAAGAAAGTGGTGGCGATACCATCACTGTTACGATTGTTGAGGATCCATGGAACCAACAGACAACCGATAAATATCCATCCATGATTAAATGGACGAAATCTGTAGACGGAACCATGACTTTTGATTATGAGCACTTCGATAAGTATGTTGAATTGGCAATGAGTCTTGGGATCGATAGACATATTAAGAGTTTTTCAATGATTCCTTGGGAAAATAGAATATTCTATTTTGATGAGGCGCAAGGTAAAGAAGTTCAAGTAAAACCTGCACCAGGTTCCGAGCTTTGGAATAAACTTTGGGATGAATTTTTGGTCAGTTATGTCGATCATTTAGATTCTAAAGGTTGGTTTGAAAAAACATACATTGCAATGGACGAACGCCCATTGTCAACAATGCAACCAGTCATCGATATTATTCAAAATCATCCAAACAAAGATGGTAAAACATTAAAAATTCATGGAGCGATGAACTATAACTCAGTCTCAGCAGATATTCTAGATAAGATTGATGATATTTCAATTAATCTTGGACATACGAATCACGATAGTAACGAACTTCGAGAACTCTCTGAACATCGACGTAGTTTAGGTCTAACAACTACTATCTATACCTGTGTTGGAGACTACCCAAGTAGCTTTGCATTCAGTAATCCTGGTGAGAGTGCTTGGATAATGTGGTATGCAGAGTCTCATGGTGTGGATGGATTTATGCGATGGGCATTTGATGCTTGGGTCGCAAATCCACTGGAAGATATTAGCCACTGGTATTGGGAGAGTGGTGACCCATTCTTTGTATATCCAAGAGAAAAAGGTCAAGATTCAACAGTACCCTATACAACACCACGTTACGAAAAACTTAAAGAAGGGACACGTGATGTCACGAAAGCGCGTTACCTAAAGAGTCTTGATCCAACGTTGTCCGAAGAAATTGATACATTAATTCAATCAATTGGTCGTCGTTATGGAAAAGGAAACGGTTATGGTGCAGCAGTAGCATCAAGTCAAGCTGATAAAGATTTCATTGATGCTGAAGTGCAACGCATGCGTACAGGTATCAATGACATCTCTCGAAAGTATATTGAACAAGAAAATACAGTTCGAGAAATTATCATTACCGATCTTAAACACTCCGTTGATTTGAAAGATCGTCAGCAAGTTGTTCCAAGTGATTTTGTGAAGGCAGAATATCGCGAAACATTACCAAATGGAACAGTCACAGTTAACGAAGATATTACGGATCGTGTCGTCATGGATTTAGATAATATCAAGAATGCTGTGCAAGAAGGAAGTGTTGAAGTTGTTGTAAACGTTGACTATGGGGCATCAAATTCAACAAAGACAATTCCAGTCCTGATTTACGACAGTACACGCGTATATGCTATTAAAATGAATGATAGTAAAACATCACTTTCAAAAGCGAAGCTTCAGGAACTCATTAAAGACGGCAGTCTTGAGTCATATCTTGCGACAACACTTACGATTGAAGGTGTTGTAACAAGTGAGGTTACCGGTACTCATACGATGCCTGTGACACTTGATGTCAAGAACCTGTTGTTGGATAATGTGACAGGAGATGTCGTGGTTACAGCGTCTATCCTCTCGCACGACCTTCAGGTACTGACAACAAAAGTACTCACTGTAACAGTTATTAATTCCACGGATCCAGTCGATCCGGTGAATCCTGTAACCCCTGTCGAACCTACGAACCCAGGTGAGGTAACAGAACTACCAAAAACAGGAATTAGTAATACGGTTATGATGTATGGTAGCATCATACTTCTTGGTGGAATTGGAATCGTCATGATTTCAAAACGTCGAAGAAAATCATAGCTTTCAAAGAATCTCGTAAGAGATTCTTTTTTACAGTATCGAAGAGTTATAAATTATGAAAAAATAGACCGGTATGGTAAAATAAATAAAATGTGAGGTAGAAGAATGATTGCAGTAAAACAGTTAAGTGATGTGAAGTTTGAATCACTTGTAAAAACCATCAATGAAGCGTTTCAAGATTACCCAGTACCCATGGAATTCACTTCAGATACACTCAAAACAAAACTTGAAGGTGTGAATACCAATTTAGATTATTCATTCGGAGTCTACGATGAAGAAGAACTTGTTGGCTTTGTAATCCATGCCTTGAACGGTGCAGTAGCTTACAATGTGATAACCGGAATCGTTCCTCGTTATCGAAAGCAAGGGCTGTATACGATGATGTTTGAAGCAGCATTGAGTTATTTCAATATGTTTGGCATCGATACCTATCAATTAGAAGTTCTCAATGATAATGACAATGCCATTAAAACTTATAAGAAAAATGGATTTGAAGTCACAGCGACTTACAACTGCTACAAAGGGAGTGTAAAGACAAAACCTACGACTCCGTATGAAGTGAATTTGGATTTTGGGTCGGATGTATCATCCTTGCGTCATCTTGAGAATCATCATCCATCATTTGCTAATTATATTGGAACACCGCAAAATCAAAATATTTACACGATTCAAGAAAATGCTGAAATCGTTGCTTTTATTGCGGTTCTCAACAATGGATCCGTGCGTCATTTTGGTTATACCCATCCGGACCAATTGCAAGCATTACTATTTAACGCATCAAATATGTATGAAACACTAACCATTAACAATATTGAAACGTATGCTGAAGATGTTATCGAGTTGTTGGAAACACTAGGATTTCGTGCCTATACGTATCAATACCAAATGGAATTAACAATCTAGAGGAGTATCCTATGAAAAAAGCACTGAGTATATTTATTGTTATGATCATGGTCATTACGACAGTTGCACTTGTAAATCTAGTGGCGGCACAGAGTCTTGTTCAGAATCCAGAAACGATGTTTCCAACAACTGAAATTGTCGAAAAGCTTGAACCAACTAAGCTCATTGAACCAATCTTTCAAAATGTCCCAGTTGAGTACCGAGATACAGTCACGCAGGTTGTTGAACAAATTTCCAAAGACCCTGAAATTGAGGCAGCCATTAACCAACAAATCGGTGGTGCGTACCAAGATATTCTAAATGGAACATCTTCTTTTAATGAAAAAGAACTTCTGGATGATATGAGTGCGATTATTGGAAATTATTCGAAAGAAATCGAAGCAATTACCGGTCAAACCATTACGACAGAAACGATTCGAACTGAAATGGAATCCGTACTTGTGGGGTATGATGTACAAACGGTATATGAGACGGTTCTGACTGAAGTAACCAAAAATCTAACGCCGCGCCAACAGCAAGTGCTTGAATTAACCCGTTGGTTTAATTCGAATAGTCCCCTTCTTATTGGTGTTGCTACAGGTGTTCTGATAGCATTGATGGTGCTACTCTTTGTGTTAGAACGTCATTATTTCTGGATTCCATACATCGTGGGTGCATCAATCGCTTCAGCAATTCTGTTGTATCCGACATATATTGTTGCAACCATGATCACAAAATCAATGATTTCCCGGCTCGGTGTTCAAGTGTCATCATCAATAATCTCTAACACCCCTTATTTGATCACTATTGGCGTGTTGGTGGTTGTTGCAATCGCAGGCATCATTTTTACCAAAACATCAATATATCAAGATGTTGTATACGAAAATTAAAAGGGAAGGCGAATAAATCGCTTTCCCTTTTTAATTACTGATTTAAGAAATCTAATGCTACAGTTGCTAAAGAAGCGCTTGTGACTTCCAAAACTTCATCATCCCAAACAAATTTTGGATGGTGATGAACTGGCTCATCATAGCCTTCGCGGTTGATACCGACATTATAATAAGACGCGGGTACTGCGAGTGTTAAGAAAGCGAAGTCCTCAGCACCCAGAGTTGGGAACTCTTTTTCAATAACCTGATCAGCACCAAAGTACCCACTCAAGCTATCCTGAACTAAAGCAGTCATTTCTTGATTGTTAATTAACGGTGGATAAGAAGGTAAGAAACTAAATTCATATGTTGCTCCGTGTAGCTCACAAGATGCATTTAAAGTTTGTTCCAACATTTCTGACACAATTGCACGTGTATCTGGATACAATGTTCGAATTGTTCCGCCAATGTGACATACTTCTGGAATAACATTTAGGCCATCACCAGCATGTATTTTTGTGAATGAGATGACGGCAGGCTTAACCGGATCAATACGGCGTGTAAGGATATGCTGTGCGTTTTGAATAAACTGCACCGCAATACTGATTGGATCAATCGTTTGTTCTGGACTGGCGGCATGACCACCACGTCCACGAATTACGATTTCAAATTCATCAGGTGCTCCATACATAGCACCATAACGGACTTGAAGTTTTCCATGTTCTACGTCACCTGCAAGATGTAAACCAAATGCTGCATCAACGTTTGGATTTAGAAGTATTCCTTCATCAATCATCGGTTGTGCACCACCATCTGTTTCCTCAGCAGGTTGAAACATCAGCTTAACATTGCCATGAATTGAATCTTTCATTTCATTTAGAATCATAGCTGCTCCTAAAAGACCGGCGGTATGACCATCGTGGCCACACGCATGCATTTTTCCATCAATACCTGAACGGTAGGGAACGTCTGCTTCTTCATGGATTGGTAAAGCATCCATATCTGCGCGAAGTAAGACTGTTTTTCCTGGGTGTGCACCTTGAATAAGTCCAACGACACCAGTACCAAATAATTGATGATTTTCGATTCCTAAAGCATCAAGTGTTTGTTGTACATATTTTTGAGTTTCATATTCTTCGTGTGCAAGTTCGGGGTTTTGGTGGAAGAAGCGACGTGCCTCTTGCATTGCTGGTAAAAATTGATGTGCGTATTTTTTGATATTTGAATGTGTCATTATTGAGCTCCTTGGTTTCTATATCTTGCTAAAAATGCTTGTGTACGTACTTCTTGAGGGTTGTTGAAAATTGCTTCAGGGGTTCCGGATTCAAGCACAACACCATTGTCCATAAAGACGACGTGTGACGAAACATCCCGCGCAAACCCCATTTCATGGGTGACAACGATCATGGTTAGTGATTCATTAGCAAGATCTTTCATGACTTGTAATACTTCACCAACCATCTCTGGATCAAGAGCACTTGTCGGTTCATCAAACAACAATACTTTTGGATTCATTGCTAGAGCGCGGGCAATCGCAACCCGTTGTTTCTGTCCACCCGATAATTGAATGGCATTCTTATTGGCAAACTGTTCCATACCAACTTTACGAAGTAAATCTAAGGCTGTTTCCTCAGCGGCTTCACGTGTGCGGTTTAAGACAACCATTTGCGGCTTAACACAGTTCTCAAGAACTGTTAAATTATTGAAAAGATTGAAGTTTTGAAACACAATCCCGACGCTTGTATTGAGTTCACGTCCTTTTAACTGACGAATTGAGGTTCCATCAATGGCGACATCACCATCATCAAAAGACTCTAAATCGTTAATGCATCGTAACAACGTTGATTTTCCTGAACCTGATGAACCAATAATGGATACGACATCACCCCGATTTACATCGAGCGTGACACCTTTTAATACCTCAAGGGATCCAAAACTTTTATGTAAATTTTGAATGGATACCAATGGTGTTTCTGTCATAAAATTTCCTGCTTTCTATATATTTTGTCCATCAGTAATTGATGATGGATAGCTACTTGCTTCTGTTTTTGTCTTATCGAGTTTTAATTCGATAAAGCGAAGCAGTAACGTTAAGAATGTAGTTAGAACTAAGTAAATTACAGTCGTGATCGTGAATGTTTGGAATACTTGATACGTCGTTGATGCAATTCCGTTTGAAACAAAGAAGAGTTCAGTAACGGCAATAACGTTAAGAACGGATGTATCTTTAACATTAACGATTAATTCATTACCCAATGTTGGAATTGCATTTCGAATTGCTTGTGGCAAGATAATGTGTCGCATTGTTTCCCAGCGTGTAAAGCCAAGACTCTTAGCTGCTTCAAACTGGCCATCATCAATGGCCTGTATACCACTTCGCATTGTTTCAGCCATATAAGCACCGGTATTGATGCTTACAATGATAATCCCCGCAAGGATGTTACCCATTGGTAGGTTGGACCAACGGAATCCTGTAAACATCATTGAAATTCCGTAGTAGAAGACTAATGCTTGTACCATCATTGGAGTTCCGCGGAAGACGGTAATATAGACTGAGGCAATGGCATTTGTAACTTTCGTATTTCGTGAAATTGCAACGAGAAGTCCAATAATAAATCCAATCAATGTTGCTGTAAATGAAATCCCGATAGTGGTAAGTGTTCCCCGTATTAAAGCTGGATAATTATGCGATAAAATTGTCATTACTTGTTCAAAGAAATTTCCAGTAGAGAAATCTCCAGCATTAACCGCTGTATTCATCAACTCTTTTTGTGTGTCACGGGAAATAAGGGCAAGTGCGTCATTAACTTCACTAAGAAGTTGGGTATCATCTTTACGAAGCCCAATAGCAACTCCAGCCATTGATTCAGTGACCGTATATCCCTCAGGTCCATCTAATTGGATATACATTAAGTCTTTATTGGTTGCATTGATACGATCGCCAGTACCGCTATCAGCAACAAATCCATCTAATTCTCCAGATTGCAAGGCAACTGTCATTGTTGGGAAATCTTTCATGGCTTGTGCTGCATCGATATTCTCAAGTTGTTCCAATAATTCAGTGTGGAATGTACCAACTTGCGCAGACACACGCGCATTTTCGAAGTCTTTTATAGTTTTTCCTTGACTAAATGGTCCGTCCCGTTTGACGACGATTCCAAATGCAGTTTCATCATCGAGATAATAAACATTGCTAAACGCAACTTCTTTTTTACGCTCATCAGTTGGAGACATTCCCGCAATGATAGCATCAATCTCTCCGGTTTGAAGGGAAAGGATCAATCCATCCCAACTGGTCTTACGAATGACCAATTCTTTATCCATTGATGCTGCCACACGTTTTGCAATTTGGACATCATATCCTTCACAAAACTGGTTGCCATCAATTGCGACTGCAGAATCATTTGATTCTGATTGAGTCCAGTTATACGGTGCATAACCACACTCCATCCCAACTGTAAATGTTTCCCGATCTGTTGGTTTTACACCACAACCAACTAATACCAGAAGCATTACAGCAAATACTGTTACTATCCTTCTCATAGTAATCCTCCTATCAAATTGAATGATGGTTGGGGGAATAAAAAAACTCTAGCGGTTGGCTAGAGTTTTAGTTTCATAGTGCCAATCCGAATGGATCGAGTGATAGTGATATTTTCACTAACCCCATAGGTTAATTATGTCTAATTAATCTATTCGGCGATGGTTACCTTTCTGAAGCGTCAACGTATACCTACTCGACTTCATACTCTGATGCACCGCTACCTCTATATTCAATTTCATTAACCATATCGCTTAATGTAAAGATAGTCAAGCGAAATGATAGTTTTTCATCGTGAAGTCGATTGTTTCATAGATTTTCATCAATGAATTACTTCTCAATAGACACATTAACAACCATAAAACAAAGAAGGAATATTTATAAAATCATCTTGAAGCAAAAAAAATGATAAGAAAGCGTATCCAAATCATGAAATTTGTTACATCGACAAGTCGTTCTTTCATATCAATCCCACACATGATAGAATAGTACAGGAACAAGAACATCTGTTCTCAGTATAAATACTGTTTCTATGAAAAAAGAAAAGGAAGGTATACTAACATGGGAAGAAAAGTTGGTACAGTCTCACGTGGAATTCGTGGTCCAATTATTCGAGAAGGAGATGACTTAGCGTCGATCGTAACACAAAGCATCCTCGAAGCAAGCAAGAGTGATAATTTTGAGGTTCGTGATCGTGATATTATTGCGATGACCGAATCAATTGTAGCGCGTGCTCAAGGTAACTACGCTAATGTAGATGCGATTGCAAAGGATATCCGAACCAAGTTTGGAACAGATACAATTGGAGTAATTTTTCCAATCTTATCACGAAACCGTTTTTCAATGTTACTCAAAGGCGTTGCACAAGGAGTTAAGAAAGTTGTGCTTATGCTCAGTTTTCCATCCGATGAAGTCGGTAACGAATTAGTTACTTTAGATCAATTGGATGAAGCAGGTGTAAACCCTTATAGTGATGTTTTAACATTAGAGCAATACCGCGCATTATTTGGCGAGAATAAACACTCATTCACAGGTGTGGATTATGTAGCCTATTACGGTGAAATAATTGAAGCAGAAGGTGCCGAAGTTGAAATTATCTTCTCAAACCGCTGTGAAACCATTTTAAATTATACAAAGCATGTTTTGGCTTGTGATATTCACTCACGTGCACGTACTAAACGTATCTTAAAACGTGAAGGTGCAGAGCTTGTGCTTGGTTTGGACGATATCTTAACCGAGAGCGTTGATGGAAGTGGTTATAATGCTGAGTTTGGTCTTTTAGGATCAAACAAATCAACAGAAGATTCTGTCAAGTTATTCCCACACAATAGTTTTGGACTCGTTGAAGACATCCAAAAACGGATGCTTGAAGCAACTGGGAAACATGTAGAAGTTATGGTTTATGGGGATGGCGCATTTAAAGACCCAATGGGAAAAATTTGGGAACTAGCCGATCCAACGGTTGCTCCTGCATATACAAAAGGCCTTGAGGGAACACCCAATGAATTGAAACTCAAGTATTTGGCAGACAATGATTTTAAAGACTTAACAGGTGAGGCTCTTAAAGAAGCTATCGAAGCTTCAATCAAAGAAAAAGGCGATGACCTTGTTGGCCAAATGGCTGCACAGGGAACGACACCACGTCGTATCGTAGACCTCGTTGGGTCACTCTGTGATCTCACAAGTGGTTCGGGTGACAAAGGAACCCCAATCGTGTTTGTCCAAGGTTATTTCGATAATCTTTCAGACGAATAATATACAGAAAGCCCTGGATGGGGATCCAGGGCTTTCTAGCATGTGTGTGTAATAAACTGTGCACGTTGAGTGCATTGATATAATATCTCACATAGGTGAAAAGGTCAAGCGATTTACCTTGGCATTTACAGATTAAAAGATGAAATAATAATTACTATGATCAAATAATTGGAGGATCAATGATGCAACATAAATACAAAGAAATTAAACGCTTTGAAGTTACTAAGGATTATAGCCAAACCCATATGACAAATTTTATGGAAAACTCAATTGTTAAAGGATTACCTGGATTTGAATCAATCGAAATGGGGTTGAATTCAAGTAATCCGGATTATGATTTGGTAGTCATCTCGTTCACTTGGGAAAATAAGGAAGCATTTATGAATTTTAAGAAAAGTGATGTGCACTTACAGTCTCATAAAAAAAGAACACCGAACCCCAAGATTTTGAAGTATAGTGCTATGCATTTCGAAGTTACGGATGAATGGAATTAATAACTAAGATTTAAAAAGCTCTCACAATGAATTGTGAGAGCTTTCCTAAATTCAAATCTCAACCGCACCACCAAGGTGCGGTTGTTTTTGTATAATAAAAGGAGCCCACCCGACTAAAAGGAGCTCCCATATGAAGTATAAGCAATTAAATAAAAAAATAAAAGACCA